>JAJUGS010000380.1 GCA_029265875.1 Prolixibacteraceae bacterium
ATAATATTTCCTTCGACCATGGTTACCAACAGCTTTCTTGCGGGCAGGGTAATGAGCAGCGGAGTGCAGTATGCCGAAAGAGTGCCTTTCGCAGGCGAGGACCATACAAGGTTCCCCGTTTTCCGGTTTAGTGCAACTACATTGTTTTTCTTTCCGCCGGGTGTTACATAAACAATGTCGCCATCAATCAGTACAGTTTCGGTTACTCCCCAGCTGATGTTTTCGGCATCGAATTCCTTGAGGATGTTTTTTTTCCAGTTAATTTTTCCATCAACTGTATTCATGCAAACAAGTTCGCCCAGACCAGAATACATATATAATAAATCGCCGGCTATTACCGGAGTTGAACGCGCACCGGGGTAACTTTCTGAAAATTCAGTTGCATAGGGTGCTTTCCATTTCAGTTTTCCATCGGTGGTAAGCACATATATATAGCCGGTGGTTCCTTCCATTCCTGATAAATAAATCAGGTTGTTATCAATTACAGGCGATGAATAGCCTATTCCGAGTTTATCGAAATGCCAGATTATCTGAGGTCCGCCGGCGGGCCATTTTTTTAAAAGCCCGGTTTCGTTGTAAACGCCATTTCCATTGGGGCCACGCCATTTTGTGGGCGTTTGAGCCGATATAAACGTACAGCTCAATAGTAAGATTGAATACAGAATGATTGTTCTCAGAATCATGGTTTTATTATTTTTAGTTTTCGCCCCTAAAATAGAACCAAAAACTAATATTTACAAAGCGTTGCAGTGATTTAGCATGAGTTTAAATAATGAAGTTTTAAACCGCATTTTCAATAATTTTCCTGCTGTTAATTTTGATTTACAATTACTTTCGTCAGTCCATTTTTGTTAAGCCAACTATTCCTTAAAAATAAAAACGGGTTAAAATTTCCACAAATAAAAACTGCCAGTCTGTTTTGCATAATAAAGGGTTGTTTTATCTTAGGGGCCTGAACTTTTTAAAACCAGTAACAATCAAATTAAACGAACTGAAATGAGTAAAACCAGAAAAGGTCTGTTTACCACCGAAGACGGACGTAACCACACATTTATCTTTTTTCTTGTTGCCCTGCTTTTTACACTCTGGGCTGTGGGTAACAGCCTGATTGACACAATGGACAAACACTTTCAGGATTATTACCACCTTACTAAAGCCGATTCGGCCAATGTTCAGTTCTCGCATTATCTGGGCTACTTTTTTATGGCCTTGCCTGCAGGGTGGTTTATTCATAAACTGGGTTACAAGTGGGGGATTATCCTGGGGCTGAGCCTGGCTGCACTCGGATGTTTGTGGTTTTACCCTGCCACCAAAATAGACGGTTTCTGGGCTGTTTTACTGGGTGTTTGCCTGGTGGCCATGGGTTTTTCGTTTCTCGAAACTGTTGCAAATCCCTATACAACAGTTCTTGGAAACCCGAAATATGCCGCCTCGCGCATCAACCTGGCACAGTCGTTTAACGCCATTGGCTGGCCGATTGCGCCGTTTATCGGAGGCATTTATTTTTACCATACCGACGATTCGCTTACCGCCCAGCAAAATGCCGAAATTGCCCATCAAACCATGTGGATTCCTTATGTGGCGCTGGCTGTGATAATTGGTGTGCTGATTGTTTTGTTTCTGAAAAGCAAAATGCCCGATGTTACGGAAGATATGAACAACCATGGCGGAAACGATAATAAAGCTGATGTTTTTGGGAAACAAAGCAAATTATCGACGATACTTTTATATGTGATGGCCATTTTATTCAGTTTTGCATTTGGAATGATTGTCAGGTTTTTTGTACAGGTATTTTACATGGACCGCGAAACACTTGCCAATCCCGAAGCAATGGTTGATTTGAATAAAATGCTTACACGGATTTTTTACATTGTCACAACTGTTGCCGGCCTGGTGTCGGTTGCTTTTATCGCCTACAAACGGAGTAATCTGATTCACAAAAACAGTATCTGGTCGGCACCGCATTTTACCGGGGCCACCATTGCTCAGTTTTTATATGTGGCAGCGCAAGCCGGAATTTTCAGTTTTTTTATCAATTACATGGTCGAAGAGGTTCCTTCCATCAGCGAAGGTATGCAAGCGAGCTGGCTGATTGGTGGTGAAAGCGGTTCGATTTTGCGTGACGGCTCATTTTTTCTCACCGAAAAGGGGGCCACATCGCTGATGTCGCTCCTGGCATTTCCGTTGTTTTTGCTGGGAAGGTTTACAGGCTCATTTATTTTGCGTGTTACCAAAGCACATTATATGCTCGGACTTTACGCATTTATCAATGTAATCCTGATGTTTATGGTGGTAGCCAACCTTGGCTGGATTTCCGTAATTTCGGTTTTCCTCAGCTTCTTTTTCATGTCGATTATGTTCCCGACTATTTTTTCTCTCGGTATTTTCGGTTTGGGTGAAAAGTCAAAAATCGCCTCATCGTTTATTGTAATGGCAATTATGGGAGGTGCTGTATTGCCTAAAGTGATGGGGGCCATTGGCGATGCTGAAGGCATGTCAGCCGGTTACAT
>JAJUGS010000258.1 GCA_029265875.1 Prolixibacteraceae bacterium
GGATTGCTGCAGGGACTGACCGGTGTGCGGTACGATGCGGTGGATCAGGTTTTGTATGTTGATTCAAGAATTGGCAACTTTACCTCGTTCCTGGCAACCGGTTTCGGTTTCGGTACGGTGACTTATAAAGATGGAAAAGCAAGTCTGGATGTGGCTTATGGCAATATTCCGGTGAAAGAGATCAAAGTGGGAGGGAAAAATGAATAAAATGATGAAAAAATTGGGTGTTTCAGTTTTACTGTTTTTTTTGGTGTTGGCCAACTTTGCACAGTTGCCAAAAAACGGATGGAGTTTTGCTTATCCGTCAGATAAGTTTACCGATAATGCGCTGCTCGATCTGCGATATCTGAATGAAAAAACAGCCGGCGAGAACGGTTTTATCCAGCTTTCGGCTGATGGCAACTCTTTTCAGGATGAAAACGGAAATCCGGTCAGGTTCTGGAGTATTAATGGGGGCGACGGTACCAAAAGCATGAGCGATGCCGACCTGGCAAAATTTGCAAGGTTTCTGGCTAAAATGGGAGTAAACATGATCCGTTATCATGGAAGTATTAATCCAACAGGAGCCAATATCAATGATGTTGATAAGACGGATGTAACGGCTATTTGGCGCATGGTGGCTGCCATGAAGAAGGAAGGGATATATTCAACCATCTCGCCTTTCTGGGCAAATTTCGGTCACATGGGAGAACCTCAGCTTTCAGGGTGGGGGATCCCCGGTTATACCGGGAATGACGATTTATGGGGCGTGATGTATTTCAGCGATACCTTAAAAAATGCCTATAAACAGTGGGTAAAATATTTATATACCGAAAAAAATCCGTTTACGGGAATTGCATTAAAAGATGATCCGGCAGTGGCACTCATCCAGGTAAAAAACGAAGACGGCCTGTTTTGGTGGACAGTATCTTCGATGAAAGAAGGTTTTATGTACATTGTCAGGCAGAAATATTACCAGTGGGCAGTGGCAAAATACGGATCGCCGGCAGCGGTTAAAACAGCGTGGTCGAATGTATCCGAAAGCAAGGATAACTGGGCCGCAGGAGAACTGGGGCTTTATAATATATGGGATGCCACCCAGCCACAATCGGGAGGGAAAGCCAAACGATTGAGTGATCAGATTCAGTTTCTGACCGAAACACAGCGGAATTTTTATGCCGAAATGCACGATTATTACCGGGCTCTTGGCTGCAAACAACTGATTAATGCCAACAACTGGAAAACTGCCGATGCCAATTTGCTGTTCGATGCCGAAAGATATACAAATGCAGCCTGCGAAGTGATTGCCGTAAACCGCTATTATGATCCGGGCCATGTAGGCCCGAATGCAGGCTGGCGCATCGACCCGGGCGATTACTATGAGGGAAAATCGGTACTTTTTGAACCGCACAAACTCCCGGTAAACATAAAACAGGTAGCCGCTCACCCAATGCTGGTGACTGAAAGCGCCTGGAATCTTCCCCATAAATACCAGGCCGAAGGCCCTTTTCTTGTTGCAGCATTTATGTCGCTCACCGGTGTCGATTCTTATTACTGGTTCTCACCAACTTCCACGGCTTTCGATGCAAACCCCTATTACACATGGGCAAATTTGCCGGGCGGGCAACACCCGATGTACCGCTGGACTATTTCAACACCCGGGCAGCTTGCCATGTTTCCGGCAAATGCACTGATTTTCAGAAAAGGAATGATCAGCGAAGGAAACACAATGGTGCACGAGGAAAGAACACTGGCTTCGATTTATGAACGGAAAATGCCACTTATCAGTGAGGAAAACAGTTTTGATCCCAACCGCGACAGTTACAGTAATATCAACCCTTCAAGGGAAACTGCTGTTTCTCCGCTGGCTCACCTCACGGGCAAAATCGAAGTAGTTTATGATACAGTAATCTCAGGTTCTGTTATTTCTCCCAACATTAACGATTATATCGATTACCAGAACAAAATGATAAAATCAGTAAACAACCAGATTGAATGGGACTACAAAAACGGGATTTGTATGGTTAATGCTCCATCAGCAAAGGGTGTGTGTGGTTTTGTAAATAGCAGGCAAACTTTTAACCTGGGCGAAGTAATCATTGAAACCACCAATGATTATCTGACTTTGAACGTAGTTGCCATGGATGGTAAGCCAGTGGCTGAATCATCTAAAATCTTGATCCAGGCGGGAACTGTTTACCAGCCAACAGCCTGGACAGAAACTGCAGCTGCTTTTGAACTGAACGGGAAAACAATTTCGGGATATAAAATTGAAAATACCGGACGGATGCCCTGGAAGTGTGCCAATACAATGGCAACTGTGAAAATAAAAAACAAGGGTTTGAACCTGGCCTCGTTGCTTGATGCTGCCGGATATGCAAAATCAACAGTGAATATTGCTGATGAGGGGGAATTTATAAAAATTGATTTGCCTGTTAATGCCATGTATATCATGGTTGAAAGAACAACCGCCACCGGTGAATTGCAACAAAAGGAAAAGGGGATGAAGATCTTCCCGAATCCATCAAACGGAACTTTCAGGGTCGAAATCAGTAATTTCAACCAGGATGATTTTACATTGGAACTATTAGGATTGGAGGGAAACAAAATCAGTCAGATTGATCATATCAGCGAGCCTGTTTTTATTGTTGATGCCGGAAAGCTGACATCGGGTGTGTTTTTTGCCATTCTGAAAAATAAGTCAGGTATTATTGAATCAGAAAAGATTGTGATTCAAAAAAACTGATTTTGACTATTTGCTGAACATTTTGGCGGTTCAGTTTTTTATAAGTATGACTTGAACAAGCTAAATTAGGTTTTAATGAGAAAAATAATCAACAAAACGAAAACTGTATCCTTACTATCAGTGGTATTGTTATTAAGTTGGAGTGCCTGCTCACAACCCGATGGTGCCGCCTTATACCAGCAATATTGTGCAACTTGTCATGGCGCCGATTTAAAAGGGGGAAACAGCGGCAGCCTGGTGGATGGAATCTGGCAGTATGGGGCTGCTGATAATTATAAAATCAGAAATGTAAAATTCGGGATTCCCCACCTCGGAATGCCATCGTTTGGCGAAATGTTGAAAGATGAGGAAATCGCTGCCATTATAAAATATGTGAACGAGGCAGAAAAAAATGGGGGTGCAGTTAAACCTGCTTTGGTAAAAGAGTTCGAAACGCTTGATTATAAATTGAATGTGGAAGTTTTTGCCGAAGGGCTTGATGTTCCGTGGGCCATTGATTTTTTGGATCCTTCAACTGCTTTGATAACCGAGAAACCAGGCAGGCTGAGGGTGGTTTCCAAAGGAAAGCTTTTGTCAGAGCCGGTTAAAAACATCCCAAAAGTTTTAAACGAAGGTCAGGGGGGTTTGCTCGATGTGGCAGTTGACCCAAATTACAATGAAAATGGCTGGATTTATCTTGCCTTCAGCCATGTACCCGACAAGCCGAAAAAAGGTGAAGACCGGCCGGGAGCCATGACCAAAATCGTTCGCGGGAAAATTGTGGATAATACCTGGACCGATGAACAGGTATTGTTTGAAGCGCCTCATGAAATGTATAAAACCACCCGTCATCATTACGGTTGCCGCATTGTTTTCGACAAAAAAGGATATTTATATTTTGCCATTGGCGAACGGGGAATCAAGGAAGATGCACAAAATATTTCACTGCCAAATGGTAAAATGCACAGGATCAACAAAGATGGGTCGATTCCGGATGATAACCCATTTATAAATGACCCGAAAGCGATTAAATCAATATTTTCATTCGGGAACCGGAATATTCAGGGAATTGCTATCCATCCTGAAACAGATGAGGTATGGGCTACCGAACACGGCCCGATGGGTGGCGACGAACTTAACTTGATAAAATCAGGGAAGAACTATGGCTGGCCGGTAATTTCGTATGGCATTAACTATGACGGGTCCATTATTACCGAACTCACTCATCAGCAGGGGATGGAACAGCCCAACCTGTATTGGCGCCCTTCGATTGCGGTTTGTGGTCTCGATTTTTACACCGGCGACTTGTTTAAAAAATGGAAAAACAAATTGCTTGTTGGCGCATTGAAATATGAAGAAGTAAGATTGTTGGATATTGAAGGTGACAAAGTGACCCATGAAGAAGTGATTCTGAAAGGGCAGGGACGTGTGCGCGATGTTCAAACAGGGCCGGATGGAGCAATTTACGTGGTTTTAAACGACCCGGGAACCGTACTGAAACTGTTGCCGAAAATTAATTAAATGCTGTTGATTACGTGAGCAAGACTATCGTCGTGTTCGAGGTTCATTTTTTTGCGGAGCCGGTACCGGTGATTTTCAACGCCACGAACTGAAATTCCCAATAATGGTGCAATTTCCTTTGATGAAAGGTTCATGTGGAGGTACGCGCACAAACGTAAGTCGCCGGGTGTAAGATCGGGATAGTTTGATTTCATTTTTGCAAAAAACTGTTCGTGGGCCCGTTCGAGAGTATAAAATATTTTGTGTAAACACAAATATTTGATTTTTAATTAATTTTACATCTGTTTCCAAAAATAGTCAAAAATTGGTGAAGTATTATACCCCAATTTTGGATAGGCATGTTCCATTTTTCTTCAATATTTTTAATTGACAGATATACAGCTTTTAAAGCTGCGTTATCGTCAATAAATTGAACCTTAGTTTTTGTATATTTTCGTATTCCACGGTTTAAGTTTTCAATGGTATTGGTGGTGTAAATTATTTTCCTGATTTCGATGGGGTAATTAAAGAACTGGGTCAGGTTTTCCCAGTTATTTTGCCAGGATTGTATGGCATATTTATATTTTGTGCTCCATTTTAAATCCATTGCAACGAGGGCTTTTTCAGCCGCTTCGATGGTAGGGGCAGCATAAATATTTTTCAGGTCGGCACAAAATTCTTTTCTGTCCTTCCACACTACAAACTTGCAGCTATTACGGATTTGATGTACAATACAGAGTTGTGTTACTGCATTGGGGAATGCGCCTTTGATGGCTTGGGTAAACCCGGTGAGGTTGTCAGTACAGGCAATGAGTATATCTTCCACGCCACGGGCCTTGAGGTCGGTTAACACGGAGAGCCAAAATGCGGCTGATTCGGTTTCGGCCAGCCACATGCCCAAAACCTCTTTTAAACCATCATTTTTAAGCCCAATTACAATGTAAACGCATTTGTTGACATACTTCCCGTTTTGTTTAATTTTAAGCATTATCCCATCCATCCAAACGGTTAAATATACCTGTTCTAAAGGTCTGGATTGCCATTCTTTTACGTGTTCTATAATACGGTTGGTAACATTGGATATAGTGCCTTCGCTAACATCCAGGCCATAAATTTCTTTTACCTGTGCGCTAATATCGGATGTTGTCATGCCCCGGCTGTACATGCCTGTAATGGCTTCTTCCAGTTTATCGCTCATGCGTTGGCCTTTGGGGATTAATTGGGGTTCAAACTCGCTGTTACGGTCCCGGGGGATATTAAGCAATACCTCGCCAAGATTTTCTGTTTTTATTTTTTTGCTGTACGAGCCATTGCGGCTGTTACCTGTACCGTAGCCTTCTTTGCTGTGCTTTTCATAGCCGAGGTACGCATCCAGTTCGGCTCTTAGCATTTCTTCGACCCCTTGCTTAAAAAGGTCGTTGAAAAAGGAATGAAATTCCTCTTTGTTCTTAAATTGCTTAAAAAAATCTTTTGAAATGGCTTCTTTTGCACTCATAATTATTATTGTTAAAAGTTAAACAAAGATAATGCTGCCCTGCTACATTTCGCTCCGGCTACGCCTACGCTTCATTTCGCAGGGCAGCATTATCTAATTGCATTTATGAGTGTTTACACAATCTTTTTTATACTACC
>JAJUGS010000236.1 GCA_029265875.1 Prolixibacteraceae bacterium
TGGTCAAAGTTACAGAAACCTTGCCAACTTTTGGGTGCATTTTAGCCGGTTAATTCCCTGCTGAAAAATCAAGCCTTCCTCCCTTTTGCAAATCTTCGTGTGTTATAACTGGCTGAATTTCCTTCCCGTTCAGCGTTACTTTGGCAAATGAGGTACAACTGCAGCCTGGCGTGGTGGTAAGTTCGAAAGTGCCGCCGGGATAATATTTTTTATCGAGGTGAAGAATCAATTTTTCATACAGTGGGGACGATAACTGGTACTCGTTGCTGCCCGGGCAAACCGGGTAAAATCCCATTGCCCCGAAAACATACCAGGCCGACATTTGCCCGGCGTCATCATTGCCCGAAATTCCACCGGGTCCCAATCCATATTCGGTTTTCAGCAAGTATTTTACAGTTTCCTGAGTTTTTTTCCAATTGCCCACATAATTAAAAAGATAGGGAATCTGGTGGCTGGGTTCATTTCCATGCCAGTATTCATGCCGGTCGATCATCGTATCGAGTTGGGCTGCAAATTTTTCTTTTCCGCTCATTAGTTCCATTAAGCCGGTAACATCGTGCGGAACATAGAATGTGTAATGTTTTGGGGTGCCTTCAGTAATATAGGAAAGGTGTTCTGTAGGGCTGAAATCTTCGGTAAAAGTGCCATCGGCAAAACGCCCGCAAACCCAGCCTTTTTGAGGGTCAAAAACATGCTGGTAGTTTTGCGAACGGGCCATCAGTTCATTGTAATCGTCGGTTTTATTCAGCTTTTTGGCCACCTGTGCAATGGCCCAATCGTTGTAAGCATATTCAAGCGTTCGCGAGACCTGCTCGTGTTTATGAAAGGCCTGTAAAACCTCATCTTCCAGTGGTATGTAACCATATTTTAAATAGCTCGCAAGCGCCCGTCTTCCTTTCCCGTCTTCGTATTCACTTGAATCGGACGGAATCTCAAAAGCATTTTTACGCATGTATTGGTAGGCTTTTTCGAGATCAAAATCAAAACCTTTCATGGCAGCATCGGCGATGATGGAAGCACTGTGGTCGCCAATCATGGCCGAAGTGTAGCTGTTCCACATCGGGAAAATGGGCAGCCAGCCACCCTGTTCAGCTTTTACAACCAGCGATTTTACCATGTCGTTGTACTCTTTTGGCGCAATAATACTCAGCAAAGGCATTTGAGCACGGTAAATATCCCAGTTCGAAAAGTCATCGTAATAATCAAACCCTTCGGCTTTCTCAATTTCACCATTTCCGGCAAAACGCGGGTATTCGCCGTTTACATCGCTGAATAACCGCGGGTGAATCAGCGCATGGTACAGGGCTGTGTAAAACTTGATTTTATCATCTTCAGGGGCATTCACCAACTCAATTTTTCCCAGATATTCATTCCAGGAATTTTCTAATTCAGCTTTTGTTTTATTAAAGTTCCAATCCGGGATTTCGGCCTCCAGGTTTTTGCGCGCATTTTCAATACTGGTGAATGATGTGCCGATTTTCATCAGGATCACGGCATCGCTTTTTGTAGCAAAAGTTACATAGCCTCCAATGTTTTCGCCTTTGTTCTGTTCAACAGCGCCCACTGTAAAATCGGTTCCGCGATAAATACCGGTTTTGATAATTTTCTGACTGAATTTTGCCACAAAATACCCCGAAATTCCGGCAGGTTTTCCACTGCCGGCATAAATTCTGTGTACCGGATTGAAGCCAATAACTTCCTGGTTTACTGTGTCGATTTTTATATAGCCTTCGCCTTCGTCGCTATTGATGTCGAAAATGATGGTCGGTTCAATTGCATCAATCCAGGAGAAGCGGAAAAAGCCCGATCGTTTCGTGGCGGTAACTTCCGAGAGAATACCCGTTTCGGTAAACATCGTGGTTAAGTATGCTGGCGACAGGGTATCATTGTTCATCAGGTAATCAGTATTCCGCTGGTTGGGCATCAACCTGAAACGGTTGTCAAAATTCATGGGGTACACCGTAAATGAGCCATAATCCTGTGTGCAGGAGCCGCTTAACCAATGTGTTGCGCGAAATCCCTGGATGTAGGTGGTGCCGAAATAAAATGGGGCAACACATTTTTTTTCGGTAGGCTGGGTTTGTGGTGTCCATTGGGTCATTCCAAATGGTGCAGTGACTGCCGGAATGGTTTGTCCGTTGTTAACGCGGTCGCCCGGTTTCAGCCTGACTGATTTGGTGGTGGCAAGTGCTGTTCCAATCAGCGGATCGACATATTTTATCAAATCGGGTGATTTTTGTTGGCAGGAATAACCAAGGGAAATTATTAAAACCAGCAGCGAAATTAGAATCCTGGAGCACTTCATAGATGTTTTTGATTTAGTTTCAGTGCATAAAAATAGAAATTATCCAACAACCACGGTTGGCTGTTTTCAGCAAGTTTAAAAACCGGAAATTGAGAGAATAAAAGGCAAACAGGTATTTTTTATCTGCGAATGCGCGCATTGATCGTTCAACTGGTAAAAATCTTCTGCAAACCGGCTTAATCCTGCTTTGCAGGTTATCAGGCACCGTTGACACCCGTTAATCAGCCGGATATTGAAAAAAAATAAACCACAATAAGTATTGATCTACATTTGGTACAGTAAAACGATAAACAATAAATGTCATGAAAACAAAACTTTTTATTTTAACAGTCTGTGTTGCCCTCCTCAGCCTTGGAGCTTCTGCAAAAATCAAAACTGGTCAGGCACTGACCGGAAACTCACTTACCGAATTTGGTAATTATTCCATTACAGTGGCTAATACCCCGATGATGGTCAATAACGAAGCAGTAAAAACGTACGATTTAATGTATGACAATACATCGAATCCGGTAAAAATCGGTGTTGTAAAAACCGAAGATTGTTCAAAATTTATTGTCCGTACCGACGAGTTCGAAGTTCAGTATAATTGTAACAAAGGTGTTTTCGGTGTGAAAAAAGTCGAAGCCCAATACCAGCAATTGCCAAAAGAAGAAATTGATGCAAAACTGGAACGCTTCAACTATTTTTCACAGCGGGTAATTTGTCAGGACAAAAAATCGGAAGATGAACTGCTGGGTTTAATTGCCTGCTACTTCCCGAAGCTGATTAAAGAAGATTACCAGGCAAGTTTTTAAATTAGAGAATTAGTGTTAAACAGCGCAATTTTTTTCATAGAAATATGAAAAACAGGCCTTTCGTCAGAGGACGGAAGGCCTTTTATTTTTTTAGCATTTCAGAATCACAATTTAACGTATGTTAAAAAACTGAAATATTGTAACGAAACCATCGTTAACGTAGTCTTTAAAAAGTATTAATTAAGTTCATAAAAAAAAACGGAGCAGAAACAGAAAAACCTGGAAACAGTGTAACAGAAAACGGAAATTTATACTTATAAAACAGAACAGAAAACAAACTTATGCCAGCTACGGGAGTGTTTTGTTGCAATTAGCCAATGCAACTGCACGTTCGTAATTTGTATAACAAACAAAGCCGCAACATGAAAACAAGATGCCTGGTGATTGATGACGAACCACTTGCGCGGGAATTACTGCGTTCCCATATCTCGAAACTTGAAAACTTTGAAATTGTCGGAGAATGCTGCGATGCCATGAAAGCACTCCAGAAATTGCGTGACGAAAAGGTGGATTTAATGTTTATGGATGTCCAGCTTCCCCAGCTTACCGGATTCGAATTGCTGAAGATACTGAAAAACAGGCCTAAAGTTATTGTAACAACGGCCCATCGGGAATACGCACTCGAAGGGTTTGAACTCGATGTGGTTGATTTTTTACTGAAACCAATTGCATTCGACCGGTTTCTGAAATCAGTGAATAAATATTATCAGTTGATGGAAGATGAATATGCGCCGACCCCGGCTGTTAGTGAAATTTCGAATGGAGAGGAACCTTTTATTTATGTAAAAGAGAATAAAAAAGTGCTGAAAGTGAACCTGAGCGAAATTCTTTATGTGGAAGGTTTGAGCGAATATGTACAGATTTTTACCGGCAAACGGAAAATTGTAACCAAAACAAGTATGACCAACCTGGAAGAAAAACTTCCGGCTGATGATTTTGTAAGGATTCATAAATCATATATTGTTTCCATTTTGCACATAGAAGCATTCACGGCCAATTATGTCGAAATTCCGGGAAAATCGCTGCCAATCGGGCGGAGCTACAAAAATTCGGTACTCAGCATGCTTCAGTTGCAAGGCAGCAGTAATTAACAGTTTGCTTAAAAAGCGCAGCCAATTTTAAAATTCCCTTTCCAGGTTGAAGTGTTTTTACAGGCGACAGGTTCAGCCAGTTACGCCTGATTTGATTGACTACGTTGAGTTCATGCGGTTTTTCGGGCAGTTTGCCGTTTGCAAAACAGGCGACCACAGTTTTCAATGTCGAACCGCGAACGCGGCACGTAAATTCCGATTTTTTCCCCGGGTGCAGATGAATATAGTTTTCATCGTTTACTGAAAGTTTTACCACCCAGACCGAAGAATCGCTCAACATCAGTTTTTTATAGTCGGAGCCGGAAATCCAACCGCAAAAATCCTCACGGGTAAATACGTTCAAACTATTTAAAACCGATTGAATTTCAGCCAGGATTTCATCCACTGTGAGTTTCCCGGTGTATAAATCCATCAGGTTGTCGCCAATTACAATTAACTTGTCTGAAATTTCATCCATTGAACTGAATTTCAGTTTCAGGGCTTCAGAAATTATAAAACAGAGGTGATGTTTCATGGGGTTGAATGTTACAGGTATTTTAATTTTTGCAGTCATGCTCACAACACCATTCAAAGTAATTGTAAATTTACCGGAAAACAACAAAAATGGTTTTTGAACCTGATAATAAATATGTTCTGGTTAACCACAACATTTTGCCAGCCGCTGAAGCCGATGTGCCTGATAACGAAAAAGGAATTTATGAAGTCGTCAGGGTGATTGACGGAATTCCCCTGTTTTTTGAAGATCATTATGCAAGATTTTGCAGGTCGGCAGAAATTGCAGGTATCTCACTTGGTTTTAAAGAAGCAGAACTCGCCCGTTTACTCCGGAAACTTATTGATAAAAATGCCACAAAAGAAGGAAACATTCTTATTTCGAAAGATAAAAACCTGGTCGCTCACTTTATCAGTCATAATTACCCGACGGATAAAATGTATAACGAAGGTGTAGTTTGCAGGCTTCTTTTTGCCGAAAGAGCAAACCCGAATGCAAAAGTGCTGCACACAGAAGCTCGGCAAAAGGCCAACAAATTACTGGCAGAAAGCGGTTGTTACGAAGTTCTGTTGGTCGATCACAACGGGTTTGTAACAGAAGGGAGCCGGAGCAATGTATTTTTTGTTTCGGGAGATAAAATTTTTACAGCGCCCGGAAGCCAGGTTTTGTTGGGGATTACACGGCAAAAAACCATAGAAACTGCCCGTTCATTGCAAACAGAAGTTGTTGAAAAAGAAATTCACACTTCTGAACTTCAACAGTTTGATGCTGCTTTTATTACCGGAACTTCGCCAAAAATTCTTCCCATCCGGGAAATTGAAGAATTTCAGTTTGATTCACAAAATCAACTGGTTGCCAGGCTGATGAATGCTTTTAATGAAAGGATTTCAACCTATGTAGTTGAAAACCTGAAAAGAAGGATATAAAATGAAACTCAGAAAATTAGGATTTGCTGGTTCGTTTTCCATTTATCTTGCTGCCGCAGCATGGATGTTTGTTTTAACCCATTTTCTGATTCCTTTTCTGAGTGAAACCACCGGGATGGAAACCATATTCTTTTGGTTTGTGGTGGCGGGGGCCGGAATTTTCACACCACTGATTATTACCGGGCTGTTTCTGCTGAAATCTGAAGGTTATAAAATGTCGTGGCAAACAATAACCGGCAGACTGCGATTCAAAAGGCTGACATCAAAAGATTTACTATTGACAATTGCCGGATTGGTGGCCGTGGGTATTTTAAGTGGCGTATTAATGAAAATTCTCGAAATGCTGATCGGGAAATTCGACCACTCGCCATCTTTTATGCAATTCGAACCACTTTCTGCAGGCCGCTATTGGCTTTTGCTGGTTTGGGCCCCGTACTGGATTACCAACATTCTGGGCGAAGAGTTTTTGTGGCGGGGTGTGATGCTTCCGCGGCAGGAAATTGCTTTTGGTAAATATGCCTGGCTGATCCATGGATTTGGCTGGGGATTGTTTCATATTGCATTTGGCTGGCAGTTGCTTATTACGTTGATTCCGCTCATTTTCATTCAATCATACCTTGTTCAGAAAACCCGGAATTCGTGGGTTGGCGTAATTCTGCACGGCGGATTAAATGGCCCGGCATTTATTGCCATTTGTTTTGGCCTGATTTGAAGAAATCATGAGAAAAAAATGCCGGAAAACTTCAGTTCCCCGGCATATAAATATCAGTTAGTTTTTTGCTTTTATTAGTCAGAATTTCTTAAAACCTGTCATTCAGAATCGATTCAATTGCTTTGTAATCAATGTCTCTCTTTTCACCGAGCTTATAGGGGCGTTCTTTGAAACGTTGGGTGATTCTTTCCACGGTTTCATGGGTAA
>JAJUGS010000181.1 GCA_029265875.1 Prolixibacteraceae bacterium
ATGTGATCAAAAAAATGCAGCCCTGTGGAAATATCACAAACTCCTGAACCATCGAGGTTCAGCTTTATCCTGATGTCGGTTTCGCGGGTGGTTCTTGTTATTTCTGAAGTTCTCTCAGGTAAGGCAACACATGCGTAAATATCGTCCCAGTCGGTTGAAATTAAAACGCAGTGTTCTGCCAGACTTTGTTTTTCCAGCTCAGCAGCCAAGCTGCCATCGTTAATCAGGATTCCTTTTGTTCCCAGGTTTTTCGCCAGTTGAATATCTGTCAGACGGTCGCCAATCACAAACGAGTTGGCAAGATCATATTCCCCTTCCAGGTATTTTGTGAGCATTCCGGTTCCGGGTTTGCGGGTTGGCAGGTTTTCATGCGGAAAACTCCGGTCGATGCAAATATCATCGAATATTACACCTTCGTTTTCAAAGGCTTTCAGAACAAAATTGTGAACCGGCCAGAAAGTGTCTTCCGGATAAGACGGTGTTCCGAGTCCATCCTGGTTGGTAACCATTACCAGTTCGTAATCAAGGTTTTTACTGATCAGGTGCATGTTTCTGAAAACACCCGGCAAAAATTCAAGTTTTTCAAATGAATCAATCTGTTCGTCAGCGGGTTCAAAAATCAGGGTTCCGTCACGGTCGATGAATAGTGCTTTTTTTGTCATGTTTCAGGCTAAATTTATGTTTTTCAGTGCTTCGAGCAGTAAATTATTTTCCTCAGGCGAACCGATTGTGATCCTGAGACACCCGGCACAAAGATTCACCTTTGAACGATCGCGCACAATGATGCCTTTTTCCACCAGCTTATTATAGATCAAGCCCGCGTTTTCCACTGAAACCAGTAAAAAGTTGGCATCCGAAGGATAAACTGTTTTCACCTGATCAAGTTTTTCAAGCTCAGCGGAAATCCTGTTTCTTTCGTTTATCAGCGTAGCCACCCAGTTTTCCACCTGACCTTTGTTTTCAAGCATTTCCAATGCCTTTTCCTGTGTGAGGATGTTCAAATTGTACGGGTATTTAATTTTATTCAGAATACCGATGATTTCAGGTGAGGCAAAAGCCATTCCCAGCCTGATGCCTGCCATTCCCCACGCCTTGGAAAAGGTTTGCAAAACAACCAGGTTTTTGTGCCGGTCTAAATCGGGCAACAGTGAATTTCCGGGGCTGAAATCAATGTAAGCTTCATCAACCACCACAATTCCCTTGAAATGACGGGCAATGTGATGCATGGCAGACCGGCTCAGGTTATTGCCACTGGGATTGTTGGGCGAACACAGGAAAATCAGTTTTGTATGCAGGTCGACCGCGTGAAGCACGGTCATTGGGTCAAGCGTAAAATTAGCCGAAAGCGGAACTTTCCGGATTGACACATCGTTGATATTGGCCGCGACCTGGTACATTCCGTAACTGGGATCGATGGTCACAATATTATCGGTCTCCGGTTCACAAAATGCACGGATCAGCAAATCAATCGGTTCATCGCTGCCATTTCCCAGGAATATTTTATCGGGCGTAACATTTTTAATTTCAGCAATTTTTTGTTTCAGCTTCCGTTGCAACGGATCAGGGTACCGGTTGTAAGGTTCGTTAAACGGATTTTCGTTGGCATCCAGAAATACCTGTGCTTCCCCCGTAAATTCGTCACGGGCAGATGAATAGGGAACAAGACTGGCTATATTTTTCCGGACAAGATTCTGCAGATTCATATTTTTTTTAAATTTCTTAAGTGAACGTATTTGTTAACTTTGCTGAATGGGTCCAACAATATTCAAAGAACAAAACTACAGGTTTTTCTTTTTTTCGAGAGAAGAAAAAAGAATGCATGTTCATGTGATTAGCCCCGACGGTGAAGCAAAATTCTGGCTTGAACCTGTAATTGAGATCGCTAATAGTACCGGACTCAACAAAACTCAGATAAATCTGTTGTTGAATTTGATAAAGAAAAGAGAAAATGAAATCAGAAAAAGTTGGAAAGAACATTTTGGAAGTTGAAATTACCAATATATCGAAACACGGATTCTGGATGCTAATTGGTGAAAATGAATATTTTCTTTCTTTCTCTGAATTTCCCTGGTTTGAAAATGCAAGGATATCGGAAATAGCAGATGTTAAAGCTTTAAATAACCAGCATTTTTTTTGGGAAAAATTAGATATAGATTTAACCTTGAGCATGATACAGAATCCTGAAAAATATCCTTTGGTTTCTAAGTAATTAAAACTTATTTAATCTTATAGTTACCGCATTTTTGTGGGCATCGAGTAATTCTGCCTCTGCCATAACTTCGATGGCAGGCCCCAGATTCTTTAAACCTTCGGCAGTTATTTTCTGAAAAGTAATTTTTTTCCTGAAACTGTCGAGATTAACACCGCTGAATGATTTTGCCCAGCCATTTGTGGGCAAAGTATGGTTGGTTCCCGAGGCATAATCGCCGGCGCTTTCGGGCGTGAAAGGCCCCAGAAAAACAGAGCCTGCATTTATTATTCCCTCCGCAATTTCTTCAAAATCGGTTGTTTGGATGATTAAGTGCTCAGGTGCATATTCATTAATCAGATCAACCTGGTCGCTTTTACTTTTCAGAATGACACAAACACTGTGACTGAGTGCTTTTTCTGCCACATCTTTTCGGGGCAATTGTGCGGTTTGCAGGAGTAATTCCTGTTTAATCCGGTCGGCAGTCGATTCGGCAGAACAAACCAAAACCACCTGGCTGTCGGGGCCATGTTCTGCCTGCGAAAGCAAATCAGCAGCCACAAAAGCAGGGTCAGCCGCCGCATCGGCAACCACCAGTACTTCGGAAGGCCCGGCTGGCATATCAATGGCAACATCGGCAATACTCACCAGTTGTTTGGCGGCCACCACATACTGGTTTCCGGGACCAAAAATTTTATCGGTTTTTGGTACCGATTCAGTTCCGTAAGCCATTGCACCAATTGCCTGGACCCCGCCCAGTTTGAAAACCTGTGAAACACCCGAAATTCTGGCTGCATACAGAATGGCCGGATTGATTTTTCCGTCTTTTCCGGGAGGCGAACAAAGTACAACCTCTTTGCAGCCTGCTATTTTAGCCGGAATGGCGAGCATCAATACTGTGGAAAAAAGCGGCGCAGTCCCACCCGGAATATAAAGTCCGACTTTCTCAACCGGAACTGATTTTTGCCAGCAGGTAACACCGGGCATTGTTTCAATCTTTTTTAATTCATTTTCTTGTGAAGCATGAAATCGGGCGATGTTTTCCGAAGCCAGTTGAATGGCCGTTTTCAGTTCTTCAGAAACCTGGCTTTCGGCTTCTGTAAATTCTTCTTCGGACACTTTCAGATTTTCAGGCGTAACGCCATCAAATTTTAAGGTATATTTTTTTAATGCCAGGTCTCCGGTTTCCTGGATTTCTTCCAACACTGGTTTTACCAGCGAAAAAAGTTCGGAGACATCGAAAACGGGTCGTTTCAGAATTTCAGTCCAGGTTTCCCGGGCAGGTTCGATATATGTTTTCATTTTTTTTGATTCTGGATTCTTACTATCAGATTCTGGATTGTGGATTTTCGAATTTTGATTTTCAATACACACACAATCCAGGTTCAAAATAACAATGAATTAAATTTAAAAAATCATTTTTTCGATCGGAATAACCAGGATTCCTTCGGCACCGGCTTTTTTCAGTTTGCCAATTACTGTCCAGAAATCGTTTTCCTCGATCACTGAATGCATCGAACTCCAGCCTTCAGTTGCCAGCGGAACCACAGTCGGGCTTTTCATGCCGGGCAGTAACGCCGCAATCTCCTGAATTTTCTCATTTGGAACATTCAGCAGGATATATTTTTTGCCTTTTGCCCGCTGCACCGATTCCAGCCTGAAAATAAATTCGTCAAGCAGTTCTTTTTTATCTTCCGAAAGATTGGGATTGGCAACCAGTACTGCTTCCGATTTCAGTACCACTTCCACCTCTTTTAACCGGTTGCTCACCAGTGTTGAACCTGAACTCACGATATCGAAAATGGCGTCGGCAAGACCGATTCCCGGCGCAATTTCCACCGAGCCGGTAATTACATGAACTTCAGCATTAATATGCTTTTCAGCCAGGTATTTTTTCAGAATAGCGGGGTAGGAAGTGGCAATTTTTTTTCCGTTAAAAAACTCAGGACCTGTATATTCCATCGATTTCGGGACAGCCAGCGAAAGCCTGCATTTGCTGAATCCCAGTCTTTTGGCAATCACCACATTTTCACCTTTTTCGAGCATTTCGTTTTCGCCAACAATGCCAATATCGGCAACCCCGTCGGCAACAGTTTGCGGAATATCATCGTCGCGCAGGAACAACGCATCAATCGGGAAGTTTTTTGACTCGGCAATCAATGTTCTTCGACCAATATTCAGGTCGATTCCGGCTTCCTGTATCAGTTGCATCGAATCTTCGTTCAGTCTGCCTTTGGTTTGAATCGCAATTTTTAATCTGTTCATTTTATATTTTTCATTAAAATTATTCATTCTTCCCTTTCCATCTCCCATTGTGGAGGCCGGGTGGGGTTTCTTAACAAAAAAGGCCTACCCGTGGGTAAGCCTTTTTCAAAATATCTTTATTTCTATGCAAAAAAATTACAGCCTACCCTGAGATTGGAAACTACCATGATGGCCGTGATGAATTTTTGCAACAAACATTTTCTAAATTTTATTGCACAAGTATAGTCATAAATTTGAAAAACTGACAAAACCCCATGCTTTTTACTGCAAATTGTTAAATTAAACTTCATTTTTGGTAATATTTTGAAAATTGCAATCGGTTGCATACATTTGAAATCTCAATTTAAGTGAGTCTTTTTAACAAAAACTAAAAACTAAATCTGATGAAGAATTTACTGATCGTATCACTTTTGTTTATTATAACCCTGTTTTCAGTAGAGGCGCAAAAGGCCGGGAATGAAAAGCTTTTCAAGGATAAATACATAAAAAAAACGATGACAAAAGCCCTTGACTGGCAATTGAAAAACCCGAAACATGAATTGTACGACTGGACCAACGGCGCCTTTTATGCCGGTGTATTTGCAGCCTGGGAAACAACCGGTTCGAAAAAAATCTGGGATGCAATGTATGAAATGGGTGAAAAAAACCAGTGGAAACCCGGGCCCCGGTTGCATCACGCCGATGACCATGTTATTTGCCAGACTTATATTGATATGTACCGGGTTTCGGGCGAGAAGAAAATGATTGAGCCGTTTGTTAAAACGATGGACGAGTTTATGGCAACACCCTATGAAACAGGTCAAATCAGGCCAATTACCTGGTGGTGGTGCGATGCGCTTTTTATGGCACCGCCTGCATTGGTTAAACTCGGAATCACTTTAAAAGAAAACAAATACCTCGAACTCAACGACAAATTGTTTAAAGAATGTTACAATCTTCTGTATGACAAAGAATATAACCTTTATGCACGCGATATGAATTACAAATGGAATGAACCCGGGATTACACCGATCAAAGAAGCCAATGATGAGAAAATTTTCTGGTCGCGCGGAAATGGCTGGGTAATGGGAGGTTTGGTGCGAGTATTGAAAGAACTCCCGCTGGATTATCCAACCCGTGACTTTTATCTTCAGAATTATAAAGAGATGGCGGCAAAAATTGCATCGTTGCAGCAAGCTGATGGTTTGTGGCGTTCGAGTTTGCTCGACCCGGCATCGTATCCGGGTGGTGAAGCCAGTGGCTCCGGTTTTTATTGTTACGCACTGGCGTGGGGAATTAATAACGGCATTTTGGATAAAGCGACCTATTTGCCGGTGGTTGAAAAAGCCTGGGTTGGTTTGAATGGTTTAATTCAGCCAGATGGACACGTTGGCTGGTGTCAGCCAATTGGGGCCGATCCGAAAAAGAATTTCAGTGCCGAAAGCTGGGAAGTTTACGGAACCGGAGCTTTTCTGCTGGCAGGCAGCGAGGTGATAAAACTTACCCGATGATAAAAAAAGGCAAGTAGTCGGAAATAATTGGTAGAAGCTCCTTCAAGGGGCTTTTTCTATTTTTCCTCGTTTCGCACAATCACATACTTTCCGGGTTCAATTTCTGCATAACCCAAATCGTAACAAAAGTAATAATTGCGCCCGGTTTTGGTGGTGTAGATATTGGTGTGGTATTTAAAACTGAACCCTTTTTTATCGAGGACCGATTTTAGCACGGTTGATTTCTCGCCCGGATTCAGCTCTTCCAGGATTGAATGGTTTTTTTTGAGTTCGCGGTTGATATTCCGCATCAGGTTGGTGGAAGCGCCCAACTTTTTGTTGTTCCAGGAGTTTCGGCACAAGTCGTTACAGAATTTCTGGTCGGCACGGCCTTTCAATGGTGCGCCGCAATCGAGGCAAAATCGTTGTTCCATGGGTTGAACTATTTATAAAGGTTTTATAAGCTGCTAATCTACAAAATTTTATAAAATGAATGTCAACTTCGCCATCCTATTCTCTGCCTCAAAGTCAGAATCCGTTTGTCAGCGTCTTTGCATATTGATACGGCTGTTTCTGGCTCCATACAGGAAATAAATCACGAGGCCTATTCCCAGCCAGATCATAAAACGAAACCAGTTGGTGGAACCGAGCTGGCTCATCAGGTAGAGGTTTGTTAAGAGCCCCAAAACCGGTATCAGCGACCATCTTTTTACAACCGCCTGAATTGTGATGACAATTGACACGATGGCAAAAATCATCAGCGGGAAATGATGCCGGATGTATTGCAGAAAGTTATAAACTTCGCCCGACTCCGATTGCGCTGCCGGAACCTGAAATCCTGTCTTCAGAATAGTAAAAATGATAATTATCCAGATGGGCAATAAAAACCACCGGCTGTCGAAATAGGGAACCTGGAATCCACCGCGCTCCTTGTTGAGATTTCCGCGCGGGTTGAGTATAATGATCCCTCCTGAAACCAGCACAAAGGCAAACAGTGTTCCGATACTGGTTAAATCGGTTACTTCTGTGAGGTTCATAAAAAGAGCGGGGATGGCCACAACCAAACCGGTAACAATGGTTGAAAAACCGGGAGTCCGGTATTTGGGGTGTAATTTGGCAAAAACGGGAGGTAGCAATCCATCGCGGCTCATGCTCATCCAAATGCGTGGCTGACCTAACTGGAAAACCAGTAAAACACTGGCCATCGCTATGATGGCACCGAAAGCGATAACCCCCGACAATCCTGTCATATTTATTTTTGCAAAAACATAGGCCATCGGATCAGAAACACCCAGTTCGAAATAGGGAACCATGCCGGTAAGTACAAGGCTGATCATTACATAAAGAACAGTAGTTATCAGTAGCGCAAGAAACATCGAGAGTGGCAGATCGCGCCTGGGATTTTTACATTCTTCGGCGGTGGTGGAAATTGCATCAAATCCGATGTAGGCAAAGAAAACGCCCGAAACACCCTTCAAAACACCTGTAATCCCGTTGGGTGCAAACGGACTCCAGTTTTCGGGTTTTACAAAAAATGCCCCGATTCCGATGACCATCAGCAGAAGAACAATTTTCAGTACAACAAAAAAGTTATTGGTGATGCGCGATTCACGGATTCCGACATAACAAATCCAGGTGATGATAACAACAATAAAAAGGGCCGGAAAATCGGCAATAACCCGAAACCCGGCCAATTGAGGAGCGTTTGTCCATGCTGCAAAAGCTTCCTGCAATCCCGAACTCAGTTGTGTTAATGGAGTACCGGCGTTAATGGCTTCCAGTGCAGCCTGGTATCCGCGCGAAGCACTTAAATAGTCGGTGGAAAGAAAATCGGGAATGTGCAATCCCAAACCATCCAGTAAACCGGTAAAATAACCCGACCACGAGATTGCGACGGCAATATTGCCAATGGCATATTCCATAATCAGGTCCCAGCCGATTATCCAGGCAATTAATTCGCCAAAACTAACATAGGCATAAGTATAGGCACTGCCACTGATTGGAATGGATGAAGCAAACTCGGCATAACACAAAGCAGAAAGTCCGCAGGCGACGGCAGTAAAAACAAAAAGCAGCGAAACGGCCGGTCCTCCGCTGGCGGCTGCGTTTCCGATTGTGCTGAAAATACCTGCCCCTACAATGGCTGCAACGCCAAGTGCTGTGAGGTCAAAAACCCTCAGCGTTCGTTTCATCCCGCCGCCGTTTGCTTCTGTCGAACCGGCATCACTCATAATGTCGGTTACCGATTTTCTCCGGAACAATTGGTCTGATTTCACTTGTTATGTTTATGTCAGGTAAAAATATAGAAAAATCAATATTCAGGATCTTTAACACAACTTATGGAATACTTACATATCAAAATTTGGAAATTTGATAACATGGAGGCACAATAATCAGAATGACTGTTTCAATTTTCTGAATCGGTGGCGGTATGGTTAGTAAGGGATTGCGGGCTTTTTACCTGTCAAGTTACAGCTAATTTTAAAGCGGGTTACTACGCCCCGAAAACCACAGAAACCCTTATTAACTATACCGCGTGTGTGCGCCCTGCATAAGCAGCGCACACACTTGTTGTAAGCTCTGAAAAAAGTCTAAAAATACAAATAAACTTTACATAGCAGCGAAATAACAAGTGTGTATTTTTCCAGAGGGTGTAAGTCCCTTATACACTGGGGTAACGCCCGGAAGTATTAGCAAGTGACAA
>JAJUGS010000393.1 GCA_029265875.1 Prolixibacteraceae bacterium
AAACCACCTCCCGGCCTCCCCCGGTGGGGAGGCTGGGGAGGAATCAATTATTCAGCCGGTGGCTTTTGGCCAACTGCAGAATAATCACGGAAGGGACCGCTCTTAATAAACACTGTTAAAGCAGGTAACCGCAGGGTACTGCTCAGAAATGCTTAAAGCGCTTTCTCCCGCATCAGGCGGGAGGGGCGCTTTTTCATTTTCCGACACTATCAAGGTGAACTGGATATCAAAAGGTGAGTGGAGGAGGAGTACCAGAGAAGAAGCATTTGGGAATGGTTTGCCGGTTATTTTTCACCAATCTGCAACGTTTTTTCATTGTGGGACAACCAGATTCAACTTTTTTGATCAGGAATTGTATATTTAGGTGTTGTGATAAAACAGGGTTCTCTGTAAATCCTTTTTCAGCATAAAAAAACAAAGTAAGCCAGGTTGATAAAGCCTGTTGCCATACTTTTTTACATCAAACCCATTTTATCGGAACTAATGAGTTATAAAGGAAAAGCGTGTTTTAAAAAAGTAAATTGATTTAATGATTTAAAAAATGAAGAAACGGATTTTTTATTTGAATGCCCTCTTGCTTTTGATGGCAGGAGGTATTTTCTGGAGTTGCCAGAAAGATGAGTTAACAGAAGCGCCAGAAGTTTCGCTCAAATCAGGATCGGCAGTTGTTGATTACAAATCGTGGTGTGAAGAGCCATCGGCATATGCCCTGATTGCCGGTCAGACAACTGTTGCCGGAAGCCTGCAGGTATCGAATAATGGTGAATACCTGAAAGTGGAATATTTGGTGAACGAAGGTTTTAACCTGGGCACCGTGCAGCTGTGGGTTGGCACCGATCCAATGCAGGTACCCAAAAACAAAAAAGGTATTCCGGTACCCGGACAATTCCCGTTAAAGGGTGATGCCACCACCGGGTATGTATTTTATGTTCCACTTCCTGCTGGTTTCGACTGCGCAACTACGAAACTTTACATTTATGCCCATGCTGAAGTTAAATACATGAATGGTGATGTACTGCAATCGGAAACAGCCTGGAGCGAAGGCACAACATTCGGAACATCGCGCTGGGGATGGTACAGCACCTATACAACTTGTTGCGAACCTCCTGCAGGTGGCGGCGAAGAATGTGTTGATTGGCAGGAAGAAACTGCTTTTGGTGGAAAATCAGGTGTGCGAATTGAAGACCCAGGAAGATGGTACTATTATTTTACTTCGAACGGGGGCGAACAAAATATTTACGCTGGTCAAACGATTTTGGTGGGAACTATTAAATTGGTTCAAGGAAGTTTTCAAATTACTTTGAATGATGGTTGGGAATTAGACCCATCAAAAGGTAATTCTGTTTCAATTCAGGGATACGATTCAGAACCGGCTAATCTTGAACCAAAAGAACTGGCTCCCGGACAATTTACAACCTATAAGGGAGCATCATTAACAACACCGGTCTTAAATGCTTATAATTATTATATCATCCATCTTGATGTAAGGAAATGTACAAATTGGAATTGATAAAATCAGATCGTTAGTTTGGGTCGATAGATCCGGAAAGTACAATTAAAAGCGCTTTCTTTCGCATCAGGCGGGAGGGGCGCTTTTTCATTTTAATACATTTACCAGAAGAACCGGGAGCCACCAGGTGAATGAAAGAGGAGTACGAGGTGGCAATCAGAATATACCGGATTGCAGGTTCTTCAAATGGTGCCGGTTCATGCAATCTGTAAATTACTGCTAAGCTTCTGGAGGATTATGGTTTTACTTTTATGCAGACTCCGGAATATTTTATTGCCGTCGATATGAACAGAAATCGACATACAAATTAAACATAAGACACATATTAACAATCTATTGTTTTATTTAATTTTATTAACTGCAAATAAGTTAATAAGTTACACTATTCATATTATCACCTGTATATCTAAATATATTATCTTGCATTGCTTTTTGTTCAGATGGATGATCGGTTTTCATGTTCCTTATAGAACGCGCATTAAAAGGAATGTAAAAATTAGATTATGAAAAGAAACGATTATCTGAAGATGCTTATCGTATTCACAACCATCTTTTTTTATGTGAGTTGTCAAAACAATGAAGTTTTTACAGAACAACCAACAATTTCAGCACTAAAAAGTGCCGGCATTTCAGGAAAAAAGTGTATCCCTCGGTCTTATGAATTACTGGTAAAGCAGCAGATCAGGATCGGTGAAATGATTGTTGCAAACACTGACGATTACCTGATGATCGAGGTTATTCCGGAACAAAACACCTGCATCAACAATATAAATCTTTGGATTG
>JAJUGS010000208.1 GCA_029265875.1 Prolixibacteraceae bacterium
CAAGAGAATTTCAACTACAATTGCCAAAGCAAGGGCTTTGCGTTCGTATGTTGAACCATTGATTACCAAGGCAAAAGACGACACAACTCATTCCCGCAGGGTGGTTTTCAGTTACCTGCAGGATAAAGAGGCTGTTTCTGAACTTTTCCGTAACATTTCTGCAAAAATTGCCGATCGTCCGGGAGGATACACCCGTATCCTGAAAACAGGTAACCGTTTAGGCGACAATGCCGAAATGTGTATCATCGAATTGGTTGACTACAACGAAGCAATGTTGGCAGCCAAAGAAGATGCTGGAAAAGGTAAAAAACGCCGCTCACGTCGCGGAACAGGGAAAAAAGCGGAAGAAACAGTTGCTGAAAAAGCAGCCCCGAAAGCCAAACCAGCCGCAAAAGAAGAAGCAAAAGTTGTGGAAGATGTTCAGCCTGTTGAAGAAACAAAAGCTGAAGAAAAGAAAGAAGAATAAAAATTTCTTGATACCAAAAAGCCGGGCAGTGATGTCCGGCTTTTTGTTTTATATATTTCTTAAACCAATCATAATAAGTTTAATTATTTCGTGAAGCTTATTATTTTTAGCGCTCATTTAAAACGAAATATCAATCAATGAATCTGATTACCGAAAAAACATGGTTTTCTGATAAAGTGGTAAAACTGGTGGTGGAAGCCCCCAGGATTGCCCGTTCACGAAAACCAGGCCATTTCATTATTTTGCGTGTGGATGAAAAGGGAGAGCGAATTCCGCTTACAATTACCGATTCCGATATCTCAAAAGGGACCATTACATTGGTTGTGCAAACAATGGGGGTGAGTTCCACCAAACTGGCACAACTCAATCCGGGCGATTTTGTGCACGATTTGGTAGGTCCGCTTGGACAGGCAACCCACATTTATAAAGCCGGAACTGTATTAGCCTGTGGTGGTGGCGTGGGCGTGGCGCCAATGCTCCCGATTGTGGAAGGATTTAAAAAAGCCGGAAACCGGGTAATTTCGATTCTGGCAGCAAGGAGCAAAGACCTCATTATTTTGGAAGATGAAATCAGAAAATGGTCGGATGAAGTGATTATTATGACGGACGATGGCTCCTACGGAAATAAAGGGCTGGTGACAGCCGGGGCAGAAGAAGTAATCCAACGCGAAAAAATTGATGAGTGTATTGCCATTGGTCCGGCTATCATGATGAAATTCACATCAATGCTGACCAAAAAATACAATATTCCCACGCAAGCCAGCCTGAATGCCATTATGGTTGACGGAACCGGAATGTGTGGTGCCTGCCGCGTTTCAGTGGGCGGACAAACAAAATTCACCTGTGTTGATGGCCCGGAATTCGATGCCCACCAGGTTGATTTTGATGAATTGATTCTGAGGTTGAACGGTTATAAAAAAGAGGAAATTTCAGCCTCTGAAATGTGGAATACACAAACAAAATAGGAAAATGGCAGATTACCAGGAATATTTAAAAGCAGAGCGTGAAAAAGAATGGCGCGCAATTCTGAGAAAAGCAACACCCAATAAAGAACGTACCAGCCTCATTCGGGTAAAAATGCCGGAACGGGAACCGCTGGAACGAATCAAATACCAGGATAAAGAAGTAAATCTGGGACTTACCCCTGAACAGGCCATGGCTGAAGCCCGTCGTTGTCTCGACTGTCCGACACCGACCTGTATCGAAGGTTGCCCGGTCAGCATCAATATTCCCAAATTTGTAAAAAATATTGAACGGGGTGAGTTTCTGGAAGCGGCAAAAACTTTGAAAGAAACTTCATCGTTACCTGCAGTTTGCGGTCGTGTTTGCCCGCAGGAAAAGCAGTGTGAGGCACAGTGTTTTTATACGGTAAAAATGCAGAAAGAACCTGTGGCAATTGGTCATCTCGAGCGTTTTGCCGCTGATTTCGAACGCGAAAGCGGACAAATATCCGTTCCGGAAATAAAAACCCCGAACGGGATAAAAGTGGCAGCCATTGGTTCAGGCCCTGCATCGCTTTCATTTGCCGGAGATATGGTGAAGCTGGGCTACGATGTCACCGTTTTTGAAGCCCTGCATGAAATCGGGGGTGTACTGAAATATGGGATTCCGGAATTCAGGCTTCCAAACAGAATCGTGGATGTGGAGTTGCAAAACCTTCAGAAAATGGGCGTGAAATTCGAAACAAATTTCATTGTCGGAAAAACCGCCAGTTTCGATGATCTGAAAGAAGAAGGGTTCAAAGGATTTTTTGTGGCATCGGGAGCCGGTTTGCCGCGGTTTATGAATATTCCCGGTGAAAACTACAACGGTATTCTCTCGTCAAACGAATACCTCACCCGTGTAAACCTGATGAATGCCGCGAGCGATCAATTCGATACACCGGTGCTGCGCGGTAAAAACGTGGCGGTGATTGGCGGTGGAAACACTGCAATGGATTCTGTCCGTACGGCCAAACGTCTGGGTGCCGAAAGGGCAATGATTATTTACCGCCGTTCGCGCGAAGAAATGCCGGCACGTGTTGAGGAAGTTCATCATGCCATGGAAGAAGGGATTGAATTTATCAATCTTACGAACCCGGTTCAGTATTTTGCCGATGAAAACGGGCGTGTTAACAGAATGCGTGTTCAACGGATGGAATTAGGCGAACCCGATGCATCTGGTCGTCGCAGTCCTGTGGTAATTGAAGGTTCTGAATACGATATAGAAGTTGATTTGGTGATTGTTGCTGTTGGCGTTTCTCCAAATCCGCTGATCCCTTCTGCTTTAAAAGAACTCAAAGTCAGCCGCTGGGGTACCATTGAAGTAAACAAAGAAACCATGCAAAGCTCTATTCCGGAATTATTCGCCGGTGGAGATATTGTGCGGGGAGGGGCAACGGTGATTCTGGCAATGGGTGATGGCCGAAAAGCTGCCCAAAATATGGATAAATATTTACAGGGTAAAATGTAAACATTTCTTGTAAATAACCTTATTATTACGACCATTAAAATCATAACCAAAAAAGTACAAAATGACAGCAAAATTATCTACCAGGTTTTTTGGATTGGAACTGAAAAGCCCCGTAATTGCCGCCAGCAGCAGTATTACCGGTAATGTGGAACATATCAGGAAGCTGGCAAACGCTGGTGCAGGCGCTGTTGTGCTTAAATCGATTTTTGAAGAGGAAATTCAATATCAGCTTAAAGAGGAGTTGGGTTTGCGCGACGAATTGCACAATGACCCGGAATACCTTGATTATTTCGATTATGTGATCAAAGATGAAAATCTGAAAAAATATACAAAACTCATCAGCGATGTTAAATCAACCGTTGATATCCCTGTTGTGGCCAGTGTGAATTGTGTGAGTTCAAACGAATGGATGTCGTTTGCCTATAAATTACAGGATGCTGGAGCTGATGCACTTGAACTGAATTTGTACGTTTCGAATGCGAGCCTGAAACTGAACAGCAGCGACCATGAAAAATACTATTTCGATGTTATTTCGAGGATTCTGAAGTACACGTCAGTTCCGGTTTCAGTGAAAATCAGTCCCTATTTTTCAAACCTCGCCGATATGGTCATCCGCCTTTCACAGACAGGAATTGCCGGTATTTCGATGTTCAACCGTTTTTATTCGCCCGATATTGATATTAACGAAGAAAAAGTTATTTCCGCTGATGTTTTAAGTAACGAAACGGAATATCTTCTGCCATTGCGCTGGATTGGAACATTGTCAGGTAAAACAGCCTGTCGTCTGGCAGGTACAACAGGCATTCATTCTGCTGAAACAGCCATTAAGTTTTTATTGGCCGGATCGTCTGCTGTTCAGGTTGCCTCAGAAATTTATCGAAAAGGCCCCGGGTTTATTACTGAAATGAACAACGGGATTGCTGAATGGATGGATGGGAAAGGCTATAAAAAAATCTCTGATTTTCAGGGTAAACTGGGAATGAAAAACTTTGAGAGTGCCACCATGTACGACCGGGTACAGTTTATGAAACATTTCGGAGAAAAAGAGTATTGATAATCTGATATTAACTACAAAAAAGGCTGCATTCGCAGCCTTTTTTTGTTACCCTTATTTTAGCCGGCATATCCGGCAATTTCCACCCTTCTCTGTAGTTATGCTTTATTAATTCGGCAGCAAATGCTTTTGCATTCACCCGGTATATTTACGGTTAAAACTCGGGTGTCCGTCAACAATCTTCAAACCTGTATCCCGACAGAATTTCAGCTCTTCATTATCACGGATATTGGTGAATTCCATTTTCGGGCCATCCCAAAGCAGTTCTTTTTCCAGTCCCTGCAAACGAACGGCAAGAACGCCCATCACCACCATTTCGTTAAACGGGCCAGCCTGTGAGAATGGCGAAGCAGTTTCTTTTCTGCTTTCTGCTGGTTCTTTGCAGGCACGAATCCAGTCTTGTTCGTGGCTGGTTTCAATTCGTGGAATGGTTTTCTGAACGTTCGGAACCCTGTTTGAAAGCAGCCAGGGATTCACCCCGTAACAGCCACAAATGATTTTATCTTTTGTTCCGTGGAAAATCACACCACCACCTGAGTCGTTCATCGATTTTCCTTCGGGCCAGCCAACAGGTTTCATCGGCTGAACCCCGCCATCCATCCAGGTAACTTCCACTTCGGGGAAAGCAATTTTAGCATCTTTTGATTTCGGTCGGGCCGGGAAAACGAGTTTTACAATCTCGGTATTTGGCGCCGAATCGGTCATTACATCAGTTGAACTTCCCTGAACGCGGGTCGGGTAACCCAATTTCAATCCCATAAAAACAGGGTGAAGAATATGGCAGGCCATATCGCCAAGCGCACCCGTTCCAAAATCCCACCAGCCACGGAAATTCCAGGGTGTGTACATTCTGTGGTACGGACGCATTTTTGCAGGATCGATCAATAAGTCCCAGTTCATCGTTTCCGGCACCCACATTCCCACTTCTGGTTTTGCCAATCCCTGTGGCCACAGCGGACGGTCGGTAAAAGCTTCCACTTTTGTAACCTCGCCAATTTCGCCGTACCACAACCATTCCTGAATCAGGCGTACACCTTCGCCCGACGATCCCTGGTTGCCCATCGATGTGGCCACTTTGTATTTTTCTGCCAGTTTTGTCAGCAAACGCGATTCATAAACCGTGTGCGTCAGCGGTTTCTGTACATAAACATGCTTTCCCAATGTCATGGCATGAGAAGCAACAATGGCATGAGAATGGTCGGCAGTTGCCACCATCACCGCATCAATGTCTTTGCCTATTTCATCGTACATCACGCGCCAGTCCCAGTATTTTTTGGCGTTGGGATAATCGTCGAAACATTTTTTTGAATGGTTCCAGTCAACATCGCAAAGTGCCACAATGTTTTCAGAATTCATATTTCTGAGGTTACCGCAACCCATGCCGCCAACACCACGCCGGCAATATTCAGCTTATCACTGGGTGCTTTGTGCCCAGTCCGGCAATGACATTCGATGGTACGATGGTAATTCCGGCAGCAGCTGTGGCATGGTTGCCAGAAAACTTCTCCGGGTAAAATTGTTTTGATTCTTCATAATCCGAAAGTTTTAAAAGATTCAGTTTTTGTCATTTTCCCGGACAATAATCCGGTTGCTAAATGGTATTAGCAATGTACTTTCAAAATTTTCGGATTGAACAGTAAATTTATGCAGCTTTACATGGAATATTTACCCTTATTTTCATTCATGCACTGATGCAGTCTCGTACTCAAGCATTTCTTATCCTGCCAACTACTTACTGCCTGCTGCCACTTATTCAAAACCGTTCTCCCCACCAGCGTTTCAACCGTTCCAGAATTTTAATTTCGGTCTGGTTGTTTTGCGGTTTGTAGAATCTTTCCTTTTTGATTTTTTTCGGCAGAAAATCCTGCTCCACAAAATTGCCTTCGTAAGCGTGGGCATATTTGTAGTCTTTTCCGTACCCGATTTCTTTCATCAGTTTGGTAGGGGCATTGCGGATGTGCAGCGGAACGGGCAAATCACCGGTTTGTTTTACGAGCGAAATTGCTGCGTCGATTGCTTCGTAGGCTGAGTTACTTTTTGGTGAAGTAGCCAAATAAATGGCACATTCCGACAGAATAATCCGGGCTTCCGGCATCCCGATTTTATGAACGGCATCAAACGTGCTTTGTGCCAGCAGCAAGGCATTGGGGTTGGCAAGGCCTACGTCTTCGGCCGACAAAATCAACATCCGTCGGGCAATAAATTTGATGTCTTCGCCACCTTCCAGCATCCGTGCCAGCCAGTAAACCGCCGCATCAGGGTCGCCACCACGGATACTTTTGATAAACGCTGAAATAATATCGTAGTGCATTTCGCCCTGCTTGTCGTACATGGCGAGGTTTTTCTGCAAGCGGTCGAGCACTTTGGAATTTGTTATTTCAACTTCGTCGCCATCTTCAGCCTGCACCACCAACTCCAGCACATTCAACAGTTTTCTTGCGTCGCCGCCCGAAAAACGTAACATGGCTTCATCTTCGGCGATGGTAATTTTTTTGTTTTTCAGCTCTGTATCTTTTGTCAGAGCTGTATCGATCAGTTTCAAAAGGCCTGATTTATCGAGCGGTTCGAGAATATAAACCTGGCAACGCGAGAGCAGGGGAGTAATGACTTCAAACGACGGGTTTTCGGTGGTGGCGCCAATTAGCGTGATAGTTCCATCCTCGACTGCACCCAGCAGCGAATCCTGCTGCGATTTGCTGAACCGGTGAATTTCGTCGATAAACAAAATGGGATTGGGTTTGCTGAAAAACTGCTGTTTTTTGGCTTTGTCAATCACCTCGCGGATGTCTTTAACACCCGAGTTAATAGCGCTCAGTGTGTAAAACGGGCGGTTCAGCGTGTTGGCAATAATTTTTGCCAGCGTGGTTTTTCCCACGCCGGGCGGTCCCCACAAAATGATGGATGAAATATTCCCCGATTCAATCATTTTTCGCAACACCGCATTCTTACCCACAAGGTGTTCCTGCCCGATGTAATCATCAAGCGTTTTAGGTCGAAGTCGTTCTGCCAGAGGCTGGTTGCTCATTAACTATTTTTTAGCTCTGTTCAATAATTTCTGTTCGGTTGATTTCAATTAAATTACTTGTTGAAAGCATCGAAATTAATTTATTCAGATTCTTTCGGAATATCTCAATTAATTCCCGGTTTGGAATATAGCCTGTTTTAACCATAACCAGTTTTCGGGGTTCAGATTTAAGTAGGTAAGAATCAAGAAAATCATTGTCCTTTGTGATAACCACACGGTTTTCGGTGATATTGAGTACTATTTGTGTATCCTTTGTTTTGTTTTTATCGGGAAATTCCAAAGTATGAACAGAATCTAATCCTTCACTTTTCAGGAAGTCAGAAAGTGACTTTGGCAATTGAGCATCAACAATAAATTTCACGATGCAATTTTATAGATGCTTTTTATCTGTGTCAATTTTGCAGCATATTCCATGCAGGCCAGAAAGTCCTCTTTTTTAAGGTCAGGATAATCAATGAGCAGTTCATCAATAGTCATTCCCGAAGCAAGCAATTCGAGCATATTCTCTACCGGATAACGAAGTCCGCGAATTGTTGG
>JAJUGS010000288.1 GCA_029265875.1 Prolixibacteraceae bacterium
GCCGATTTCCGGTAAACATCCGTGCCTTTGTGCAGCCCGATATTGCCTACATACTCCCCTTCCCATTCAATGGCAAAAACTTCCGGGGGATCAGCTTTTGAAACATTCGCAATAAAACCTTCTGCATTTTCCAAAGTGTAGGGATTTGGAAATCCATCACGCAGGTTGTCGCTGATGTTTTTATTGTTGGCAATTTCAACAAGCCTGAATTTGTCGGCAAAACTGAGCGGTCTCAATGTTACAACCGAATCGGAAAGAATCATAATTTTACGTTTAACAGGTAGTTAATTTACCCTGCAAATATACCAAACAACCCTTTTCCTTGTCATTTGGCGGGCATCAATTTACCCGATACACATATTTCTTAACCCTTCTTATCATATCATCAAGTTGGGTTGAATCCGGTTCCTCGCCGCAATACATGAGTTTCAGTTCAACTTCCGGTTTATTAATTCCATACGAAGGCTGAACATAAAACCGGTGCAACATTCTGAACCCGTTCCGCTGGTAAAAATGTACACGCCGTGTGGTGATTTCGTCAACAGGTGGTTCAGTTTCCAGAAGGATTGTTTTTTTATGAGTGGTTTTCAGCAGCGACAATGTTTTTTCGCCAATCCCCAATCCTCTCTTTTCAGGATTGATGGCAAAATGTTCGACAAAGGCGAAACCTCCCAAATCCCAGCAAATACAAAAACCGGCATAACCTGTGTTTTCGGCATTGATGCTGTAAATAAAACACACATCCTCTGAAAGCAGCTTTTCAAGATCAGAAAACTCACGCCGCTCTTTTTCCGGGAAAGCTGCCTGATAGAGCTCTTTGATTATCCGGAGTTCCGGTTTTGATTCTATTCGGTATAAACTGATATTCATTTTTCGTCAATTTTACCGTAACCAATAGCCATTAATGATCATGAGTGTGATCGTGGCTGTGATCGTGGTCAACCTGTTCTGTTTCATGTCCGTGTGATTCGCCGTGCTGGTGACTGTGGTTCAGGCTGATAAAAAACATCAGCAAAAGACCGGTGAGAATCGCAACAAACTGGATGATACTTTTTCGGACCGATGATTCGCGGTGCAGTTCGGGAATCAGGTCGCTGCCAGCCAGGTAGATAAATCCGCCGGCTGCAAACGGCAGGATGTAAACAACCAGGTTTTCGGTCAGATTTCCGAGCAGAATGGTAAAAACAGCTCCCAGAATGGCAGCACAGGCCGCCACAAAATTGAGGAAGAGCGCTTTCTTCTTTGAAAAACCGGCGTGGAGCAACACGCCAAAATCACTGATTTCCTGCGGAATTTCATGAACAATGACTGCCAAAGTAGTGGCAATTCCCACACCCGGCGAGGCCAACCAGGCTGCCGCAATCAATACCCCGTCGGTAAAATTGTGTAAACTGTCGGTTACCAAACTGATGTATCCTAGCGGTGCAGTTTCGTGGTTGTGCGAAACATTGTGGCAATGATGCCAGTGAATAAATTTTTCGAGCGAGAACATGATTATCAGCCCCGAAATAACCAATAATCCAATCAGTTGCGGATTGGCAATCTGTTCAAACGACTCCGGGATCAGCATAAAAAATGTGTTGCCAAATAAGGCGCCCACCGCAAAACTGACCAATATAAAAACAAGCTTTTTGAGCATTTTGGCTTTCATAGCCAGTAACAACAATCCCGAAAACGAGAGCAAACTTACCAGCAAAGTGCTGCCAACCGCTCCCAACCAAATATTTCCCATTATCTTTTTATTTCTGTTTAATACAATCGATGAAACGCTACCCGTGACTGCAGTTTTTGCATAAACCTTTTACAAGCAACTCAGCCTGAACCGGCTTGTAACCTTCGGGCAAAACCACCGCAGGAACAGGTTCTCCCTCAATGCAATTTACCTGTCCGCATTCGTTGCAATAAAAATGAATATGCTGAACGTCAACGTTATCCGTTTCGGTAAGCGCATATTTCACAACCTGGTTGTCAACCACAATCTTATGAACAATCCCGCTGCTGATCAATGTTTTGAATGTGCGGTAAAACGTGGTGCGGTCATAATTCCCTTCCACTTTATTTTTTATTTCCTCTTCAGAAACGGCAACGCCCGACTGCAGCATCACCCCGATGATGCTTTCCCGGCAACTGGTCCGCACCAGATTATGTTTATGCAATAAATCTTTTGTGTCCATTCTATTTAAAACAACAGATGCAACAAAGTTGCAAAGATAATGTTTATGCCGGATGCAACATTATTGCAAAAACAATGAAGAAGAAAAAATAGTTAAAACCTGTAAACGATTCTGACACCGCAACCATATGAGATAGCAACGGTATTAAAATCGCTGTTTTTGTGCGTTTTGGTTTGATAAGAAGAAATGATTTCTGACTACGGTAACCGACCCAAACGCTACACAAAATCGTTACTGTCAAACTGTCTTCCACACCTTATGTAGTGTCGCAATCTGCTTCCGCTATTGCCAAAACTTTTTTTTAACACCACCTCATGTATGTTTACCGCAACAATTCCTACTTTTGATAACCTTGATAATTTAAAAAAAATGAACATTACACAGCTTGGAGAAGCCAGGTTCACTTCGCCAATAAAAAGAAATATAAACGACAATTACAGGGTTGCTGAACATATTATCACCGACCTGAATAAAGCTAATTCTCCGGGTCATATGTTTGAACTGGCCGGTCCGAGGGAAAAACTGTATTTCGACCCGAAAAAAACAAAAGCCGGTATTGTTACCTGTGGCGGGCTATGTCCCGGGCTAAACGATGTGATACGTTCTATATATCTCGAACTGACACATGCCTACGGAGTTCAGGAAGTGTATGGTTTTAAATGGGGTTACAAAGGACTTTTGCCCGAAAATGACCCGCCGGTGTTGCTGACTTCAGAGTTTGTGGATGATATCCACAAAGAAGGTGGCACCGTTTTGGGTACTTCGCGCGGACCGGTGGATGTTGCCAAAGCTGTTGATCATTTGGTTGAAATGGGCATCAGCATTTTGTTTACCATTGGTGGCGATGGCACACAACGCGGAGGAAATGCGTTGTTTCAGGAAGCAAAAAGGCGCGGGCACGATTTGGCCGTTGTTGGAATTCCGAAAACAATTGACAACGATGTTGCTTTTGTGGCGCGCACTTTTGGGTACTTAACGGCTGTTGAGGAAGCCACACAGGTTTTAGACCGTGCCCACCTTGAAGCCCGCAGTGTTGAAAACGGGATTTCGCTGGTAAAACTGATGGGCCGGAATGCAGGTTTTATTGCAGTGGGAGCCACCGTGGCATCGCAGGATGTAAATTTTGTGTTGGTACCTGAAGTACCTTTCAAACTAAAAGGAGAAGGCGGTTTTCTGAATGTGCTGAAAAAACGTATTCTCGACCGCAAACACGCTTTGGTGGTGGTGGCAGAAGGGGCAGGGCAGGAATTGCTTTCGGGCAGCGGGAATGCCACCGACGCTTCGGGAAATGTTATACTGAATGATATTGGACAATATCTGCGAGACGAAATTGTTGCCTATTTCAAAAAAGAAAATATTCCGGTGGTGATGCGGTACATCGACCCAAGTTACCTGATCAGAAGCAGTAAGGCCAATGCTGAAGATTCTATTTTATGTGATTTGTTTGCACGAAATGCAGTGCACGCTGCTATGGCCGGAAAAACAGGCCTTGTGATCGGATATCTGCATGATAAGTTTATTCATGTACCAATTGAATTGCTTGCCAGCCAGACAAAAGCGCTCGATGTTTCAAGCTTTGCCTGGAAAGCAGCCCTCGCTGCCACCGGACAGCCTGAAAAGTTTGAGTAAAATTTTGCCGGAGTTTATTTTTTCAGTTCGATTTCGCCAATCAATGGAATGTCAAGCGACAACTCCTGCCTGACCATGTTTTCGATAAACATTTCGGCTTGTATAAATTGTGCGGCAATTACCGGAGTCAGCGATTTGGCCATCTTTTTATACGTCAATTCCCAAAGTTGTATAAACGATAAGTTGATCTCAAACGATGACTTAATAAGCTTGTCGGCATCTTCGTTTGACATTTGTTCATATTTATCGGCATAAGAGATAATATTGTTTGCCCGTTTTTGTCCGATTTCTTTGCGCTGAATTTCATATTCGTCGTAAAGTTGCCAGAACAGGGTTGCCTGGTTGGAATTCAACTTCATGTGTTTGGCAATCAACTCTCTTTTGTCCATTCCATAAATACTTTGGACCATCTTCATTTCTTCAGCATTTGTTTGTGCTTTCAAACCGAAGGATAGTATAATAAAGCCCGCTGCGAGTATAAAAATCTTCATTTTCAATTTTTAAATTCACCAAAATTTGTAAATAATCAGCCAAACAAAATTATACTTTTTAAAGATTGTGACTGCTTTTGTTTTCTGGATCAATTAAAATAGTCGGAAAAATTAACCCATGAAAAATAGAGTAAAATACCCAACAATGGAAGGCTATGAGAGCAATAAAATGGGGAGTTATTTTAGTATCGTGTAAAGTTCAGGAGGGAATCAATAATACAAAATTCCTCATCCTGATAAAAAAAACCATAACCTGTTGGTTCAGTCAACAAATTATGGTTTTCGTCAAAGTATCAAAAGCTATTTAGTTTTGGGAGGATAATTGGCAAATATCTTTGCAACTGTATCATTAATGCTTTTTTCCTTTTCCCCGGTGGTTGCATTTTCGTCAACGGTTTTAGTTCCGGTTCCCTGCCAGACAATTTTCTGGGTTGCACGGTCAATCAGCGTGACAAACGTTGTTCCTTTAACATATTTGTCATAGTTTACCCAGGTTGTGGAAAAACCACCGCCATATCCCCAGCGGTAATAGCCAAACCCATATCCGGGTCCGGTTGTGGTGGCAGTTGCAGTCTGATATTCTTCGCCTTTTATCCTGATATCCAGAATTACGTCCGGTTTTTCAGATTTGGTAAATCCTTTGGCTGCCATTTCTGCTTCAACGGC
>JAJUGS010000321.1 GCA_029265875.1 Prolixibacteraceae bacterium
AGCAATCTGGTCGATAGTTGCATCGAGCATATAACAGGGTGTTGTAACAATTTTGTATTTCCTGTCAACCACAATTTCCCCGTGTGTTGAATTAATATGCGTTGCACCCATATTTTCGATGGCCTCAGCAGTTGCCTCATCGTCTCCGATGGTAACTTCAACTTCTGTAAGAATTTTTGCCAGTAATACCGGTGATATGCAAAGTGCACCGATGGGCTTTTCTGCAACGGCGGTATTACGCACCGCCTTTTCAACCTCGGAATTTACTTTGCAGTTAATTCCGTCGAAGGCAAATGTGCAAAGATTTTTTGCCACGCCAAAACCACCGGGAAAAATCAGTGCATCATAATTTTCAGCTTTGTATTCCGAGAGTGGTTTTATATGGCCACGTGCAATCCGGGCAGCTTCCACCAGCACATTTCTTTTTTCGGGCATTACTTGGCCGGTGAGGTGATTCACCACCTGTGCCTGTTCAATGTCGGGGGCAAAACATTGATATTGGGCTCCCTGACGGGCTATTGCCAACAAGGTAAGTGTGGCTTCATGAATTTCGGCGCCATCGTAAACACCATTTCCTGCCAGAACTACAGCGATTTTTTTCATTTCTATTACGGTTAATTGAGTTTCAAAAATAAGTCAAACCCAAAAAGAAAAAAAGGAAATACCTGTAGTTTTGGTTTGTTTTTGCTAATTTATTTCGTCGAGGTTGTAAGGGGTTTCCTGGTAAACGTAATAATTCAGCCAGTTTGAAAACAGTAAATTTGCTGTTGATTGCCAACGCATTACCGGTTCTTTTTCTGTATCGTCTGCCGGATAATAATTTACCGGTATATTGATGGGCAGGTTTTTTGCCAGATCGCGGCGATACTCACTGTCGAGAGTATGACGAGAATACTCGGCGTGGCCTGTGATAAAAAGTTGCCGCCCGTTTTTGGCTTTCACCATACAGACTCCTGCTTCAGGCGAAGTGGCAATTATTTGCAGCTCGCTCACTTTTTCAATGTCTTCGGCCCTTATTTCGGTATGGCGCGAGTGCGGGACAAAAAACTCATCGTCGAAACCCCGCAAAATAGGCAGTTTACTTTTAGTATGTGTGTGCCGGAAAACACCAAACATTTTTTGATGGAGCGGATATTTGGGTATTCCATAATAATGATACAAACCTGCCTGTGCTGCCCAGCAAATAAACAATGTAGAAGTTACATGATGTTCGGCCCAGTTCATGATTTGCTTCATTTCTTCCCAGTAAATCACTTCCTCAAATGGCAACTGCTCAACCGGCGCCCCGGTAATAATCATGCCATCATATTTTTTGTTTTTCAGCTCACTGAGGTCACGGTAAAACATTTCCATGTGTTCGGAGGGTGTGTTTTTTGGCGTGTGCCCGGCAATCTTCAGAAAATCAATTTCTATTTGTAACGGCGAATTGGATAACAGCCGCAACAAGTCGGTTTCGGTGGTGATTTTTACCGGCATCAGGTTGAGGATGATGATTTTCAACGGACGGATATCCTGATGGGTCGCCCGGGTTTCGTTCATCACGAAAATATTCTCCTCTTCAAGGATTTTGATGGCGGGCAATTGATCTGGTATTTTTAATGGCATTTCTTTCAGTATTTAGATTATAAGTATTAAGTAGAGAGTAGTGAGTACGAAGAAAAGTCTTCTGAGAATGTCATTTCAAAACTGTTTCGAAATCTTTTCAAAAATAGTTTGATGATAAAATAAATTCAGCATAACTTCTAAAGAAATTTCTCTGTTCTCACTACTCATATCTCTGTACTATGAACTAACCAATCTTTGCCAGCGCCTGTTCAAAATCGGCTATAATATCGTCGATATGTTCGAGCCCAACGCTTACTCTCAAGAGGTTTGGAAAAACCCCTGCTGCAATCTGAGCTTTCTCTGATAGCTGCTGATGCGTTGTAACCGATGGCTGAATAATCAGTGTTTTTGCATCACCTACGTTCGCCAAATGGCTTACCAGTTGCAGGTTATTTACCACCTGGTTGGTTTCTTCCTTGTCGCCTTTCACGATGAAAGACAACACTCCACCGGCACCCTTTGGGAGATATTTTTTTGCCAGGTGATGTGTGGGATGACTTTCGAGCCCGGGGTAATTCACACTTTCCACTTTCGGGTGTTTCTCGAGCCATTTGGCCAACGCCAGCGTATTTTCAACATGACGGTCCATACGAAGCGACAGCGTTTCAAGGCCCTGCAGCAGGAGGAATGAGTTAAACGGACTGATGGCAGCACCGTAATCACGCAACCCTTCAACACGTGCTTTTATAATAAAGGCAATGTTCCCGAAAGGCCCGTCGAAATTGAAAATGTCCCAGAATTTCAGTCCGTGGTAACCCGGTGATGGTTCGGTAAAACCAGGGAATTTTCCGTTGCCCCAGTTGTAATTTCCACCATCCACAATCACACCGCCAATACTGGTTCCGTGACCGCCAATCCATTTTGTTGCCGACTCAACAACAATGTTGGCACCGTGTTCTATTGGGCGGAAAAGATAACCGCCACCTGCAAAAGTATTGTCGACTACCAGCGGAATATCATATTTTTTAGCCAACGCGGCTATTGCATCAAAATCGGGGATGTTAAAACCCGGGTTCCCGATCGTTTCGAGATAAATGGCTTTTGTTTTTGCATCAATCAGTTTTTCAAACGAAGCCGGTTCCAGGTCAGCCGCCAGACGGGCCTCAATCCCGAGGCGTTTGAACGAAACGGTGAACTGGTTGTAGCTGCCGCCATACAAAAACGGCGACGAAACAAAATTATCTCCCTGGTCGAGAATAGTGCTGAAAACCAGGAACTGGGAAGCGTGGCCCGAAGCAACCGCCAAAGCTGCAACACCTCCTTCAAGCGCCGCAATCCGCTGTTCAAAAACATCGGACGTCGGGTTCATAATTCGTGTGTAAATATTACCAAACTCTTTTAGTCCAAACAAATTGGCTGCATGTTCTGCACTATTGAAAACGTACGAAGAAGTTTGGTAAATCGGCACTGCGCGTGAATTGGTTGTCGGATCGGGTTTCTGACCTGCATGAAGCTGGAGGGTTTCGAAATTTAATTTTTTTGTTGTCATGTGTTAAATCTTTTTTTAGCCCCTGAATCCCCCGAGGGGGACTTTAGACATCGGTTAAATGGCAGAGGCAGGTTATTAATTAATCATTTATTTAAGCATTTTATATCTCCATTTTTGTGGATTTAGTTCCTCGCCTGCGGGGAGGTCAGGAGGGGTTAAAGAACATGTTGTAAATAGCCTGAACACTTTTTACCTTGTCATCGCTTTTTACCACCAGGTAACTTACCAAATCGGAAGCACCCGACCCGCTTAGCACCACATTGATTTTGTTTTGGGCCACGGCAGTGAAAATTTTAGCCGAAACACCATAATTAGTCTGCATCCCATGACCAATCACACCAATGAGTGAAACATCTTTTACCAGGTTAATTTCCTTAACAGCAGTAAAACCTAATTGTTGAATCACTTTCAATGCTTTTTCTCCTGTCTTTCTTTCAAGAATGAAGTTGATGGAAATCTGCGAAGTAATCACCGATTTGATGTTGATACCAGCACTATTCAATGCTGTGGTTACCTTAGCCAGTATCCCCGGTTTTAATCCGACACCCGGTCCATCGAGTTTCAGCAGCGAAATATCGTCGGAGCAGGCCACACTTTTTACAATTTTGTCGTCAATAAAAGTTTCAGTATTGATAACTGTGTCCACTTTCCCGGGGTTATTCAGTGTATTCAGTACCTGAATCGGAATGTGCTTGTGTTCAAGCGGCTCCACCGTTCGCGGGTGAAATGAATAATGATCGAAATAGGCCAGTTCGCTGGCTTCGGAATAGGTAAGCCTGTCAATCAGCGGCGGATTATGAACGATGTCAGGGTCGGCCTTATAAAAATCCAAATCAAGTCCCCAAAGTTCCAGTTTTTGAGCATTGAGTTGTACGGTTAAAAATGCCGCTGTGTAGTCGGCGGCTGTTTTTCCGGTGCGCACCACTTTGCCATTTTCGGTAAT
>JAJUGS010000003.1 GCA_029265875.1 Prolixibacteraceae bacterium
ATTGGTTATGGAATGACGGAATGCGGCCCGCTGATCAGTTACGAAGCGTGGAACAAAACAATGCCTTCTTCAGCCGGTAAACTGGTCGACAGAATGGAAGTCCGTATTGATTCGGCCGATCCGTATAACGAAGTGGGAGAAATACAGGTACGGGGCGAGAATGTGATGCTGGGCTACTACAAAAACGAAACTGCCACCCGCGAATCGTTCACCGACGACGGCTGGCTGAGAACTGGCGACCTGGGGGTAATCGACAAAAACAACTTCATTTACATCAGGGGCCGGTCAAAAAACATGATTCTGGGCCCGTCGGGACAAAATATTTACCCCGAAGAAATTGAATCGAAACTGACCAACCAGCCTTATGTTGCCGAATGTGTGGTGACTGAAAGAAGAGGAAAACTGGTAGCTTTGATATTCCCTGACATTGAAGCGCTCAAAGCCGATCATAAAGATGAAAGTCACCTTGGCGAAATGATGGGGGAAAACATCCGGAAAATCAATGCCGAATTGCCCAAATATGAGCAAATCAGCAGTTTTGAGTTTGTAAAGGAAGAGTTTGAAAAAACACCGAAAAAGAATATCAAGCGGTTTAAATACATCTGAGAAAAAATAAAATAATGCTGCACATTTTCAGAGAGAGTGCAGAAATTCAATTCCGGTCTTTTGTATTACAAACCGATCATTGAGCGGTTTGGTTTTGTTTCGTTAAAATAAGTTAAACCCCAAAATCGTGAAACTATTTAAAATGAATCTGCGTAACCTGAGTACAATGTTTTGCGAGATAACTCTGAGCGTACTTAATGGATTGATTGGTTATCAGTAAGTACATTAAACGAGTAATTAATTGTTTGGTTTTTAAAAAGAAAGCGGTGGGTAAAACCCCGCTTTTTTTATGTTGGTTTCTTACCTTCTTTCCCTCACTTCTTTAGCGTCCACAAGCTTGTATAACTTATCGGCCCTTCGCAGTTTTTCTGTAATTTTTACCGAAATGCGTTCACCTTTTTTCCCTTCCTCAACGGGTAAAAGATCGGCCCTGATTTCACTCACGGTGGTTTCAACAACACCGGTGGTTGGCCCGATAATCACAATTTCATCGCCCACTTTCAGGTCACTGGTTTCGAGTTTGAATTCTGCCACCCCGATATTGGAGAAATAATTGGTGCATTTGCCCACATACAATTTTCGTTTGGTGGCCAGCGAGCCATAATTCCGGCTCCATTCACCCAAACGTTGCCCCAGGTAATAACCATCCCAAAACCCGCGGTTAAAAACAGAACTTAAACGCTTGTTCCAGCCTTCCACTTTTTCTTCTGTGAAAGTACCCTCAAAATAAGCATCCACAGCTTCACGATAACATTCCACCACGGTTTTGACATATTCAGCCGAACGGGCGCGCCCTTCAATTTTCAGCACCGAAACTCCCGCATCCAGAATTTTATTCAAAAAATGGATGGTTTTCAGGTCTTTGGGCGACATAATATATTCGTTGTCGATTTCAATTTCGGCACCGGTTTCCTTGTCGGTTACAACATAGGCGCGGCGGCAGGTTTGCAAACAGGCACCGCGGTTAGCCGACGAATTCATTTCGTGCAGGCTGAGATAACATTTCCCGCTGGTAGCCATGCACAGTGCACCATGCACAAACATTTCAATTTGTACCAGTCTTCCCGACGGGCCTTTTATTTGTTCCCGTTTGATCTGGTTGCTGATTTCCCAAACCCTGCCCAGGTTCATTTCGCGGGCCAGCACCACCACATCGGCAAACATGGAGTAGAATTTTACAGCTTCTATGTTGGTAATGTTTACCTGGGTTGAAATATGAACTTCCATCCCGATGGAACGTGCATATTGTATAACCGAAACATCGGCGGCAATAACAGCCGAAACACCCGCTTCATGTGCCGCCTGCAGTATTTTGTGCATTTGTTGAATTTCGCCATCAAAAATCTCCACATTGAGTGTGAGGTATGTTTTTACCTTGTTTTTGGAGGCGATTTCCACGATCTTTCTCAAGTCGTCTAAAGTAAAATTGTTGGCAGAGCGTGAACGCATATTCAGGTGTTCCACCCCGAAATATACCGAACCTGCACCGCCCTGAATGGCTGCCATCAGCGATTCGTACGACCCCACCGGCGCCATGATTTCTATCTCTCTTCTTTCCATTTTTTTGTCAATCAGGCGGCAAAGTTAAACTAATTTGAAGAAAGTCCGAAGTCGGAGTCCGCAGACCGGAGAAGAACAGCTCTGTAGGAGTGTAAAGAATGAAGACTTTTTTACCCCGCCCCTAAAGGGTGAGTGCGTGTTGCTGTGAAATGATTGGTATTTAAAACTATTTAGTGAAAAGGGTGTTCCGAAGCTCCGAAGTAAGTGCAGAGAGAGCAAGCGGCAGAGCCGCGTAATCTTTGTAGATAACGGAGGCCACCTCAACCAGCCCCGCAGTTCAGGGCACCGGCGATGGAAATAAGGATAAATGATTTTATATGGGTTTTTACCCCGCCCCTAAAGCCTGCCCGACTGCTGCGTTCAGGCGGGGGTGAATGTATAGTGCCGGATTTTTGGCATGTACTTTTCCCAGCCCCGGTGGGGCTGTCTGTGAATAACCCCGGTGCTTTAGCCCGGGGTTTGGAGCCCCCAATTCACTCCCGGCCCGCTGTTTGAAAAACCGGCATTGGCAACCGCGTCCCCCTTTGAAAAGGGGGAATTAAAGGGGAATTTAACTTTGATTTAATTTGTTTTAAGCTGCACCTTTTTACCAGAGCGCAAAGGTAAAACATGGCAAGGCATTACAAATGCCAACCCATTTACCCCGGATTTCAAATCCGGGGCAGGAGCGGCAGCGGTAATCAACAAGATCAAGTCTCCAACCCATCCATTATCCAGTATCATTCCCATCCAGCATCCAATCCATCCAGCATCCAGTATCCCTCAAAAAAAAACATCATCCCACATTACTGCAGGATGATAGTTTAACAAAATAAAGTGATTAGAATTATAAAATTTCCCTGACCAGAGATTCTATACAAATTTTTCGCGTTTCTGGAGGTTGTACAAACCATACAAAATAAAAACGATCATTCCGATTCCGAGGAACACCCGGTTTTTAAAAACAATACCCTGCCAGATTACCTGGTTCATATTGTTGGGCAGTTCAAACGGGTTCAGAAAAACATTCCATTGGGTACGGGAAAGTGTATCAGAAAGAATCAGCAATGCAACACCAATGAGTACCATCACCACGGCAGTCCCGTTTCCGTTTCTGACAATGGTGGAGAACATAAATGCCATCGACCCCAGGAATACGATGGGGTACATTAACTGGTAAGCCATTTCGGTGATGTTGACGCTGTAGAGCAAAACAGAAGCAGCAGCTGCAAATATCACCAGGATCAAAAAGATCAGCACATAAATCATGATCAGTCTTACCAGCCAAACTTTGTACCGGTAGTTGGGGATCCCGAACAATATCTCCAGCATTCGCGAGTCATCATCGTTTTGAATTCCAAAAGCCGACGGATAAAATATCAGCAAAATACCCGGGAAAATCAGGAGATCGTAAATGCTTCCGTCATCGATTGTATTGCGTTCGAGCACCGATTGGATGGCAAAAAACACAAAAAAGGCAAATGCTGAAAGCAGGAACCAGATAAACCGGTTGGCAAAAATAATCTTCAGGTTGTACCTGATCATGCGGGTTGTAACCACAAGTATTGTCCGTATATCAGTTTTCTTATTCATTGGTTCCGCCTTTCACAAAATCTTTTAACAAACATAAATAAGCATCTTCGAGGTGTGGAGATACGCTGATTGCGTCTTCCTGCGGCTTTTCTTTCGACAAACATCTCACCCTGATGTTTTCGCCGTCGCGCATGTGGTGTACAATGAGTTTTTTGTCGGCAATATTATCGAAATCCTTTGCCGGAATCGAGAATTGCCAAACAAAACCATTCCCCATGTTCACCATGTCGTTGGGCGTACCGAAGTATTTCAGGTCGCCACGGTTGATTACTGCCACCTGGTTACACGAGCTCGAAATATCTTCAATAATGTGGGTCGAGAAAATCACAATGCGTTCACGGCTAAGTTCCACCAGCAGGTTTCTGAAGCGGATCCTTTCGCGCGGGTCGAGACCGGCTGTGGGTTCGTCGACCACCAGGATGCGCGGAAGGTTGAGCAGAATCTGGGCAATCCCGATCCGTTGTTTCATACCGCCTGAGAATGAACCGATTTTATCGTTTCTGCGGTCGTACATGTGAACACTTTTCAGCACATATTCCAACCGTTCGTTTCTGATTTTTGTATCGCGGATTCCTTTCAGGATCGCCTGGTAATCGAGGAATTCCCAGGCACTCATATTTTCATAGGTACCAAAAGCCTGAGGAAGGTACCCGATCAATCCCTGTAATTCTTCGCGGTATTTCTGGGTGTCGAGGCCGTTGATCCATATTTTTCCGTAGCTCTGTTCCAAAATACCGCAGATAATACGCATCATGGTTGATTTCCCGGCTCCGTTCGGGCCCAGCAAACCAAACATCCCGGTATTGATTTCGAGTGAAACTCCGTTTAAGGCACGGAAAGGTTTTTTGCGTTTCCCGATAACCGGAATCTGCCGAACAAGGTTAAAATAACCACGGCGCAATCCGCCAAAACGGCCTTCAATGCGCGCAATATTCAGGTTTTTGTTGTGAATGTATTCACCTGAACGGTAAATAACAAAAAGCAGCAACCATACAACACCGGCAAAAATCAGCATCCCCAGGTTATCCCAGCGTTTAAAGAAGACAACCAGAAACACAAGAGGTGTTCCCCAGTAGATAATTCTTCCCAGTATATTTTTGATCTTCAGGTATTTTTGTTTTGAAGTAGCTTCAAATTTATTCTGAAGGACCTGGTTTACAGGAACCATCAGCAAAAACTGGAAAAAGAAGACAAAATGCGCGAATACCCACATCCAGAAATTGCTTTCGAGGTAAAAGAAAGTGAAATAAACCAGGAACCCGAAAAGTGGTAATTGCCATATCAGGTCGTTAAAATCGCGCAGTTTTTTATAATCTTTTACCAATCCGGCCCGTTCGCGGATTTTAATACCTGCTTTCCACTCGCGCACAAAACGGCTGTCGCGGTCGTAGATTTTCACCAGTTTCCGTACTTCAATCTTAATCGGCTCGTCTTCGTTGATCACTTTAACGCTGGCATTCCGGAGGCTGGTCATTACAAAGGCCACAACTCCCGGTACAAGAATGATTAAAAGCATGTAATCGAGCAACTGCCAGATAAACGTATCGACCTTAAACCAGATGTATAAAGCACCGATGACGAAGACAATTGCCATTCCGGTTTTCAGCATCCAGTGAAGCGATTTCAGCCAGTTAATTACATTTTCGAGTCCGGCATAAAGGGTGGGTATGAAAATGAGTGTAAGCAGGGTACTTACGGTTAAACCGCCGATTACCGTAATGGCAAACGGGGCACCAATGGCTCCCACGTATTCGGCCTGGCCCATGGCCAGCGGGAAAAGTGCCACAATGGTGGTTCCGGCGGTAATCAGGATAGGCCGCACCCTCGATAAACCGGCGGCAATCAGCGCGCGCGATTTCCGGTGGCCCTGTTTCCGGAGCAGGTTGGTATAATCGATCAGGATAATTCCATTGTTTACAACCACTCCCAAAAGAATCAGGAACCCCATCAGGGTATTGGCATTGAAAAGGCTGTTTCCGGTTAAGATTAACCCGATAAACGAACCGATTGCGGCCAATGGAATGGAAAACATGAGTACAAATGGTGTAACCACCGATTCAAATACCGAAGCGAGGATCATAAAAATCAGTACAAAGGCAATCCCGATGAGGAAATAGAATTCCTGGTACTGGTCTTCTTCATGAATCACTTCCACGGCGATACCGGGCGGGAGTTTGTATGCGCTCACGATGTCGTCAATTTCGAGACGGTAGGCTTCCAGCAAATCTTTCGACTGTTCTGCTTCATCAACAAAACGGTAAGTCAGTTCAATCTGTTTTTCCTGGTTCACCCGTGTAATACTTGAAGTACCCCGTGCGTAAACAATGTCGGCAATGTCCTGTAATTCATAACTTCCACCGGCAGTGCTGTTTATTTTCAGCTGTTTCAGGTCATCAACATTTTTTTCAGTTTCTTTTTCATCAACCCCTTCCGGCAGTTTTTGTTTGATAACTATTTCATATTCCTCTGTTCCCTGTTTAAAATTCACACCCGATGTAAATTCACGGGAGAATGAAGCCAGTTCAGAAGAAATATTGGTAAGGTTGATGCCATATTCATTCAGTAAAAGCTGGTTGAAATAGAGGTGAAGTTCAGGACGGTTGTCTGAAACATTCACGTTTACATTCCTGATGGAAGAAAGGTCTTCGATATAATATTCCAGATCTTCGGCAACACCTTTCATTACCTCGAAATTTTCGCCCTTTATTACCACACGTTCCTGGTTGGTGCCAATTCCCATAAAGGCACCAAACCCTTCAGAACCTGAACGCCCGCCACCACCTCTGAAACTTGCACTCGACGTTGGTTGCGTGAGACTGATTTCGGCTTTGGCAATATTTCCGACCCGTTTTTCAACTTCAGATTTTATATCGCCAATAGTTTTGTTGTTGATTTCTTTATAATTCTCTTTTAGTTTGAAGGTTAGAATTGCTTCTTCCTGCTGAATTTTTGATATGAGGTCGAGTTTTTCGGGAATATCGGCCAAACGTTGTTCAACATCGGCTACCACAAGATCGGTGTTTTCGAGTGTTGAACCGGTTGGCATTGTAACATAAATAGAAAACTGGTCTTCTTCCACTTCTTCCAGGTTGTTTACACTGATTGCCAGTACAATGAACACGCTGACAAAGAAAACCACGATTGCCCCGATAATGGTTCCTCCCGGGTTTCGCATGGCTGATTTCAGCAGCAAAACATAAATCTGAACAATACGGTTATTGGTGGTAACTTTCTCGTAGAAAATGTTTTTGGCTTTTTTCCCTTTTAATAAAACATGTGCCCCGATAGGTACCAGCAATAGTGCCACAAACAGCGAAATCACCAGTGTTGAAACAATGGATACCCCGATATTGCTTCCTAAAAGCCTCACCATGTATTCGGTCGAAAACAGGAAGGGCAGAAAAATAGCGATGGTTGTAAGGGTTGCTGCCACAATCGACCGCCAGACCTCTTTCGTCCCCTGGGTAACAGCCAATTCAGCATCGTAACGTTTGCCGGCCAGCCGGTAAATATTTTCGAGGACCACAACGCTGTTGTCGAGCAACATCCCGATGGCAAGCACCAGGCCAACCAGCGTAATGCTGTTCAGCGAAATATTGAAAGCGTAAAAAAGATTGAACGCGGTAAATACCGAAACCGGCATTCCCAGCGCCATAAACGAAACAATGCGGAAGTTTTTCAGGAACATCCAGAGAACGAAAATTGCCAGCAAACCTCCAACCAGTGCGAGGTCGATAATCTGGTCGATGTTTTTCTCCATGGTTTCGGCCAGGTTGGTTTGCACCACAATCTCCACGTCTTTGGGTGCCAGTTTTTTGTTCAGCCCGGCAATTTCTTCCTGAACACGGTGTGAAAGGTCGATGAGGTTGGCTTGCGAATCGCTGACAAGAAGGATGGAAACAGCATCCAAACCGTTTACACGGCTGATTGTTTCTTCATCTTTTACCCCAAAATATACGTCTGCAACATCTTTCAGGTAAATGGGGCCATTGGCCACAACAATATTTTCAATATCAGTAACATTGTCGTACTCAGCCGTTACATGCACGAAATATTGTTTCTGCGATTCGTGTAAATATCCCGTAAAAACACGGTTTCGCGAGTTTTGCGTAATGGCATTCCGTATTTGCGAAGGTGTAATTCCATAAGCTTCGCAGGCTGCCAGATCGTAGGTGACTTCAATCGATTTTTCTTTCCCCCCGAATACGGTGGCCGATGCAATTCCATCGGTATTTTCGAGACTGGCGAGTATTTCCTGCTCAACGATGTTTCTGAGCCTGTCGGTACCGCCACTCCCCCTGATCTGAAGTTCCATAAACTGGTTGCTAAGCTGCTGGATATCCACTTTGCTGACAGTTACAATAAAGTTATCATCAAGGGTTTCAGCTACCTGGTCGATTTTTTCCTGAAGCTTCAGAAAGGTGTATTTAAACTCGATATTTTGTTTGAATTCAACCTGGATGGTCGCACTTCGGTTATTCAGAAACGTTTCGATGTTTTCGACTCCTTCCATTGTTCCCACTGCCCCCTCAATGGGGATGACAGCCTGGTTTTCCATGTACTTGGGGTCGACCTCGAGGCGTGACTGAATCTGAACAAACAACATGGGCAGTTCGGCATTGGGGATCAGTTCAACAGCCAGTTGTTTGTATGAAACATATCCCAGCATGGTAAGTCCGATGAATACCATGCTGATGAATACTTTCCTGTGTAATATGAATTTCATATTTTACTTTTAATTGAAACTGAAGCTGTTCAGTTTTTTACAAATACATTTCTGAGCCTGTCAAGGATGTCGAAAACACACGGTATCACAATCAGTGTCATCAAAGTTGATGTGGTTAATCCACCAATCACCGCCAGCGCCATGGGTGAACGTAACGAAGCACTTTCACCAAATCCCAGTGTTAAAGGGAGCAAAGCGAGTATGGTTGTGAGACTGGTCATCAGAATAGGCCGCAGCCTTTGCTGCCCGGCTTCGATGATCGCACTTCTTCGGTCGAGCCCGGCTTCCATTAACTGATTAATCCTGTCAACCAGAATTATCGAACTGTTAACAGCAATACCGCCCAACATAATAATACCGATAATCGCCATAATGTTGATGGTTTTTCCAAGCATAAAAAAGGTGAGTATTGTGCCTACCAGGGCCAATGGAATGGTGAGCAGGATGGTGAATGGATGAACGAGCGATTCAAATTGTGAGGCGAGTACCATATAAACCAAAACTATCGATAATAAAAGTGCAAAGGACAGACTGCTGATCGACTCCTGGCGTTTTTCCTCTTCCCCGGTTACCAAAATCCGGTAGTTGGGTTGTAATTCGATGGTGGAGGTGGCTTGCCTGATTTCGGCGGCAACTTTGTCCAACGGAATGTCGTTGGTGATTTGGGCCGTAATTTTGCCAATCCTGTTTTGGTTACGCCTGAAAATTTCTTTGGGTGCAACTTCTTCCTTTATTTCTGCTATTTCATTCAGTCTGAAAACCTGGTCCCCCGATGTAATCAGGATATCGTTTACCTGGCTTAAAGTTTTCTCCGGCACTTTGATGGTTATGTCGCGCAATTCGCCATCCCTTTCAACCTGTCCGGCGTTTTTACCTTCCAGCTGATCCTGTATCTGGGTTACAACTGTATTGATGTTGATGCCGTACATTCCGGCTCTCATCCGGTCAACCTTTACTTCAATTTCAGGAGCACCGTCTTCGAGTGAGGTCTGGATATTAAAAAGTTCAGGCAACGCGGTCATTTTTTCCTTCACCTGGTTTACTACCGATTCAATTTCATCCAGTTCTTCGCCCCTAACTTCCACCACAACCGGGGCATCAGTGGTCCCCAGGATGGAGCTCAGCGATGTTTGTTCCTGTTTAAAGGTTACTTCAAGCCCGGGGATATTGTTGGTTAACTGGTTTACCGAAGCTACCAGTGATTCGGTTGAAATAGAGGAATTTTCTTTTAATGAAATAAGAATTTCGGCTGTATTTTCACCTTCAAAAATCGATGTTGCATCTTCAATCATGCCCGATGAAGGCCCTGATCGGGAATAAATAACATCGAGGTTTTCTCCCAGATAATCGGTCAGTACCGATTCAAGATTTCTGACCATCGATTCAGTCCGTGCAAGTTCGGTTCCTTCGGGCAATTTCAGATCAATCGTCAACTCCCGGGTTTGCGTTTTGGGCATGAATTCGGTACCTATAAAAGGAAATATGAATACAGAAACAGCAAGCAGTGTAATTGCAAGAATTATCACCAGCCATTTAGCTTTCAGTACTTTATCGAGAAAACGGCCAAAGCTGTTAATCTGCACCGATTTGCTGATTACCGGTTTTGGCTTGTTTTTATAGAGCCGGTGATACATCATGGGTATCAGAAAAATGGCCACGAATAACGACGAAATCAGGGAGAATGCCACTGTCCAGGCCTGGTCTTTAAAAAGTTCGCCCGAAGCACCGTGAATGTAAACCACCGGCAGGAATACGACGATGGTTGTTAACGTTGAAGCTGTAATAGCCCCGCCAACTTCTGCCGTTCCGTTAATGGCAGCATCGCGCACGTTGGCACCGCTTTCATGGTTCCGGAAGATATTTTCAAGTACCACAATGGCATTGTCAACCAACATTCCCGCACCCAATGCCAGGCCTCCCAATGTCATGATGTTGATGGTGAGATCATTAAAATACATCAGGTTGAACGTGGCAATTACCGATATAGGAATAGCCACGCTCACGATCAGTGTTGTACCGATACGGCGCAGGAACACAAAAAGTACCACAACAGCCAGTAAAATCCCGATTAATGCCGAATCCTGCACTTCTTTTATAGCGTCGCTGATGAATTTTCCCTGGTTGGTAACCAAAACCAGTTTGTAACCCGGCAATGCCTTTTCAATTTGAACCAGGGCTTCCTTTACCTGTTCAACCGTTTTTACGGTATTGTACTTTGTTTCTTTATAAATGGCAAGCCCCACACAACGTTTACCATTTACATGTACTATGTTGTAAGGTTCTTTGTTCCCATATTTTACAGTGGCCACATCTTTCAGGAAAATGGGTGCCCGCTCAACAGTGGTCTGCGCGTTGGTGGTGGTCCTTGTGGCTTTATAACCTACAATCAGGTTTTCGAAATCTTCTTTGTCACGCAAAAGGCTCACACCTTTCACAATGTACTGTGTGCCAAGTTCGCTGATACGGCCACCCGAAACATTCCGGTTGTAGTTTTGAATTCTTGTGCTGAGTTCATCCAGCGAAAGGTTCTGAGATTCGAGCCTGTACCTGTCGGTTTCAATAATGATTTCGCTTTCCTCCTGGCCTGCAAGTTCCACTTCGGCCACACCCTCGAGCCTGACAAGTTCGTTGCGGATATAATTTTCGGCAGCTTTGCGGATCTCATTCATATCGGTAATTTCGGCATGAGTAACGCCAATAATCATCACCGGCGAAGCATTCGGATCGTGCTGTGTAATTTTCAGTTCGTCGATTTCGGAGTTTTGGGTAAGCGTATTGAGTGATTTCTGAAGATCGAGAAATGCTTCGTCCATATCTTTGTCCCAGCCGTATTCTACGGTTATTTGCGCCGATCCGACTTTTGAAACCGAAGTTACCTGGGTAACACCCGACTGACGCATGGAGAGTGCCTCGATGTTTTCCACAAATTGTTTTTCCATCTCCTCAGGCGGGCGTTCCCCTGATTTGACTTCAACAAAAATGCGCGGTGAATTCAAGTCGGGAAACAGGTCAACTCCCAGTTTGCCGAATGAAATGTATCCCAGTAAAATCACTCCCAGCACAACCATCAGCACGGTTACCGGGTAATTAACCGAGAATTGAGTTAATTTCTTCATTTTACAATTTTTCGGATGGTTGCAACTGTTACAGAATTATTTTCACTTTTGAGTTATCGCGAAGTGTTTCAAATCCTTTGATGATCAGTTTTTCGTTCACCTTTAAGCCTTCGATAACTTCCACCTGGTCTTTGTTTTCAATACCGGTTACAATCTGGCGGTCGTCGGCAGCGTTATTACGTTCCACCACAAAAACGTATTTTCCGCGGTTTCCGGTCATAATCACATTTTTCGGGATCACGATCACGCTGTCTTTCGTGGCTGTGATAATATCGGCTTTGATAAACATCCCGGGGCGTAATTTGAGATCGGGATTATTGATCTGAAGTTTTCCGGTGAAAGTGCGGGTTTCAGGACTAATCATCGGCGATAATTCGCTTACAACACCTTTCAGTGTGTCTTCTGCAATTGTATAATTGGTAATCAGCACTTCCTGACCGGTTTTTACTTCTGAAATGCTTTTTTCCGGCAGGTTTACATCCACATACATTTTATCGTAATTCATCAAAGTAACCATTGCCTGTCCCGAAGTAATCCGTGTTCCTTTTGTATAATAAGGCAAATCAACAATTACTCCCGAAAAAGGAGCCGTGATTTTCATTTTCTGAAGCCTTAGTTCTGCACTTTCATAATCATATTTTGCATTGGTTTTCGAAACTTCAGAATTGCGGAGTTCACGCAGTGTAACGCCCCCTTTTTCGTAAAGCGATTTCTGTTTTTCATATTCGCTTTCCGAAATTTCAAGGTTCAGTTTTTTTGCTTCAATAGCCAATCCGTTAACGTATTCGGCATCTTCGATGCTGATGATCACCTGGCCTTCCTTAACACGGTCGCCCAGTTTGAAAGGCGCGCCTGTGGCGGGATTGATCATCAGGTTATACTGACCGGTAACTTCAGCATTGATCGTGGTTTCGTAAATTGCTTTTGCAGTTCCGGTTGTGTTAATAAACTGGCTGATGCTTTGCTTTTTCACATTTTCAACTGAAACCGGAACAGCAAGTTCTGTTGATTCGGCACTTTGCTGGTTGTTGCACGATATTGTACCAATAGCGGCTGCGGCAACGATTACAAGTAGTTTTATGTTCTTCATGTTTTTATTTTTTTGCTGAATTTTCATTTGCGTTTAGATAAAGTTCTGCCGGCAATATCGGCTGGTTTTTTTCGAAGTCGTAAAGAGTCTGTATTTTAAGATTTAATAGTTCGATTTTGTAATTGATAAGCGCCTGGGCCAAGGCAATTTTCTTTTGCGAAAGCTGGGTCTGGTAAAGGTTCAGGTCCATACCGGTAAGATCGCCGTTCTGATAACGCTCAAGATTGATTTCGTAAGTGAGCTGGGCGTTAATTTCGTTTTGTTTGGCAATCTCGATTTGCTGTAACTGGTTTTGCAGGTTTCTGTAAACCTGTCGTACACTAATTATTATCTGGTTTTTTTCATCTCTCAGGTTCAGTTCCTGAGATTTAATAGTGGCCTCCTGTGCGGCAATACGTGCTTTCTTTTCACCCCAGTCGAACAATGGAATATTGAAGCTCAGGTTTACGGAGGGGCTGCGGGTGGGAGAATCGAAAATCTGGCCGATGTCTTCATTGTCACCGGTAATACCCAACCGAAGGTTCATGTCTCCACTGAACTCGTTTAATGCTTTTGTGCGGATCATGTCAAACTGGCTGGTTTCGATACTGATTTCACGCTGACGGAGTTCCATTCTTGACTTTAACGCATTATCGATGGCTTTGTCCAGATCAACCTTAACCGGGTTGGCGGCAATGTCGCCCAAAACCAGAAAGTCTTCATATAAATCCATTCCAAGATAAAGTTTCAGTTGGTCTTTGGCATTTTCAAACGAAACTTCCCGGTCCTGAACCGTTGATTTTGAGGTTGCAAGGTTCAGCTCGGCCTGGTAAAGTTCTTCTTTAGCGGCTAAACCGGCATCCACTTTGTTTTTTATAATATCGTAGCTTTTTTGAGTATTCACGAGTTCTTCCTTTGCAATCGTCAGGTTATTCTGTGCCATGTACACATTGTAAAAAAACTGTGTCACGTTTTTTTCGAGGTTGAGGCGTTGAATTGCGTAACTGATATTGGCATTTTCGTAACTCAGTTCAAGCTCTTTTAACTGAAGTTTCAGTTTATTATAAGTAAAAAGTGGCTGGTTTAAGTTCAGGTACAAATTGTTGTAAAACCGTTTACTTTGGTTGTTTGCCCCGATGGCATCTGAAGTACTGTTCTGCCAGCCAAATTCGTTGGATAATGAAATAGTACCGTCGGTTGGCAGAATCGGTTGCGAAATCAGGAACCTTGCATTGGAAGTAAGGCTTTCGTTGGTGTACCACTCCGAGACACGTGTGTCAAAACGTCGCTGATTGCTGTAATTCAACGGTGTAACATCGAGCGAAAACTTTGATTTAAGGGCCGCACGCTGGGCTTCAAGGTTTTTCTGGTATCTTTCGAGGTTGAGAAGCGACTGTTGTAAATCAGGGCTCCCGGTTTCTGAAATTTTAAGTGCTTTTTCCAGCGTCAGTGCTTCCTGAGAATAGGTAACTGTCGATCCAAGGAAAAGCAAAACACTCAGCAATAAAATTCTTTGCATCGTATAGTCTATTTTATGGTTATTATTCAGTTATAGTATTTATAATTCAACAACTTTTATTGCATCGGCAAAAATCATCCTTAATTCCGATTTATTGGTTAATTCTATCAAAGCTGTTTCTGTGTCAAAATTATAGGTTCCCAGGTGGTTCCAGCCCGGTTCAACGTTACTGTTGTCTATCACGATTTCCTGTTCTCCTTCATCGCTGTGGATAATAAAATGATATTCTCCTTTATTCCCGCGGTCATCACCTCCTCGGCCAAAATTCCGGGCTTTGTACATATAGGCAAAAACATCGTAGTAACCTGTTTTTTTCAGCGGAATTTTCCAGGTGGCTTTCAGGTCGCCTGCCCCGCCTTTAATGTAATAAGCCGAGCGGACATATTCACCATAAAAATCGGAGTTGGTGGTGGCTGTCCAATTGGTTGGCGGGCGCCAGAAATTGATGCCCGAATATTTGCTTTGATTGGGTTTTTCCTTGAGAATCCATTTTTCGAGGAGGCTGATTTTATCAGAGCGGGTTAAGCTGAAATTGGAATCTTCGTTGTCAACAATCACTTCGTTAGGCAGTGACATTTGAACCGGTGTTTCGGCAATATCTTCGCCTTCATACGGAACCGCTTTCGGATCTTCTTCAATATCCCTGAAAAACGAAGCCATTGTTTGTGGTATGTTTTTGGACGTAAGGGTATTCAACATGATCATCCTTGGGTCGACATTCAACAGGTAACTGAGGTCTTTGCTCTGGTGCGCCTGCAGAAAAACGAGTTTATTGATCACATCGCTACCGCCCATTCCACCACCGCGGCGACCCATACCACCACCCGGCCCGCCTCCGAGCCTGAAAGTAATTTTCAGCAATCCATCGGTATCGGTAAAATTGGTTACTTTGAACTTTACCATGGTTTGCATTTTGTCTTCCGATTTTACTTTTACTGCTTTAATTGGCGAGAAAATGTAGCCGGGCAAAGTTTTGGCATCGAACCACGAATTCATCATCGGGTTAATATCAATTCCAAACCGTTGCTGGATTAACCCAGAGAATTCGGTAAACGATATATTTTTATAAATGTTATCCGAGAGCATTTTGCGCAGGAAATTCTGGAATTCTTCCTGGCCGGCCTTCAGTTCAATGGTCGAAAACAAAACATCACCTTTGAGTTTTATCACGCTTTCGATGATTGCTTTTTGTTTCGGGTCTGATAATATTTCCCTGAAAGTGCTGTCTTGCAGCGTGATATTGGCTTTTTCGTCGGTGGTTTGTCCCTGGTTCATAAAAACCGAGCGCATATCAGTAACCTGGCTTTTCAGGTAAGCTTCGAAAATACGGTTAATTATGGGCCATTCGTCAGAATGGATAATGTTCTGGAAATTATACAAAACCGGGAATATAAAATGCGGATTCAGTTTTGTTTGCTGGTTTGATCCGGGAGGTCCCCAAATGCGTTCCTGTTCCAGGGTAAACGTACCGAGAAACTCGTCAAATACGCGGAGTTCCAGATCAAGGGGCGTCATGTTGTTATCGCCCCGGCCAGCCCAGCGCTGCATGTTTTTCTTCTGGTTCTCAAAATCGAAAGCCCTGATCATAAAGCCTTTTTCCGGAATCAGTACTTGTTCGGGCTGAACATATTCCTGCATCGAGGCAAACCCGCGCTGGTAGGTTTTAAATTGCGCAGGCACCTCAACCAGCGAAAGACTGCTGCTTGAATAATTCAGTTTGTAGGTACGCTTGAAATCTTCAAAACGGTCGGTCAGCACTTTGGGCAAGGTGTCGTTACTTTCCTTGAAAGCTGTCTTAAAATAATCATGACCATCAAGGTACCAGATGCCAAATTCGGTGTCTTTCCCTTTGATTGATTTATGTTGGTAATTACCAATGGCAAGCGATAGTTGTGGGAGTGCATGGCTGTTTTCGAAACTGAAACGTCCTTCAGAAATCTCTTTAATCGTACCTTGTGAAATTGCTTTTAATCCGGGTGCAGTTTTTACTTCGAGATTGAAGCTCACAAACTGTGGCTGGTACCATTTTACATCTTTTGTGCTGTAAGTTACACCGGTTCGCGGGTACCAGTTGGCTTCAGGCGTCAGCAACACATAACCGGGTGTAACAAATGCGTATCTTTTGTCAACGTTAATCACAAACCTGCCATATTTTTCCTGGATAACTTCTTCTTCAATATCCAGGTAACAAAGCGATTCATCGATGGTCCCGTCGTAAGTGAATTCAACTTTTACTTCTTCTTCGGGGGCGAGGTTGATTTTGTCGGAAACTAAAACCAGGTGTTTTTCGCGAAGAAAGGGGGTTTCTGAGCCGTTAATTTTCAGGCTGCTTATTTTCAGCCCGTTGTTCAGGTTGAATACCAGTTGTGTGAGATTTTCCGGCGTATTGTTTTTCAGGGTTAACTCCGATTTTACGGCTATTTTATCTGATAAGTGTTCAAGAACAATTGATTGGGTAAGTACCGTTGGCAATTTGGCATCAACATATTTGTTGTTCAGCTCAATTACTTCTGCCCTCAGTTTTGCTTTTTGCCTGAAATTATCGATATGCCTGAAAGCCAGATAACCACCTCCTGCAATACAAATAATTGCAAAAACCAAAGAAAAATAGGTAGTTGCCTCTGATTGTGGCAGCCTTTTCAGCATAAAAATGGTGGCGAAAATAAAGCCAGTTCCCAATAAAAAGTAAATACCACGGTGGACGATAATGGCTTCAAGGTTGCCGAACCCAACAATGTCGGAGTTCAGCATCGGGATGTTAAAAGCCATGTAATCAAAAATATAGTAGAACTTGGCCTGAAGCAGGAACAACGTAATTCCGATATAACCGAGAATCAATACAAAAGTAATGGCCTGGTTACGGATAACACTCATCAGCAAAAACGAAAGCCCCATAATAAAAACCAGGGTTGGCACACTGATGGCAACCAGGTAAATGGCGTACGATTCCCAACTGATGGTTGTGTTTTTTACAATCAGGTTGAAAATAAGCGCCATTGCCACAACTGCCAGGTTCAGCACCAGAAAAACCTGCAGGTTTCCCCAGGTTTTTCCGATTACATATTCACCGTTGGTCATCGAGCGCATATAAATTACCTCGGTTGTATCGAGTTTTTTATCGCGCTTCAGGAAATCAGAAGCCAGAAAAACGGCAATAATAGCCTGAGCCACATTCAGGATTAACAAATTAAAATAGGGAATTGCACTCGGTATTGCCCTGATAGCCCAGCCTTCGCCACCGCCACCTTCAACAAGCATCCCAAAGTTCATCCCGAAAAGCACCAGCAGGGAAAGGATACTGAAAATCCTGAAAAACCAGCTTCTCAGCAATGTTTTTCGCTCGTACTTTGCAATCGATAGTATGTTGTGTAATGAAATCATAGTAATCTGTTTTATGCGTTGGTCCAGCTTTGCAACTTGTTTTCCATAAAATGCACATAGGCATGTTCAAGGTTCGGATGAATTGGCTCGCCATAATATCCGTTAATATTTTCGGCCACCACCTGAACTTCCCATCCTCCGTCAATCGGAATGGTGGAAATTACCGGGTATTTTTCGTTGATTTCCATGTATTCCTTTTCGGTGGCCTTAATCAGCCAGACATAACCTTCTGCTTCTTTTATCAGTTGTTCAGGCGAACCGGCAAAAGCAAGTTTTCCTTTGTTGAGCAAGGCCATGTTATCGCAGGTACTCGAAATATCGCCTACAATATGAGTCGATAGGATGATAATTACATCGCGGGTACTGATGGTTGACAGCAGGTTCCGGAAACGGATTCGTTCTTCGGGGTCGAGACCGGTGGTGGGCTCGTCAACGATGATAATTTTCGGGTCGTTAATTAAAGCCTGGGCGATCCCCAGCCTTCTTTTCATCCCCCCCGAAAGTTTGTTGGCATGACGGTCGCGTGCTTCAAAAAGCCCTACTTCTTCCAACATCTGTTCCACCGCAGTGCGGCGTGCTGCACCGTTTTTCATGCCGGCAAGGCGGGCTGTGTAATCAAGAAACTCGTAAGTTTTCAGTTTCGAGAAAAAACTGAAATCCTGCGGAAGATATCCCAACATCGCCCTGATTTCGCGCCGGTTTTTTGCAAGGTCAAGTGTACCGTTAATGGTTACTTTTCCACTGCTGGGTTTCATCAGTGTAACCAGAATTCGCATCAGTGTTGATTTTCCTGCTCCGTTGGGCCCCAAAAGCCCAAACATCCCGTTTGGAATTTCAAGGTTCAGGTTTTTGATGGCATAGCTGCCACCTTTGTACACTTTATTCAGGTTTTCAATTTTTATATGCACGTTTAAGTTAAATTGAAATTATTAAACAGTGGTTTTGACTTATCATGTAGTAAATAGTTTAAAGCACTTTCAATTTGTAAAAAACTATTTTTATCAAAATGATGGGTAAAGATTCCTGACTGAAAATTACAGTCAAATATGAATCGCAAAAAAATGCCTTTGGAAGGTATTATTTTCTGTAGAAATTCATCTCATCGAGATATTCCCAAACTTTTTGCGGCATAAAATGTCTGACATCTTTGCCTTTTTTTACCGATTCGCGGATAAATGATGACGATATTTCCATCAGCGGAGCGCCTTCGGCAACCGTAACATTTGGGTGCATGATCATTTTATGGTGGTCGAAACCCGGGCGGGGATACACAATGATTCCATAATTTTCAAGAATCATTTCATAATTTTTCCATTTGTGAAAATTATCGAGATTATCGGAGCCCATGATAATTACAAAATTGTGGTGTGGAAATTTCTCCTGAATGTGGGTTAATGTATGAATGGTATAGCTTGGTTTTGGTAAATTGAATTCGATGTTTGAAACCCTGAAACGGTTGTCGTCGCCAATGGCGCGGGTTACAAGTTCAAGCCGGTGATAATCTTCCAGCAGGTTATCTTTTTCCTTGTGGGGATTTTGTGGAGAAACCACAAACCAGAGCTGGTCAATTCCGGTGAATTCAATAATATAATTGGCAATGGCCATGTGACCGATGTGAATGGGATTGTACGAGCCAAAATACAAACCGATTTTCAGTTTCAGGGGTTTTGGTGACAGAATATCTGAAATCAGGTTTGACATGCCATTTAAAATCAAAATGAAAAATTAAAAATAAAAAATTAAAAACCGGAAAGCAGTCAATCAGGCGGTGGCAATAAAATCGCGAACCAGTTTTTCTGCTTCGTTTACGGCAGTTTCAAGATTTTGATTTACAACAATCACGTCAAACTGCGGGGCAAAAGTCATTTCGTATTCGGCTTTGGCTACGCGCATGGCAATTTTCTCTGCTGTTTCGGTTTGCCTGTTTTGCAGCCTGATACGCAATTCTTCAACGGAGGGTGGTTGCACAAAAATTGCCAGGGCCCTGTCGCCGAAATGCTTTTTTATGTTGAGTCCGCCAACCACATCCACATCAAAAATCACATTCTTTCCCTGGCTGCAAATCCGGTCAACCTCGCTTTTCAGGGTGCCATAGCAAATGCCGCTGTAAACTTCTTCCCACTCCAGAAATTCGCCTGCCGAAACCCGCGTTTTAAATTCATTTTCGCTGATAAAATAATAGTCCCTGCCATGCACTTCGTTGGGGCGCGGTGTGCGGCTTGTGGCCGATATCGAGAATTCGAGGTTCAATCCGCGTTCGAGCAATTGTTTTACAATGGTGGTTTTACCGGCGCCCGACGGGGCTGAGAATATGATGAGTTTTCCGTTCATTCGAGATTTATAATCAGGTTTTTTTGTGGCTTTTGTATCCTTTTTCCAGGAATTCAGGGTATAATTCCTCAATTGTGATAACTTTTTTATAATGTAATTGCTTTAACCCATTTATCAGTTTTTTATCACCTGACCAAAGCAAAGAATTTAATTCGATGTTTAGTGCCACAAATGGCCAATCATCCATATCAATGTTCTTTACAAGCTGAAAAGCTTTATCAACAGACTCCTCTTTTATGATAACATCATCGAGAAAAATTATGTGGCTGATGATAGAATGGGAAGCACAGTCAAACTGATTTTCATTGTATCCGGTAATTTTAAGAATTTTCTCCTTATGATGTAAGATTTCTTCTTTTAGCAATGCAACAGAATAGAATTCGAAGTATTTAGATCCGGTGATTAATAATTGTCCAATCCTGCTTTGAGTATTTAAAATGGCACTGAAAACAATATTAGAGTCAACAACAATTTTCATTTTAAACCCCGCCGCTTTTTGAATTTTTCAAGAATGGCTTTGTTTGCCGATACTGCCAGATTATCTGCATCGGTTTGTAGTGCCCTGGTTTGCGATGTGGCATCTTTGTACTTAAAATAATCGAGCATTTCCTGCAATTCTTTTAAATCAACAGTCAAAGGTAAACGCACCACGATTTCCGATTGTGTTCTCTCTAAAATCATTTCTAATCTTTTCTCAAAATTACATTTTTTGCCGAATTTTCTGCCGATAAAAATTGTTTACAACACGTTCAGCAATTGTTCTTTAATTCGTTCGAGATAATCTTTCATTTGCACCACCAATTTCTGGATTTCAGAATGGTTGGCTTTCGACCCGATTGTGTTGATTTCGCGCCCCAGTTCCTGTGCAATAAAACCCAGCTTTTTCCCGGTCGGAACCTTTTCCTCAATCGTTTCCAGAAAATATTTCAGATGATTGTTCAGTCGTACTTTTTCTTCGTTGATGTCGAGTTTTTCAAGATAAAATATCAATTCCTGTTCAAAACGGTTTTTATCAATTCCCCCGTTCAACTTCAGGCTTTCGAGATTTTCAGAAAGACGGACTTTCAGGGAATCTAACCGGTGACTTTCAAATGGCTCAATCTGGCTGAGCAGGTTTTTGATGATTTCGAGGTTGCCGGTAATATCTTTTTTCAACGCATTTCCTTCCTGGGTCCTGAAACGGTCGATTTCAGCAATTGCTTTTCTGATATTTTGCAACACCACCTGCCATTCTTCTTCATCCAGCGACAAATACTCAGGTTTCACCACATCCGGCAGGCGCAAAACTGCCTGCAAAGTCGTGTGGTCAACCGGCAGGTTTAATTCTTTGCTGATTTTTTCAAGATGGCTGAAATAACTTTTCAGGATAGGTTCGTTTATTTTAGAGGAAGAATCTTCGCCCAGATTTTCGACATACAGCGTAAAATCAATTTTACCACGCTCCAGTTTGTCCGAAAGTTCACGCCTTATTTCAATGTCTTTTTCGCGATATAGTGCCGGCGTGCGCGTGTTGATGTCGGCCTGTTTGCTGTTCAGCGATTTTATCTCGATCGTGAATTTTTTGTTGTTTACTTCGAACTCGGCTTTTCCAAAGCCAGTCATTGATTTAATCATGTTTTTTACGTTTTTATGCGAAGGTAAAAGAAAGTCCGGAGCCGGAAGTAGGAAGTCAGAAAAAAATGCAGACAAACAGTCGTCGGACTACTGGTTTTCTCAGGCGATCACGCCAGATCCAATCAACTCATCGCCATCGTACCAGGCGGCAAACTGGCCGGATGTGATACCCCGCTGTTCATTTTCAAAAATAAAGTAAGCACCTTCTTCTTTTAAATGAATGGTTCCTTTTTCAAGCGGTTGCCGGTACCGGATACGGATTTCGTAATTTCGTTTTTCGCCGGGTTGCATCGCAAGGTCGGTCCTTATCCAGTGCATGTCGGCAGCGGCAATAAAAAGTCCTTTGCGGTGCAGGCCCGGGTGTTCCTGTCCTTCGCCCACATAAACAATATTGCGCTGCACATCGGTTCCGATCACAAAAAGCGGCTCTTTGTGTCCGCCAATATTCAGCCCTTTTCGTTGCCCGATGGTATAAAAATGGGCTCCCTGGTGTTCTCCGATTACTTTTCCGTTCCAGGGTTTGTAGGGAAACGGGAAACATAGCTTCCGGTAGTTTTCCTCTGCCACTTCCACCTGTTTCTTTTTACTGATAAAATCAGCATCGATTTCGATGGTATTTCCTTTTTTGGGTTCCAGTTGCTGTTGTAAAAAGGTTGGCAGATCCACTTTCCCCACAAAACAAATTCCCTGCGAATCTTTTCGCTCGGCAGTCGGAAGGTTTTGTTTGCGGGCAATCTCACGCACTTCGGGTTTTAAAAGATCGCCAACCGGAAACATGGCTTTTGACAATTGTTGCTGATTGAGCTGGCATAAAAAGTAACTTTGGTCTTTGTTGGGGTCCTTTCCTGCTAAAAGCCGGAAAACAGGTTTTCCGTTAACAATAGTTTCACTTTTCCGGCAATAATGACCGGTTGCCACAAAATCGGCATCCAATTTCAGCGCTTCTTCCAGAAAAGTATCGAATTTGATTTCGCGGTTGCAAAGTACATCGGGATTTGGGGTGCGGCCTGCCTGGTATTCGGCAAACATATAATCAACCACCCGTTTTTTGTAATCTTTGCTTAAATCAACAATATGAAAAGGGATGTCCAGTTTTTTGGCTACCATTTGGGCAATCAGTGCATCTTCCTCCCAGGTACAGGCGCTTGTAATATTCCCAACACGTTCGTGCCAGTTTACCATAAAAAGTGCCACCAGGTCGTGTCCCTGTTCTTTTAGCAGAAAGGCTGCCACGCTTGAATCCACACCTCCCGAAAGTCCGATTACTACTTTTGCCATGATTAAATTGTCAGGCTGCAAAATTAAAAAAGAAAATGAAAAGGGATTTGTTCAGAAACTGACCGCTATTTTGCAGCAACCGAAATGATTGGTCAGTATGTGTTTCCGAAAGGGATGGTAAATCCGAGCCAGGGCAGTGCAATAAATGTTTCCATGCCTGAAACAATGGGAATCATCAATCCATAGTCAAGCGCAGCCTTTTTAATGATCCATCGCCCGCCCCCAGAAATCATAATCAAAGTTTCTCCTTCGGCACTGATGAGATAATTTTCGGTAATAAAATAGCCCCTGTTGGTAACCCTGAACATACCACTGAAGTTGAAAAGTGGTGCAGGTGCCCACTCCCCGCCTGCAAACATTCCTCCAGCTCCCAGCGAAACATTGGCATCGCGCGAACCGAATGTGAGATTGGTATAAAGAATCCCAAAACCAGAACTTTCTTCACCTAAAACGGTTCCGAATATGGCACCGGCTGCAATATTAAACTGATCTTTTGAAACAGGAATCGAAAACTTGGGCAGAATAAATACCGGAGTGGGCGCTCCTCCGAATAAAAAAGTTGGTATAATTCCGGCCCCAATCGAGAAATAATCGGTAACACCATACGAAAACTGGTTCCACAGTACCCAGATATTCTGGTAATAACCTTCCCCTTTTTTCAACCCGTAACCGTTTGGTGCCCAGAAATAGCGGCTCGATTGCGGATTTTCAAACCAAAGCTGTCCGTTTTTTATTTGCTGAACTTTTATAGATTCTTTCTTTTTGATGTCAGTTTTCAGGATGTTTAATTCGCCAAATTTTTCAGTTTTTAGAAGAACATGCAACGAATCTTCTTTTGAAATTTGCCCGATAAATTCATTCCCATCAACCGTTTCAATTTTATAGGTTGTTGAATCTGGCAGGGTTTGGGCTTTTAGGTTGAATATAAAAAGTGACAATGCCAGCAACAGAAAAAGTACTGTTTTCATTTTTCAGCCAATTATTACGTTTAGGAATATACGCAATAGCAACGAATCAGTTTTTAGGGCTGTTGGGTTTTTTCCTTTTAAAATGTTTTTTAAAAGGTTTGTTTCCTGCAACCTGGCCTTTTTTCGGTTTGTGAAATCCACTTTTGTTGGGTCTTCCCCTGAATTTGATTTGCCAGGCTGGTCCCGCGCCAAATTTCTCTGGAAGCGGAATTTTGAAAACCTCGCGTTCAATCAGTTTTTCAATCTGGTGAAATTTAAACATATCCTCCTCGTTCACGAGGGTCAGTGCCACGCCGGTTGCATCGGCCCGGGCAGTGCGGCCAACACGGTGCACGTAATCTTCGGCATCGTTCGGTACATCGTAGTTGATCACCAGGTTGATGTCTTTTATATCGATACCACGGCTCATCACATCGGTAGCCACCAGTATCCGGATTCGTTTTGACCGGAACCCCAGTAAGACTTTTTCACGTTCTGCCTGTTCCAGATCCGATGAAATTGCCTCGGCCTGAAGTTTTTCTTTTTTTAATGCACGGGTAAGTTCGCTCACTGCCCGTTTCGTGGAGCAAAAAATCAGGATACTTGTGTAATCAGGATTTTCGGCTACAAGATGGCAAATCAGGCCATTTTTTTGTTGATTGTAAATTAAGTAGGCTGCCTGTAAAACACCTTCTGCAGGTTTTGATATCGAAATATTGATTTCTTTCGGATTTTTCAGTACCTGGTTGGCAAGATTCCTGATTTTGGGTGCCATGGTGGCGCTGAACATCAGTGTTTGCCGGTCTTTTGGCAGGTATGAAATAATCTTGATAATATCTTCATAAAAACCGATGTCCAGCATTCTGTCGGCTTCATCCAAAATCAGAAACTTTATCGTGTCGAACTTAACGTATCCCAAATTGAGGTGCGAAATCAGTTTTCCGGGTGTGGCTACAACAATGTCGGCTCCTTTTGTCAGTGCAATTTTTTGTTGTCCCCAGTCATCGCCATCGCCGCCGCCATAAATGGCTATCGAGCTGATTCCCATGGTGTAACCTATTCCCTGAACTTGTTGGTCGATTTGCAGCGCCAGCTCGCGGGTAGGCACAATAATCAGGGTGGATGTTGTTCCGGAGGGTAAGTCGGCAATCATGTCGAGCACAGGTAACAGAAAAGCGGCTGTTTTTCCGGTTCCGGTTTGTGCGCAGGCAATCAGGTCGTTGCCTTCTAAAATAACAGGAATGGCCTGTTCCTGGATTGGGGTTGCTTCGTTAAATCCCATGTAGGAAATGGCATCAAGCAGGTCGTCGTGAATTCCTAGTTCTGCAAACTTCATAAAAAAACAATTGTATCATCAAATAGTGAAACAAAGGTAGGGAAATTGTTTGCATTCAACCCGAATCAGGCGTTAACTTGTTGTAATCTTAGCTTTTTATATTTTTCCCAATCGAATTTTGAAAGAAATTCAAGTCCTTTCCGGGCTCCCAGCAGGAACAATCTTTTTTTACTTTCGTCATCCATTTTAAAATTAAGCCAGTTGAAATCCTTGTCAGCATCAATAAAACAAATCAGTTTCTGAAAGTCGGGATTTTGTATCAGAAACTCATTATCAGCGTCGTGCCGCATGGTACTGACCATCGAACCCACAAAATCGCCAAGGTCATCAATGTGGGTACATTCTTCGCGGTAGGAACTGAGCTTCACCCCAAAAGTTGGTTTTCTCGGGGCATTTCCGCCTTTTGAATGGAATACGTTAATCGGGAAATTGGAAATCATGCCACCATCCACGAATTTTACTTTTTGGGGGATCGGGCCATGAAAATTGGTGTATTTTATCCACTCTTCACTGGCTGGTTCGCCCGCCCCGGGAATGTTATCAATTTCGAAAGGAATAAAAAAGAAGGGCACTGACATGGACGCGCGAACCATCCGCGCCGGAGATATTTCCCTCACTTTATTTCCCCAATACAAATGCGCCATTTGGGGGAATTGAACTTTCGATTGTGTTGTAAGATCGGCAGTTATCACATGAATATGCGCATATTCATCAGGTATTGGCTGGCCTGTGATTCTGTTGATCATTCCTTCAGGGAAATATTTCTTCCCTCTTTTGTCAATTAAATCGCCAATTGTGGTGATTTTTTGAGGCGATTCGCGCAACACTTTTTCAATCCATTTTTCGAACTCATTTCCCGGGTTCAATCCAAAATTGATAAACAGAGCCTTTTTTACCTTGCTGAAGTTCCAGGCAAGTTTCCAAAGCATTTTTTTAAAGGGGGTTCCGTCGATTACTTTCTGGATAATTTTTTTCAGAGTCGGATCGCCATCCACAAATTCGAAAAGGTCTTGTTTGGCTAAAACATCGAGAACTGCTTTTGATTTTGCTTTGCCAATCCCGTCAATTCCAGCAAGAACAAGCGTGTTAATTGCCCCTGCGGATGTTCCTGCCAGATGGAAAAAACGGATTCCGGCAGTTTCAAGAATGTAGGTGTAACCAACCAGCGCAATTCCGAGAACGCCACCCCCTTCCTGAACCAGATCAACATATTGATTCCCTTCGGCATCAATGATATCAGAAAAAACGGTTCCTTTCAGTTTTTCAGCTTCTTTTAACATTTGTTGAAATTCAGGCTGATTTATAAAATCTTCATAAGTCATTGATTAAATATTTAATGGTTATAACTCCCGGAAAGTTACGGAATAAGAGAGTTACAAGTCAAGGAAATAAAGATATATTTGTCTTGATTACGAAAAAATCATATCAATTTGGTTGTCACACTTATTGCAATGGCCATTTTCGCCGATATTTCTCATCCTGACATTATAGCGGTTTCTTTCAATCATTAAAGCACCGCATTTTGCGCAAAAAGTGGAAGAATGTCCTGTTTCCGAAACATTCCCGGTGTAAACATATAAAAGGCGTTTTGAGGCTATTTCATGGAATTCATCCAATGTTTTCGAAGGAGTGGGAGGCTCAGTAAGTTTATATTGTGGAAAGTATCTTGAAAGGTGCAGCGGAATTTTGTTTCCCAGTTCCGATGCAATCCAGTTTACCATGTTTTCAAATTCGGTTCTGTTGTCATTCAGCGATGGAATCACAAGGTGGGTGATTTCGAGATGAACTTTGCCGGCAACTATCCTTTTCAGGGCTTCAAGAACCGGTGCCAGCTCACCTTTTGTCTGGGTTTTATAAAACGCAGGATTGAACGATTTTAAATCGATATTAAATGCATCAATAAACGGCAGAATTTTTTTCAAAGGATCAGGATTAATATACCCGTTTGAAACCACCACGTTTTTAAGTCCTTTTTCGTGAGCCTGTTTTGCTGTTTCGAACATGAATTCATAAAAAGTAAACGGTTCGTTATAGGTGAAAGCAATGCCTGTGTTGCCTTTGATTCCGGTTGCTGTTTCAACTAATTGTTCAGTGGTGATTTCCCTGAAATGGCTGAAACTTTCGGCTGAACACTGCGAAATGTGGTGATTCTGACAAAACAAACAATGCAGGTTACAACCAACCGAACCCAAAGAAAGGATCTGCGACCCGGGGAAAAAATGATACAGCGGTTTTTTTTCGATAGGATCAAGTGCCAAAGCTGAAACCCGGTTATAAACCAGTGTTATCAAAGTGCCGTTCTCGTTTTTTCTGACTTTGCAGTTTCCGGTCTGGCCAGGTTTGAGTTCACAAAACCAGGGGCAAAGCTCACATTTTACAATGTTGTTTTTCAGTTTGATATAAAAATCGGCCTCGTGCATTTCCCTTTCTTTACATCAAATTTATAAAATGATTTATTCTGATTCTATGCTGATGATGGAATAAATACACAAAAAAAAACAGCGAATTTTTCAAAATAAAATTGGCCGGAGTTTTCTTTTGATTATCTTATTGTCGTCAGGATTGACGAAGTTATTGTCAAAAAAAATAATTATTCCCGGGAAGCGATTCCCTTTTTCGAGGTCTGAATCCCCCCCCGATAGAGGGGGGATTTTTTAAGAAATAAAACAATGAATAAACTAACGGTTCAGCAAAAACTGGAAATACTTTCGGATGCAGCGAAATACGATGTTTCGTGTGTCTCAAGCGGCAGCAACCGGAAAAACAGTACCAAAGGAATTGGCAATGGTGTAGCCTGCGGAATTTGCCACAGTTTTACCGAAGACGGTCGTTGTGTGAGCCTGCTGAAAACCCTGATGACCAACCATTGTATTTACGATTGTGCCTATTGTGCCAACCGCCGCAGCAACGACCGGCCGCGGGCAACACTCACCGTGGATGAAATTGTTGATTTGACCATTGGTTTTTACCGGCGCAATTTTATCGAAGGCCTTTTTCTGAGTTCAGGAGTTATCCGGAATCCCGATTACACGATGGAACGAATGGTTCAGGTGGCACGAAAACTACGTTTGGTAGAGAACTACAACGGGTACATTCATTTAAAGGCTATTCCGGGTGCCAGCCCGGAACTGGTACACGAAGCCGGTTTATGGGCCGACCGTTTGAGTGTCAACCTTGAAATTTCGACAGAACCCAATCTGAAATTGCTGGCACCCGAGAAAAATTTTCCTTCCATTCTTTCGCCGATGACACAAATCAGAAACGAAATACTGGCCAGCAAAGAAGAAGCACGACGATTCCGCAATGCCCCAAAATTCGCGCAGGCCGGACAAAGTACCCAAATGATTATTGGCGCCACCCCCGAAACCGACCGGCAAATTATCCTGCTTTCGTCGGGTTTGTACAAAACACAAAACCTGAAACGGGTTTATTTCTCAGGCTACCTGCCGGTTAATTTGTACGACAAAAGGTTACCGGCTTTAACCAGTCCGCCGCTTGTGCGCGAAAACCGGTTGTACCAAAGCGACTGGCTGATGCGGTTTTATCATTTCAAAGCCGAGGAAATCCTGACCGAAGACCAGCCTTTTCTGGATTTGGATGTGGACCCGAAACTGGGTTTTGCCCTGCGCAACCTGCACCAGTTTCCGGTTGACATCAACCGGGCCGATTACGAAATGATTTTGCGTGTTCCGGGAATCGGGGTACAATCGGCACAAAAAATTGTGCTTGCCCGCCGCCACCGGAAACTCACCACCGAACACCTTTTAAAACTGGGTGTTGTGATGAAACGAGCCCGGTATTTTGTTACCTGCAGCGATGTGGTGCTGGCGGCCTCGGGCTGGACACCCGAAAGGCTGAAACACAAAATTGTTGCAGGTTCTGTTTCAAAAAACCGTAAAACACTGGATACGCAGCTGAGTTTATTCGGGAATTTTCAGGCTGCTTTGCCACCGTTGCACTAACAAGGAATTATGAGGTATTCAAATTATGTAAATCACACGGTAACAGATTATTGAATATGAGCATGGATATTATAACCTATGATGGAACTTTCGAAGGTTTTCTCACCGGAATTTTTGAGTGTTACAACCGGAAAATCTTTCCGGTAGAAATTGTTTCAAGGAACGGAGAGCAAAAACATTTGTTTGCTCAGAAAACAGATATTCAACCCGACTCTGAAAAAGCCGACAGGGTTTGGAAAGGCATTCAGCAAAAAATGACCGGCAAAAACAAGGAGATGCTTTTTTACGCTTTTCTCTCGGAAGAACCTGGAATTGAGATGAAAATTTATCGTTTTGTGCGGCGCCTTTTCAGCGGGTATTTTAATATTGAAACCGATTTTGGCGATGCCGATGTTTTGTACCTCACACAAGCCTCTCAAAAGGTTAAAAAAGAAGCGATGAGAATGATGCAGTTTGTCAGGTTTCAGCATACAAAAGGCGGTTTGTATTTTTGCGGAATTGAACCACGGTATGATGTGATTCCGCTGGTTGTCGGCCATTTTCAGAAACGGTTTGCCGACCAGCGCTGGCTGCTTTTCGACCTGAAGCGAAATTACGGGGTGATGTACGATAATGGTAAGCCGCAGGAAGTAACGATCTCGGCAAAAGAATTCAGCCAGATCAATGGCCGTGTAAACGAAAATTTGCTGGAAGAAGGGGAGGAGTTTTACCAGCGGCTCTGGAAAACCTATTTTACCCACATCAATATTCAGGAACGCAAAAACCTGAAACTGCAGCGGCAACATATGCCCCGCCGATTCTGGAAGTTTTTGCCCGAGATGATGATTTTAAACTGATGTTTTTGTGATTAACCTTTTCCAAAGTTTCGAACTTTGGAAAAGGTTAATAAAAATCGGTTTATTGCAACAGTTCTTTCGGGATTTCTTTTATGGGTTTCACCTGGATGGTTTTTACAAACAACTCGGCACCTTCGGATTGTAACTGGATTTTGCCGGAGGTGAGCGGCACAATTTGTCCGTTTTCAACTTTTCCGGTGTTGTTGTTGATCATTACAACTTGTCCGTTAACAACATGTACCGATGTTCTGCCAACACAATACAAATCAACAGTATTCCACTCGCCAAGCGGTTTTTCGGCATCCAGTGCTTTTTTAATTCCCTGCCCGTTATAATCCCTGCCAAACTGTTTCGGTTCGCCATCTTTGGCAAAAATATAACCTTCATCTAACGGTTTTACTTTGGTTTCGCAGCAGGTATTTTCCATCAGGTAGGTGTCGCCCAGGCGCTCGTGCATCAACTGGCATTCAATATTGGTCATCCAGGTTCCGATTGCAACCCCGAAATCGCCAAAACTGTGGTACAATAAACCACTGTTTTGTTTTGTGTAAATTGAATCGCCCCATCTAAAAACAAGTTGAAGGTGATAATTGGCAAAGGTATCGCGGGTTGCCAGCGAGCCGTTAATCGCTCCGGAAATGCGGATTAGTTTTTCGCCATTTTGTTCCACTACTGAAAATACATTGTCGGGTGTTGCATTTAAGCCGATCGCACTATCAGCACCAGGCAGAAACGTTCCCAGATGTTTATCCCAATTATCGAGATTTTCGCCATTAAACAAAGGTTGCCAGGGTTTTTCGCATGATGTGATTATTGCAGACAAAGCAATAACTAAAATCAGTAATAAATTTTTTCTCATTGATTATAAAGGTTTAAGTTGAACAATAAAAAAACTGTTCTATAAAAATAGAACAGTTTTCATTCAATTATGTATTAAAAAAAAATTAATGCACAGCTTCGGCATTAATCAATTCAATTGCTCTGTCAAGAATGGCAGTATCGTCAAGCATTACGATACCTCCATTTGGCCCAGGTTCCATGTGAATACCAACGGTTGTGCCTTTCACATAATTTGCACCTCCGAAATAATTTCTGACGGTTTCCTCTGATATATTGAACTCCTGAGCCAATTTTCTGATGGAACCGTCAGGCAGGCTGTCTTTGATTTTTCGCAACTCATTAAATGTTATTTTACTTGTCATCGCGCATAGTTTTTATTGTGAATATTTAAATTTTTTAGTCGCACCTGTAAAATTAGAATTAATAATTTAATAACAAAATGATTGGGGGCACCTTATTATTGCCCCCTGAAATGAGTTTTTGTAAAAGAAATAATAAGAATTGGTTAAGGTGTTGTTAATTGGCATTGAATCAATATTTAACCTCCGTTGTTTTTCCTGTTGAACAAAAGGTTTGCTCAACACAATTAACAATTATTAATATAATCAGAGACCAGCTTTTATGCAATTATAAATTTCCTGGTGCATGGCAACCCTGATGTTTAAATCTGAAATTTTTGAATTGTCGCGGGTTGGATAAACCCTGTTTGAAAGGAAAATGAAAAGCAGCCCGTTATCCGGGTCGGCCCACACAATGTTCCCGGTAAAACCTGTGTGACCAAAACTATTTGTACTGGCATCAACTGCAGGATAGGCATCGGTGAGTGTTTTGTTTTTATTGTCTTTTAAAGGTTTGTCAAAGCCCAGCGCGCGCCGGTTGCTGGTTCCGGGAAACCACACTTTTGTGAATTCATTTATGGTTTCTTCGCTGATATATCGTTTCCCTCCGTAAAAACCTTTCTGAAGATACATCTGAAAAATCTTTGCGAGGTCACCGGCACACCCGAAAAGTCCTGCGTTCCCTGAAACACCGCCTAACATCGCCGCACTTTCGTCGTGTACAAAACCATGAATCAATTGCTTTCTGAAGATTGTATCGAGTTCAGTCGGGACGATTTTTTCATCAGTGTAAAATCTGTATGGGTTGTAACCAACAGTTGTTGCCCCCAGCGGGCGGTAAAAATTCGCCTGAAGATAATCTTCGTAATTTTGGCCCGTGATTTTTGTAATTACCTCGGGATAAATTAAAAAGCTCAGGTCTGAATATAGATATTTCTTTTCACCCAGTTTCGAATTCCGGATTGAATCGAGGATGACCTGTTTAAAATCATTTTTCAGATATAGCTTCTCAGAAACTCTGACCTGAAAACTATCCGATGGCTGAACCCGGATAAATTCATTTTTCAGATTGCCTTTTTTGTCAGCAACCATCATCCAGAAAGGAATCCAGGCAGGAAGGCCCGCCTGGTGAGTTAGAAATTCTGAAATTTTGATATTCTCCTTGTTGCTGTTTCTGAATGCCGGCCAATAATTACTCAGTGGCTGATTAACATCGATTTTTTTTTCGTCGGCCAGTTTCATGATTGCGGGCAAGGCGCTGGTAACCTTTGTAACCGAAGCCCAGTCGTATAAATCGGTATTCTGCACTTTTTCCCGTTTTTCGTAAGTATGCCAGCCATAACTTTTCTGAAGTATGATTTTGCCATCTTTTGCAATTAAAACCTGGCACCCGGGAAATGCTTTCTTTTCGATGCCTGAATTGGCGACTGAATCAATTTTACGGTTCAGCAATTCAGAGTTGATTCCGGCTTCTTCGGGAATTGTCCACGACAAAGTCTGATTTTCTGCGGTTGTAACACCCGAATTCAGTTTAAAACGGTCATCAATTGTAACAGGCAGTTTCCCTCTTGCGGCAAAAGCACCAAAAACCAGTTGCGCCGCCAGTTCCTGAGTGAGTTCTGTATTCTGGTATGCAAGAATCAGGGCACCGGTTTTATGAATTTCGGAAAAATGCTGAATTGCATAAGCATTTCCAAAAAATGCGGTTACAGAACGTTTTTCATTTACCAGTTCATCCACTGCTTTTCGCTGAATCTCCGTGGTTCCGTATTTGTTGCCCGGGTAAATGTTGATTCCCTGAACTCCAATAATCACAAGATTGTAATTTGCCAGGCTTTGTTTGATGTTTTTTAAAGCAGATTCAGGGGCATTTTTCGGGAGGAAAAAGTTGTCAACCTTTGCATATTTTGACAGATAATCCTGAAAGACAGTTGTTTTATCGCTGCCCATCATCACGCTGGCAATTTTCAGGGTGTCTAAACCCTGAACCGGTAAAACACCATCGTTTTTCAGAACAGTAAATGAATTTCTCAAAAGTTGCCGGTTGGTCACTTCAAAAACAGGATTATTTAGTTGTTTGGGAAGTTCTTTTAAATCGGCAGGTGTGTAATTGTTCAGTCCTGTCCAACGTTTCAGGGCAAGGACTTTTGTGCATTTTTCATCAATTTGTTTTTCGGTTAAACGGCCGGATTTGATTGCGTCTTTAACCGATAAAATGGCTTTTTGCAAATCGGGTACAAATTCCACAATGTCGTTTCCGGCCAAAAGTGCTTCGGTTTCAGCGTTTCCTTTTTCGGTTCTCACCCCTTTCATATTTATGGCATCTGTCACCACAAAACCCTGGAAACCAATTTCATTTTTCAGATATCCGTTAATTATTTCTTCTGATAGCGAAGAAGGAGTTCCGCTTTTGTCGATGGCCGGTACATTCAGATGGGCGCTCATAATTCCGCAGATTCCTCTTTCAGAGAGAAATCGGAAAGGAAATGATTCGAGTGTGTCAATCCGTTGTTTCGAATGGTTTACAAAAGGCAAAACATGGTGTGAGTCGGTGTCGGTGTCGCCGTGTCCCGGGAAGTGTTTTGCCACCGGAATCACATTTTCATCCTGCATTCCTTTTGCCAGCCACCATGCTTTTTGCGCCACATTCACTTTGTCTTCACCAAACGATCGGAAATTGATAACCGGATTCGCCGGATTTGTATTGATATCGGCTACCGGGGCAAAATTCATGTGAATGCCCATCATTTTCATTTGCTGTGCAATATCTTTTCCCATCTGGCAAATCAGCGTTGAGTCAGAAACAGCGCCCAGTGCCTGTGCGTAGGGATAACGAATCGTGCTGTCAACCCGCATCGAAAGTCCCCACTCTCCGTCAACCGAAACAAGCAGCGGAACTGCCGAAACATCCTGAAATTGATTAATCCATTTTGCTGTTGCCGAGGGATTTCCTTTCATAACAAGAATTCCGCCCGGTTTCAGCTTTTTAATTATTTCTGCTGATTTGGTTTTGTTCGATTCTCCTAACTCTGGATAAACCGTGATAAACATCAACTGGGCAATTTTTTCATCGAGGGTCATTTTCTGGAGTTGTTCATTCACCCAGGGATCGTTCCTGAATTGAAGGAAGGGCGGATCGGCGGAAAATGCATTTAGCTGAATAAACAATATCAACAAGATGGAGAAATGTATTTTGCAGGATTTCTTTATCGGTTTCATCTGATTTCAAATTTTTCTGTGCAGAAGCACGTTTCCGTGTTTCAAATTGTATTTTAGCAAATCAATAGTAAAATTCTCTAATTGTGGCGAAATTTAATGTTTTCCTGCTTATTCTTTTTTTAACAACCGGTATAAATATCCGTTTATCAGCGCAGATTGTTTGCGGGGCCGACCAGCCTGAAAAGTACCTTCCTCTGTTACAGAAAAAAAGAGTAGGTTTGGTGGTAAACCACACCTCGTTAACCGGAAATACGCACCTGGTCGATTTTCTGAAATCTGAAAAAATCAATATAAAAAAAATTTTTGCTCCTGAACACGGTTTCAGGGGAGAAGCCTCCGCAGGCGAAGAAATTAAAGGCGGAATCGATAAAAGAACAGGGATTCAGGTTGTTTCGCTGTACGGCAAAAACAAAAAACCCACCGGAAAAAATCTGAAAGACCTCGATATAGTAATTTTTGATATTCAGGATGTCGGGTGCAGGTTTTACACCTATATTTCAACCCTTCACCTGGTAATTGAGGCCTGTGCAGAAAACAATATTCCGTTACTGATACTCGACCGTCCGAATCCGAATGGCGATTATGTGGCCGGACCGGTTTTAAAACCCGGTTTTGTTTCATTTGTGGGAATGGACCCGATTCCAATTGTTCACGGCTGCACAGTGGGCGAACTTGCATTGATGATAAATGGAGAAAACTGGACAGCGGCAAAAACAAAATGCAAAATCGAGATTATTCCGGTTCTGAATTATACCCATTTCACAAAATATGAACCTCCTGTGCCGCCATCGCCCAATCTGCCCAACTACAGGTCAATCAGGCTTTACCCGTCAATTTGTTTTTTCGAGGCAACAAAAGTCAGTCTTGGAAGAGGTACTGAGTTTCCATTCCAGGTTTTGGGCGGATTGGATTCAACTTTAGGAAATTTTCGGTTCACACCAGTAGATATTCCGGGTGTGGCAATCGACCCGGTTAACGAAGGACAGGTTTGTTATGGCGTTGATTTAAGAATATTGCGTGAAATTCCGGAATTTACCCTGAGTTATTTTCTCGATTTTTATTGGAGGTATAAATACGAATCAGACTTTATTGATCGTGAAAACTGGTTCAATCTTCTGGCCGGAACCGATGTTTTGCTTGCAAAAATAAGAGGCGGAAATTCAGAACCTGACATTCTGAAAGTGTTTAAACCCGAGCTTGAAACATACAAAACAATGCGGAGAAAATATTTGCTTTATCCTGATTTTGAATAATATGGGTCCATTTCTTGTTGTTGGAATTATTCTCAGCTATTTTTTGCTTTTAATTGTGGTGTCGGTGTTCACCGCGCGAAAAGCCGATACACAAACGTTTTTTACCGGTAACCGGAAATCGCCCTGGTATGTTGTGGCTTTTGGAATGGTGGGAACTACCATCTCAGGAGTAACTTTTATCTCGGTTCCGGGCGAAGTTGGGAATTCTGCTTTTTCCTATCTGCAATTTATCATGGGAAATATTGTCGGGTTTTGGATCGTGGCTGGTGTTCTTTTACCATTGTATTACCGTTTGAATCTGGTGTCTATTTATTCATTTCTTAATCAAAGGATGGGTGAATATGCTCACAAAACCGGATCGTTCTTTTTTCAGGTTTCAAAACTCATAGGCGCTGCGTTCAGATTATACCTGGTGGCAGGTGTCCTGCAAATCGCCTTTTTTGATGCTTTTAATATTCCATTTGCAGTAACAGTAGTTATAACACTGGCACTTGTTTGGGTTTATACACAAAAAGGAGGTATCAAAACCATCATCTGGACTGATTCTTTACAAACACTTTTTCTGATTGTTGCAGTGGTTTTTACAATCGTATCAATATCAAAATCGCTGAATTGGAATTTAACCGAGATGATAAAGAATATTGTTGAAAGTCCCCGTTCTCAGGTTTTTTTCTGGGATTGGCGGTCGGAAAACAATTTTTTCAAGCAATTTTTCTCCGGAATATTTATCACCATTGCCATCGTAGGGATGGACCAGGACATGATGCAGAAGAACCTCACTTGCAGAAACATCAAGGATGCACAGAAGAATATGTTTGTTTTCAGTTTTTTATTTTTAATTACTGTTACGTTGTTTTTAAGTCTTGGCACGATGCTTTATTCTTTTGTTGAAAGCCAGCATATTTCAACACCGGTAAATTCCGACGATTTGTACCCAATGCTGGCACTGAAGTATTTAGGGCTGCCGGTTGGAATCGCCTTTTTGCTTGGGATTACAGCGGCGGCCTATTCAAGTGCCGATTCTGCACTCACCGCATTAACAACCGCTTTCAGTATCGATTTTCTGAAGATTGAAAAATATGACGAGGAGAAAAGAAAACAAATTATAAGAAGGACACATATTATGTTTTCTGCAATGACGATTTTGATTATTCTTTTATTCAGGGCAATGAATAACGAAAGCATTGTAGTGGCAGTCTTTAAAGTTGCTGGCTATACTTACGGGCCCATTTTAGGGCTTTTTGTTTTTGGATTGTATTTTAAGCGAAAAGTAACTGACCGGTGGGTTCCTGTAATTGCAGTTTTATCGCCGTTAATCACGTTTTTTATCGCCAAAAGTTCGGTTTTTTTGTTTAACGGCTACCAGTTTGGCTTTGAATTGCTGATTGTTAATGGATTATTTACAGTGCTTGGTTTGATGCTGATTTCGAAGAAGGTGGAAACTCAGGATTAATTACTGCTAACAAACGTTAAAAATTGTAAAATCGTTTTTATATTTGTGCATAATAAGTGATTCGCATTACCGTTTTTATTGAATAGAAAAAGGTGTAACATTGGGCAGATATATCATTCAAATATCGTTGCTGATTATGCTATTATTCTCGCTATTCTCATGCGAGAGTGATGGTTATCTGACTTCACCCGATGCCCGGCTCCGGTTTTCGAAGGACACTGTAACTTTTGATACCATTTTTACAACAATTGGTTCAACAACACAGCGGTTTACGGTACATAATACCTACAGCGAAAACATTCTTATCTCGAATATCAAACTTTCCGGCGGCGATCTTTCGAGTTTCAGGTTAAACATCAATGGCGAGGTTAGTAACGAAGTTTTTGATGTCGAAATTCCTGCTAACGACAGTATTTTTATTTTCGTGGAAGTCACAATTGATCCGAATGGGCAAAATCTTCCGATGGTGGTGCAGGATTCCATTCAGTTTACCATCAATTCCAATATACAGGAAATACAGCTTATAGCTTACGGTCAGGATTTTAAACTGGTAAAAGCTGAAACCATAAAAACAACCACCTGGACTTCAGAAAAACCATATCTTGTTTATGATTATGCTTTTGTTGACAGTTCGTCCGTATTAACAATTGAACCCGGAACAAAAGTTTACTTTCACAAAGGAGCTGGATTGTATGTAAAAGGAAAAATTAAAGCCAACGGAAATTTCCAGGAACAGATCTATTTTATACCCGACAGGCTCGAAAAGTCATATGAAAATATACCAGATCAATGGAATGGAATTGTTCTTTTCTCTGGCAGTCACGATAATGTGTTTAATTTTTGCCATATCCGTAATGCAAATATTGGGTTACAGGTTGGCACCATTGAAAATGAAGGATATGCCAGTGCCAAAATTTCCAATACAAAAATTGAGAACATGGCTTATGCCGGGTTGTTTGCCATCAAATCAAAAATTTCGGCATATAATGATTTGATTGCAAACTGCGGATTTTATGCTGTGGCGTTGCTGGTGGGCGGCGACTATCAGTTTTATCATACAACAGTGGCCAATTATTGGGGCAATTATTCATCCAAAGCGCGTTCAACATCTTCACTCGTAATTTCAAATGTCTTGATTGTTCCCAATTCAAAAGGGGGATCGGTAACATACAGTGGCGACCTGGAAAATGCAACGTTTGGTAACAGTATTATTTTCGGGAATAATGTTCAGGAAATTGAGTTGGGCGATAATGGCAAAAACAAGTTCAATTTCCTGTTTGAAAACTGCATAATTCAGGCAGCCGACACCTTTAATATTTCAAACAAGGAACATTATCAGAATATCTGGAAAGGTGCAAAGTATGATCCTTTGTTTATTGATCCTTATAAGGATTATATTTATGAGCTTGATACCTTATCACCTGCAAAAGATGTCGGTAAAATTGAAATTGGGGAATTGTATCAGTATGACCTGCTGAATAAAGACCGCACCTCCGATAAGGGACCCGATTTAGGGGCTTACGAACGTATTGAAAAGAAGAATGCGAAATAAAAGCCTTTTAATAATCGGGCTATTTCTTTTTACAACTATTTCTCCAAAAGCACAACAAAAGCCCGAAGATTTCAGCATAATGTTTTATAACCTCGAAAATTTTTTCGACACAAAAGATGATACACTGTCTTCTGATGAAAATTTTACACCTGAAGGTGAGCTGCATTGGACTTACAACAGGTTTGAACAAAAAAAGAAGAATATTTCAAAAGTTATAATGGCAGCCGGAGGCTGGAAAATGCCTGATTTGGTTGTTTTTTGTGA
>JAJUGS010000278.1 GCA_029265875.1 Prolixibacteraceae bacterium
AAAACTTATTAAAATAAACCCGCAAAGTTACCCAATTATTCCATCAAAAAAAGTTCATCAAATCATGCTCCCTAAATTTATTGATCCTGTTTGCGGTTCATTTACCGGTGAAGGATTCCAGGTTCGCTGTTTATTCTTTTCTTCTTTTTCCCTGAAGGCTTTTTCAAGATCAATCCCTTTCCGGTTGGCAATGGCACACAGGTAAATAAAAATATCGGTGAGTTCGTCGCCAATGTCAGTAAAGTTTGAATTCGCATCAACAGCCAAACCTTCCGATTTCCGGACTGCTTTAAACAATTCACCCACTTCCTCGCCAAGTAAAAGGCATTTATCGATTGTGGTCTGATGAGAAAATCCGCGTTCGGTTTCAAGTTCGGCAACATACTGCTGAAAACCGGATAATGTTGGTTTTGTGGTTAAATGTGGCATAATCAATGGGTTGATAGTTTTTTACAAAAAAAGCAATTCAATTTGGGAATTGTTGACTATTGAAATGTTATTTCGAAATCTGTTTCACCTCCAGCATAAAACCGCTTCCATGAATATTCCTGATTTCCACAGCCGGGTCGTCGGATAAAAACTTACGGAGTTTGGTAACAAAAACATCCATACTGCGTGCGGTGAAATAACCATCGTCGCCCCAGATTTTTCGCAGCGCCATTTCACGTGGCACCAATTCGTTCCGGTTCTGGCAAAGCAGTTTCAGCAAATCGGCTTCTTTGGGCGAAAGTTTCTGCACCTGGTTTTCACGGATAACCTGCCGCAGTTTTGAGTCGAACTGATATGACCCGATGGAAAAAACCACCTCCTCGCGAACCGGACCTGTTGATTGGCGTTTGATGATGGCGCTGATTTTGCACAAAAGCACTTCGCTGTCGAAAGGTTTTGTGATGTAATCGTCGGCTCCCAATTGGTACCCTTTTAGAATGTCTTCTTTCAGGTTTTTAGCAGTCAGAAAAATCATGGGAATATCTTTGTCGATGCTGCGGATTTCGCTACCGATGGTAAAACCATCAACATTGGGCAACATCACATCCAAAATACAAATCTGGTATTTGCCGGCCCTGAATTTCGACAGGGCATATTTTCCATCGTCCACCCAGGTAACCTGGTAATCGTTCAGTTCGAGGTACGATTTCATCACCGAGCCAAAACTCAGGTCGTCCTCAACAAGAAATATATGGTAATCAGGTTTCATCTTGTTTGTGATTTCTTATTTTGATATTCCTTATTCTGTTATTTTTCCAAAAAGATAAAGAGGCAAATCTAAAAAATCGAATAACGAATAAGAAATCAGGAAGTATCACTCAGTTTCTGATTTTGTTATTCGTTATTACTTATTATTTATTCCTTTTTAAACGGCAAAAACACCTCAAAACGGCTGCCTTTCCCGGGTTCGCTGTGAACCGAAATAGTTCCGTGGTTGGCTTCGAGCACGGCTTTTACATAATTCAGCCCCAACCCGAAACCTTTCACATTGTGTACATTGCCGCTTGTCTGGCGGTAAAAACGCTCAAAAATCCGGTTCTGTACGGCTTTTGTCATGCCAATTCCCTTGTCTTCCACCGAAACCAGCACCCCGTCTTTTTTGTCGGAGGTGGTAATTTTTATTTCCGGCGGATTCACCGAATATTTGATGGCATTGTCGATGAGGTTATAAAAAATGTTGGTGCCATGAATTTTATCGGTTGTAACCACCGGGTTTTTTGCCTCGAAATTCAACTCAATTTTCCCTTCTCTTTTTTCAACCTGAATCGAAATTCCGTTCACCGCATCGCTGATCAGGTCGTGCACATCCACCTGTTCCCAGCGGAACTCAAACTCCTTTTTATCGAGGCGGGCAATGGTGAGAATGTCTTCCACCTGGCGGTTCATCCGCGCGTTTTCTTTTTTGATCATCCCGGCAAAATACCTGATTTTTTCAGGGTTGCCCATCACTTTCTCGTTGGTAATCGAGTCAGCAGCCACCGAAATAGTGGCAATTGGCGTTTTAAATTCGTGGGTCATGTTATTGATAAAATCCGATTTCATTTCCGAAATCTTTTTCTGCCGCAGGATATAAAAAACACTCAGCCCGAAAGTGCATAAAATGATGAGTGAAAACAGGAACGAGGCCACCAGCAGCCAACTCAGCGAACGATAAATAAAGGTGTCGCGGTCGGGAAACCAGACCACCAGTTTCAGGTTTTTGCGGATGATTTCGTTGGGGTAAAGATTAACCCGGAAATTGCTTTCTGCCAGTTTCAATGAATCAGTCACCGGTTGTTTGCTGATAAACACCGAATCTTTCAGAATACCGAATTCGAAGGGAATCAAAATATTCCGGTTGGTCAGTTCCTCATCCAAAACATCTTTTACAATTCCCTCGTCAATTTGAGTGATGTCCCATTCAGCTATTTCGGTAACTACTTTGTTCGCCATTCTTTTCAGTTTTCCGGCTTTCAGGTGGGCCCGCTTCGAGATGTCAGGAACAAAAAAACCAACCGTATCGAGCGTTGTCAGCATCGAATCGATTTTAATATTGATATTAAAAAGCGAATCAACATCAGAATGCACTGTATCTGAAGTTACCACAACGATTCCATTTTTATAACCTTCATTCTTTCTGATAATTATTACATCTTTGGGGTCCTTTTCGCTATCAGAAAAATGGTATGTGAAAGAACTTTTCCCGTCGTGATTTTTATCCACTTTTACTTCCACCCTTGCACGGGGAGGTGGCGATTTTAAATGACGAAGCATAAAATGTGCATTTCCGGTTGTATCTTTTCCATTGGGTTCAGGTGGCGGTGGCGGCGGTGTACCCGCACCAATAAGAATGTCGGGCTGAGGGACTTCGGCCCAGATAACCGAATCGTGAAAAACCATGCGGTTTACTATGCCAAAGTTATGAATGTCTTCCAGTTTACCGGCTGTGTTGTTCAATGCTTCGTTCACACTGCGTACAAAAAGTTCATTCTTCACCCTCACTGCATTGTTTATCCACACAAGCTGCACGGCAATGATCCCCAGGATGGAAATTCCCATCAGCACCACAATTCCTGTAAACAGTTTTTTATTCATGGCACCAAAGATAACTTTTTAAAAATGAGCAGTTTCGATTTTAACTTTTCCTTAACAGATTTTAACCAGGCTTTAACCAGAGGAAGGGGAAGTGTGCAGTTATCTTTGTGCCAGATAATGAACACATAAAAAACAGAAAAAATGAAAAGAATTTTGTCAATTGTAATGATGGCTGCCCTCGTGGTGATTTTACACGCAAAAACAGTGATTGCCCAGGATGCAAAAACTCCTCATAAAAACAAAACTGAAAGGCACATAAAAATGGTAAAGGTTGATGACAATGGTAATAAAACATCAATCGATACAATTATCACCGGCGATGCTCCCTTTGTGTGGGAAGGCGACACAGTGGGAGGAAAAGCATTCAAATGGATTTCGCGAAACGATTTTTCAATAGACTCGATGCAGCATTTTAAATTTGAAGGCGATGGAGAGAAGATGATCTTTTTGCACAAAGGAAATGATTGCGAAGATTTTATGGTTCCACCGGTCCCGCCCGTTCCAAACGCTCCCAAAGTAATGATGTTTAATCACAACCGGAACAAAAATGTAATCGACCTGAGTGACCCGGGGATTATTTCGTACGATAAAAAATTACGCAAAGACGGGACTGAAAAAATCACGATTGTCCGCAAACAAATACCCGAAGGAGGAGAAACGGAAGAAGATGTTTTTATCCACGCCCCTGTGGTACCAGAACCTCCGATGTATCCGGGGCATGCAAAAAAAGTTAAGGTAATTAAACACGATGACGGTACAGTTCAGGTATTTGAAGACGATGAAGTAATCGATATTAAAAGTCACAACGGAGAGGCAAAATTGATGAAAGATGATGGGAAAGTTATTCATATGAAAGAGAAAAAAACCGGGAATGGAAAAGAAACTGAGGTGGAGGTTGAGATAAAAGAGGAAAAAGAAAACAAATAATTAAACAGCAGAAAACAGTAAAAAGCCGGTCTCAGAATTTCTGAAGCCGGCTTTTTCAATTTATGTTTTACAGAAATTTTATACACAAACACATTTGATCAGAAAATATACAAATGCAGCAATTGCGGCCCCGATAACCGGGCCAACAACCGGGACCCACGCGTATTTCCAGTCGTTATCATCTTTGTTTGGCAGCGGAAGCAGGGTATGAACAATCCGCGGCCCCAGGTCGCGCGCCGGATTGATGGCGTAACCGGTGGTACCTCCCAAACTCAAGCCTATTGAAAACACCACCAAAGCCACCGGCAAAGCCCCCAGCGAGCCCATTCCCACTTTCTGACCGCTTACAGCATGGTAATCCAGTTGTGGAAGTGTGATAAGCAAAACCGCCAGAATCAAAACAAATGTTCCCACAATTTCGGAAAACAAATTGTTACCGATTTTTCTGATAGCCGGGGCCGTACAAAAACAGGCTTTTTTGCTGCCCGGTACAGCAGTAATGTTAAAATGATGCCTGAAAAACAGGTAAACCAACATGGCTCCGGCCATTGCACCGGCAATCTGGGCAATAATAAACGGTGCCACTTTGAACCAGCCGAAAAGGCCACTGAAAGCCAAACCCAGCGTAACTGCCGGATTCAGATGGGCGCCACTCATATCGCCCGAAACAAGCACCGCCACATAAACCGCCATGCTCCATCCAAAAGTTATAACAATCCAGCCTCCACCAAAACTATGGGTTTTATCGAGGTTGACGTTGGCAACCACCCCGTTACCCAACAGAATCAGGATCATTGTCCCTAAAAACTCACCAAAAAATTCCATCATGATTTTTAGTTTTTATTCGAAATAATAATTTTTTGCCACTTTGCTGTAAGCAGCTATTTGATTTTCTTCCCAGCTCTTATCCTGTTTGAGTTCTTTTGCCATGATTGCCGCCACTTCAGGGGCCATTTTCAGACTTTCGCGGGCATCGAGAAACAGTGCGCGGGTGCGGCGTGCCAAAACATCTTCCACGGTCCTGGCCATTTCTTTGCGTACCGCCCACGCAACCTGTGCTTTTCTGATTCCCAGTTTTTCGCTCACAAAACCCGCGAGATTTTCTTCTTCTTCACCCAGGTTAATAATATCTTCTTTGTGAATCCCGTAAACAGCCAGCGGATCGTTATAAGGGTCAAGATCCATCCGGAAACCGTGAATGGGCATGTGATGCGTGATACAGGCCCGCTCCGGAAACCCGCCCAGCATGGCAGCCTTGTCGATGGTGTCTTCCGCCATTTTCC
>JAJUGS010000415.1 GCA_029265875.1 Prolixibacteraceae bacterium
TTTATCTCCTCCAGGGATACCGGCAAAGTCTTCAAAAACACCGGTTTTATCGTAAACTATTTTATCGTATTGCAGAATTTTCTGGTAAACAGGCAGGCTTTCTTCTATATTTTTCACCCCGATTACTGCTCCGAAAATTCCACCTGTAAGCGCTTTCTCTTTCAGCCTGAAAACCCATTTTTCGTTCCTGACTTCCCAGAGATTGTCGTAAATATCTTTTAAGAAAAAGTGTTCGTTCCCGCCTGGACAGGTTTTTATTTCGGTCAAAACATTCAGCCCAGATTTCTTGAACCCGTCAAAAGCAGCCTTGATATCAGCTGTTTTCAGTATGCCAATATTGATACCCAAATCGCCCAGTTGTATTTCAAATTGACAGGGCTCAGGTTTTTTGCCTGTGTGCTGCCAGATTTCAAAACCGCCGCCACCCTGCATATTCAAAGCCAGCACGGCATGACGGGTACGGGTTTTTCCATCGGTGTGTGCCAGCATGAGCTCGGCGGTTGCTTCTTCCTCGAATATGCGGATGTTCATCGAAAAATGCTGGCGATACCATTTCCAGGCGTCATTTAAATTTTCAACACCAACACCTAATTGCTGAATACCGTTTATTTTTATTGACATATTTTTAAACTTTGATCATTTCAATTGGAGCTAAAGAGGTTTTACCCTCGATGACATATAATAAAACAGTGACGGCAAAAAGCGGCGTATATGCACCATTATTACTTCTCTACCTCCTACAAGTATCTCTTTTTTAAAGCGCTTTAGTTTCTTTACAATAATTTTTGCAGTTTCTTCTGCCGGTTTTCCCGTGTCTTGTCCTTCATCCATTTTTGCATGGGTTTTTCCCTCTTTGTTGATGGCATTCACCGAAATATTGGTTTTTATTCTTCCCGGGATGATGATGGAAACCCTGATGTTGTTTTTTGTATTTTCAGCACGAAGGCTTTCGAAAAAACCATGTAAAGCCTGTTTGGAGGCAGAATATGATGAGCGGTAAGGAAACCCGAATTTGCCAACAATACTCGAAGTTACCGCAATATGTCCGCCACCGTTTTTTATCATCAGCGGCAAAACTGCTTTGGTCAGCGCGATGGTGCCAAAATAGTTCACTTCGAAGATTTTCCGGTCAACAAAAAGGGGAGTTTCTGCAACAAACGAACGCTGGCTGATTCCTCCAAAATGATACAGACAGTCGATTTCAGCATATTTTGAAAGCACACTGGCAGCCGCATCAGCAACCGATTTTTCATCTCCCAGGTCAAACGGAACAACTTCGGCCCGGCTTCCGGATTTTATGCACGTTTCGGCCACCTCAACAAGTGCTTCCCTGTTTCTGCCCGAAAGAATCAGTTTTGCTTTTTCCTTTGCAATTTCAAGTGCAACAGCTCTCCCGATTCCTGAAGAGGCGCCTGTTATCCAGACAATTTTATTCTCAAAATTCATAGTGTGAGTCAATTCCCGGGATGCGAATATAACACAATCAAATTAAGCTGCTTTACACAAGCCGTAAAAATTGGGTTTTGGATGATTTGCCGAATCAATTTTTATTGAATGCTGAAAATTATTTTTTATTCATAAAATCAGTAATTTTCAGGAATATTATAACTCAGACTGAAA
>JAJUGS010000149.1 GCA_029265875.1 Prolixibacteraceae bacterium
CAGGCCGCCCATAATTCTTCGTAATAGTGCGCATCATATGAATTATGGTTTGGAACCGCGATGACAAGTTTGCCTTTCTTTTTCAATACCCGATGAATGGCTTCGAGATTTTCAGATAGCCTGTGGATATGTTCCAGCGAATGCCACAGGGTGACCACATCAAAACACTCATCTTTTAAATTAAAAAGTTCATTAGTTTCAAGAAAATCAAGGTTAAATTCGCTTTTGGCAAATTTTCGGGCTGCCGGGCTTTTTTCTGTTCCGGTTACCTGCCAGCCGGTCCTGTTCATCCGGTTGAGAAAATATCCGGTACCGGCACCAATATCGAGCAAATGGCCATTGTTCATGCCCGAATACTTGTTGATCAGGCTGCGTTTCCGGCCCAGCATAAAATCCCTGACCAAGTGGTACATTTCGTTCATAAAACCTTCGCTGGTATCAGAATGTGAAATGTATTTTTCTGATTGATAATAAAATCCGATGTTTTCTTCGTCATCAATATTACCGGTGATGGCAAAGCCGCAATTGTTGCATTTTTTAATATGAAATACCTCGCCGGTTACAAAATGATCTTTACAGGAAATAAAAGCGGAAAAAATCTTGTTATCACAAATGGGGCATTGATGAACGTTGAATTTTGCCATTTTTTATCGTAAAATTTGACGCAAGTTAATAAATATGAAAATCGGTTATGACAATCGGAAAGCGTTTTTATAAACATATTATAAAAGACCACTGAAACATTTGCTTCAGTGGTCTTTTCGCTTGTCTTGTATATTCTGGAACTCTCTTATTTTCAGAGAATCAGCATGGCGTCACCATATGTGCCAAACCGGTAGTCTTCTTTCAGGGCAGTGTGATAGGCTTCCATCACAAAATCGTAACCACCAAATGCAGCCACCATCATTAACAAGGTGGAATAGGGTAAGTGAAAATTGGTGATCATTGAGTTAGCAACCGAAAACTCGTAAGGTGGGAAAATGAATTTGTTGGTCCAGCCTTCAAACGGATTCAAAAATCCCTGTGTGGAAACGGAACTTTCCATGGTGCGCATTACTGTTGTTCCAACTGCACATACATTCTTTTTCATCATTTTGGCAGTATTTACCACTTTGCAGGCTTCTTCGGTGATCCAAATCTGTTCCGAATCCATTTTGTGTTTGGTGAGGTCTTCCACATCCACGCTGCGGAAGTTGCCAAGTCCCACGTGAAGCGTGAGGTAGGTGAAATTCACGCCTTTAATTTCAAGTCGTTTCAGTAATTCGCGGCTGAAGTGCAGGCCGGCGGTTGGCGCAGCAACAGCACCTTCGTGCTTGGCAAAAATCGTTTGGTAACGGTCTTTATCTTCAGGCTGAACCGGGCGGTTGATAAATTTTGGCAGTGGCGTTTCACCCAAATCATATAATGTTTTCTTGAATTCATCATAAGGGCCGTCGAACAGGAAACGCAGCGTGCGGCCCCGTGAAGTAGTATTGTCGATCACCTCGGCTACCAGCAAATCATCGTCGCCAAAATATAATTTATTGCCAATCCTGATTTTTCTGGCCGGATCAACCAAGACGTCCCAAAGGCGCTGTTCGCGGTTAAGTTCCCTTAACAGGAATACTTCAATTTCGGCACCGGTTTTTTCCTTATTGCCATACAAACGGGCGGGGAAAACCTTGGTATTGTTAAATACCATTACATCTTTATCGTCAAAATAATCAAGTACGTCTTTGAATAAACGGTGTTCGATGGTTCTTTTTGCTCTGTTTAACACCATTAATTTTGATTCGTCCCTGTTTTCAGTGGGGTGCAGGGCAATCTTTTTGGGATCTAATTCAAACTTGAATTTCGATAGTTTCATACTTTACCTGTTATTTTATTTTGTAACTAATTTCGTGTTAATTTATTTTGATTTCTAAAAATCACTAAGATAACGTCGTATTGTTCAATTGGTTTCGGGGCGAGTTAAATTTTCTGAAAAAAAGCTTACAGTCATTGCATCTTCCACCTTAAATTTGCCAACACGGGTTCTTCTCAATTGTGTCAGGTAGGCCCCGCAACCCAGTTCCAATCCCAGGTCACGTGCAAGAGCCCTGATGTAAGTTCCTTTGCTGCATACAATTCTTAACGTTATTGTGGGTAAGGCAAAAGTTAAAAGTTCCAGTTCGCTGATGGTTATTTTTTTTGCCTGCAACTCCGGTGTTTCTCCTTTTCTTGCCAACGAAAAAGCTCGTTTCCCATTTATTTTTACGGCCGAAAAAACAGGTGGGACCTGGTCGATTTCACCTTTGAATTTCTCCAGGGCCAGATTAATTTTAGCATTGGTAATTTCTGAAATATCAGACCAGCTGTCTTCTTCTGTTTCCATATCGAAAGAGGGTGTGGTGGCACCCAGTTTCAGGGTGGCAATATATTCCTTTTCTTCAGCCTGGTAGGTATCAATCAGTTTTGTTGATTTTCCGGTACACAGAATCATCAGTCCCGATGCCAAAGGGTCGAGTGTTCCGGCATGACCGACTTTCAGTTTCTTGATATTCAGTTTACGGCATAAAAGTACTCTTACCCGGTTTACCAGGTCAAAAGAAGTCCAGTCGAGGTCTTTATCGAACAACAAAACTTCACCATTGATAAAATCGTAAGAATCCTTTTTAATAATTGACATTCGTAAAATGCTATATCTCAGCTTATTGGAAATTTTTCAAAATTCAGGCTGCAAAGATAGCAAATACGCTAAAAATTAATTACTAATTGTTGAAATAAATAATTCTGACGTGTTTTATTTAAGAAAAGGGGAATCATATTTATAAAACGAAAAATTATCTCTCGCTTTTGGGCTTTTTCATGATGGCATAAATCTCGAACCCGAACCCGATAACAAGAATAATTGGCGCCAGTGTTATCCTGCGAAAACTGAAAATATCAGGATTGAAAACATTTGGATCGTCGCTTCCTCCACCGGCCATTAAAATAAATCCAACTACAATTATGGCAAAACCAATAGCCATCAGTTTGTAATTTTCTTTTGTCAGTGCAAAACCGGTTTCTTTTATTTCTTTTTTAGCCATTTTGTTTTCTTAATTGTGGTGGCAAAGATAAATTAATAAAACATTTCGTCAAATTTCATTCTCAGGAATTTATTGACCGAGAACAGGGTTGAAACCCACGAGAAAATTAACCCGAGGATGATAACAATCAGAAAAACAAGCGCCGTGGAAGTCAGGCTTTCGGGCGACAAGATTTCCGGGAATTCATGACGGTAAGCATAAATTCCGGCAAAAATGATCATGTTGGCAATAATGGCCCCATAAAATCCCAGTAACAAGCTTTGTCGCAGGAACGGTTTGCGGATAAACCGGTTGCTGGCACCCACCATTTGCATGGTATTGATTATAAATCGCTTCGAATAAACGGTGATTCGGATTGTATTATTAATCAGGGCCAAAAAGATAATTGTAAGCAAGGTGCTGATTATCAATACAAAAAACGATATTTTTTTAATGTTCTGGTTGATTACCTGTACCAGGTCTTTCTGGTAATAAACTTCCTTTACCTGTGGATAAGAAAGAAATTTTTTCTCAAGTACCTGGATGCTGTCGGTGCTGGTGTACGATGCGTAAAGCTTTACTTCAATCGATTCAAAAAGCGGGTTGAACCCCAGGAATCCGGTAAAATCCTCGCCCAGTTGTTGTGTTAATTCCTTTGCAGCAGTTTCTTTATCAACAAACCGGGTCGATTTTACAAATTTGCTGGCATTCAGTCTGTCCTGCAATTTTTTGATTTCGGCAGGTTTTACATTATCGTGCAGCACAAGCGTGAACCCGATTTTTTCACGCACATAATCCGACAATTGTCGCCCGTTGATCAGCACCATGCTAAGAAAACCCAGTAATGTGAGTACCAGCGAGATGCTGACCAAGGATGTGATCCACGACGCAAAAATTCGTTTTTTTATTCTTTTGGGTTTTGTTTCCTTCATTTGTATAATAATTTTCTACCCGGCATTTATTAGATTCAGCAAAAGTAAGAAATTTGATGTATTCACTATTGCATTCAGCAGAGGTGTTCAAACTAAAATACCATTCGCCGAAATTACAATACCTTGCTTTTTCAGCGATTGTATGATTTTCGTTAACAACCAGTTAAACAGCATAAAATTTAGAAGCAATTATTTGGAAATACAAAAAAAGCAAATACTTTTGCAGTCCCGATTGTTGTCCTTAGTGATAAGGAGTGTAAATAGTTGATTTTCTTTACAGTAATGATTCTTTTCGTATTATTCCGTTGCGGTCTGAATCGCTGAGAAAGTAAAATCAAAAGTGGTTTGAACAAAAAAAATTAATAAAAGTGGATACACTTAGTTATAAAACAGTTTCGGTTAACAAAGCTTCAGCCAACCAGGAATGGGTTTTGGTTGATGCTGAAGGCCAGGTACTGGGCCGTTTGGCCAGTAAAGTGGCAAAAATCCTCAGGGGAAAGCATAAAGCGACTTTTACGCCACATTCTGAATGTGGTGACTATGTTGTGGTGATTAATGCTGAAAAAGTAGCTCTGACCGGTAAAAAAATGAGTGATAAAATTTATATCCGTCACTCAGGCTATCCGGGCGGACAGCGCGAACAGACTCCGGTTGAGATTCTGGCCAAATATCCTGAAAGACTGGTGGAGAAAGCAGTGAAAGGTATGTTGCCCAAAAACAAGCTCGGGAGAAAGTTATATACTAACCTGCATGTTGTGATTGGATCGGAGCATAAATATGAAGCTCAGAAACCGAAAGTAGTTGATTTAAACTCGATTAAATAGACAAAATGGAATTAGTAAATACATTAGGACGTAGAAAAACAGCCGTTGCCCGTATTTATCTGAGCGAAGGAAAAGGCAATATCACTGTTAACAAAAGGGATTACAAAGAGTATTTTCCGACTTTGGCGTTGCAGTACATTGTTACTCAGCCGCTTGCTTTGTTAGGAGTGCAGGAAAAATACGACATCAAAGTAACACTCGAAGGCGGTGGCCCGAAAGGTCAGGCCGAAGCATTGCGTTTGGCTATCACCCGCGCATTAATGGAAGTGGATGCTGAATCGAGAAAAGAATTGAAAACGGCCGGTTTTGTTACCCGTGACCCACGCGAAGTGGAACGTAAAAAACCAGGACGCCCGAAAGCCAGAAAACGCTTCCAGTTCTCAAAACGTTAATATTTTATTATTCACATATGGATCTAAAACCGTTGAGATTTCCGGTATTTCGGGACTACTCAATAGTTGCTTTTAGGACATAAAAAAAGTAAAAAGATGCCAAGAACAAATTTTCAGGAATTATTAGACGCAGGTGTACACTTTGGTCACCTCAAACGGAAATGGAATCCGAATATGCAACCATATATTTTTATGGAGAAAAACGGAATCCACATCATCGATCTTCAAAAAACCATTGTTAAAATCGATGAGGCTGCTGCAGCCATCAAACAAATTGCCAAATCAGGACGTAAAATCCTTTTCGTTGCCACCAAAAAACAGGCAAAGGAATTGGTAGCCGAACTGGTTAGTGCTGTTGGAATGCCTTACGTTACCGAGCGCTGGCCCGGTGGTATGTTGACCAATTTTCCCACCATCCGCAAGGCAGTAAAGAAAATGGTTTCCATCGACAAAATGACCAAAGATTCGAGCTGGGACAACCTGTCGAAACGCGAAAAACTTCAGATCACACGTCAACGTGCAAAACTCGAAAAAATGTTAGGCAGTATCGCCGATCTTTCGCGTTTGCCTGCAGCTTTGTTCGTAGTGGATGTGATGAAAGAACGCATTTCTGTTCGTGAAGCACAACGTCTCGGTATTCCTGTTTTTGCCATGGTTGATACCAATTCAAATCCGGATGATGTGGATTTTGTAATTCCGGCCAACGACGATGCTTCTCAGTCAATCAAACTGATTGTGGGCATTATGTGCGATGCAATCCGCGAAGGCCTCAGCGAGCGCAAACTCGATAAAGATGCGGTTGAGACAGAAGAGGAAGAAGATGTTCCGGTACAAAGGAAACCACGGAAAAAAATCAGAAGCCGTGTTGTTGAAGAAGAAGATGAAGATGTTGACGTTGATGTGGATGTTGACACCGATGTTGAGGAATAATTAGGTGATAGTTTAAACATTATAAAGATATTTGATTATGTCGTTTACAACTGCAGATGTGGTTAAATTGCGCAAGGCAACCGGCGCAGGAATGATGGATTGCAAAAGCGCCCTTGAAGATGCCAATGGCGATTTCGACAGGGCTGTTGAAATTATCCGCGAAAAAGGTAAACTCGTGGCAGCCAAACGTGCTGACAGAGAAGCCGCCGAAGGTGTGGTTCTTACCAAAATCTCTGCCGATCAGAAAGCCGGTGCGCTGGTGGTTTTAAATTGCGAAACCGACTTTGTTGCCAAAAATGAAAACTTTGTGGCTTTTGCCAACAAAATTCTTGATGTGGCGCTCGAAAATAATGCTGAAAACCTGGAAGCCCTGAAAGCTTTAAGTTTCGATGGTCGTACCATTGAAGCTCAGGTAAGCGAACAAACCGGTGTTATTGGCGAGAAAATTGAACTTTCCTATTATGGAAAAATAAATGCCGAAACAGTTGTTGGTTATATTCACCCCGGTAATAAACTGGCCACATTGGTTGGCTTTAACAAAGCCGGTGTTGATGTGAATGTTGCCAAAGACGTGGCTATGCAGGTGGCTGCAATGGCTCCGGTAGCGGTTGATAAAGACTCGGTATCGCCCGAAGTTGTTGAAAAAGAACTTGCTATTGCCAAAGAAAAATTCCGTCAGGAAGGAAAACCGGAAGCCATGCTCGATAAAATTGCCCAGGGAGCACTGCAAAAATTCTTCCAGGAATCAACATTGCTCAACCAGGTTTATGTGAAAGATGGTAAAATCACCATCAGGGAATTCCTGGCTCAGAATGATAAAGAACTTACGGTTACTGCATTCGACCGTTACACGCTGAATGTTTAATTGAAAGCTGAAGATAATAGTGAAAAGCTACTCGTTTGTTCGGGTAGCTTTTTTTTATCGTTTTCTGAACCCCAGAAAAACCGAAAATTGTATTTGCCCGACATCGGAGTAGGTGTATGGCACGGTTGTATCTTCTGTGATTTCTTCCAGCGGTATCGGGTCGATGTATGAAATAAAACCGGGCAGCCACGAAACTTCAAACGAAACTTTCACGGCATTGAATTTTCGTGCATTGGGCTGAAGACCGGCCACCAAACCGTAATAAAACATATCAAAAAAAGGTTTCCCGTTTTCATTAACATCTACTGTTAATTTGGGTATTTCCGATGTAAGACCGTAAACCGTTTTGGTCCCGGTTGTTTTGGTAATGAGGTGCATTCCGCCTATTCCACCTGCATAAACAAAACCCTCGCTCGGAAAGGCAAATTTGGCCTGGTAAAGCAGTTTTACATACCCGTTTATAGTGTGCTGGTTCAATTTAAAATCCCTTCCTTCGGTTTTATCACCTTTTAACTCGTGCTCTTTATAGAAATAATAAGCAATCCCGGGGTTTATACTCAGTCTTTTTTTCAGCCTGATTTCAACCGGGATGGGTTTTTCAACGGCCAGCATCGGAAACGATTTGAGTGTATGAAAATCGGGGGCGATGTTTTCGTCGTTAAATAAAATGTAAGGATAACCAATTCCTGCTTTCAGGGCAGGACTGATTTGTGAAAACGCTGTGTAGGTAAAAAACATCAGCAAAAAAAGAAAGAGTGGTTTCATACCGGCGAATGGATTAAGTTAGAACTGCTGGTGAATTTACTTTTTTAAACCGGAATTCACAATCCAATCTTTTAAAATCTCCGCCACAGCCGGTGAAATGGTTTCTTCAATTTCGGCATATTCAGTTAAAGCCCTGTTTGGCAGGTTTGAAAAAGATGGTTTACACCAGGAATCTCCACGATTTTGAATTTTCTGTTCCCGGCTTCATTCAGGGTTTTTTCAATTTATGGCACAGGTTACATATTTGGGGCACCTGCGAATCTTTTTCTTAATTCAGCGGCAGCACCGGGCAGTAAATTTTGTTAATGCCGGGTACGAGATTCGATTAAAATCACAGCCACTATTTTCCTTTTGGTGCTGGGGAAGTTTCAATTGTCCAATTTTTAGATCGTGAGTTGCAGCAGTACTGATTACATATTGCAACAAAAAGATTAGTATTGCAAAACGTGCTTTCTGAAAATTCATAATTTATCCGGTTATTTTCTGAATAGACAAAAAGTATTTATAAGATTGATTTTCACAAAATTGAACATAGAATTTTCGGACTGAAAACAATGGCAGCTGACTCACAAAATATAAAGAAGCAACTGGAAATCCTGATTATTGAATATTTCAGATCGGTTTATCCCGATTTTCCGAAGGGAAAACTAAAAGCTTCGGAATCGCCTGATTTTGTGTTGGATATTGCACCGCGGAAAAAAATCGGGATTGAGCTGACCCGATTGTATTTTGATGATTTTTACAACGATGAAAATAAAGTTTCAGACAACTTTGGAAAAGAAATTTTAAAAAGAGCCTGCGAATTCTTTGATGTAAATTCAGAATTGAAACTTTTTGTAAAGGTCAGTTTTTCAGATAAATGCAAATTGATGCAGGAAAAACAATTGTTGTTGTCTGTTCTCATTGCCAACAAGGTGCGGGAAACGGTAAAAACCAAAAAAGCCGGGGCATTTTTCAGCATTTATCAAACAACGAATTTACCCGGTGAAATTGATGGAATTTTTATGGCAGCTCATCCTGATCTGACTGATTCGGTTTGGGAAGTGGCTGATTTTTCAAAGAATAATTATGGAACAATATTAAAAATCAGGCAACTAATTGCGAAAAAAGAAGAAAAACTTCAACTCTATCAAAAAAAACGGTTAAATCAATATTGGTTGCTCATAACTACCGACAGGTTGGATAACAAACAAAACGAAACATTTCGTCACTTGTTTTTCAATGCTGGTAATTCGCATCCGTTTCAAAAGATATTTTTATTCGACCTTTTAAAAGCACAGATAATTCAAATATTATAAATTTACGGACACATTTAAAACTGGCAAAATGAACAAATTAACCACAACCAATTTTTCAAGAAGAAATTTTATCCGCAATTCTGCCTTAGCAGCAGCAGGTCTCGGACTTTTAAACAGCAGGTCGCTGGCTGCTTTTGCGGCACAATCGGGGTTAGCCGATCTTTACAAAAACGATTTTCTGATTGGTACGGCTATTGGTACCCGAACGCTGATGCAACCCGACACTGAGATGCTTGATTTGATTGCCCGCGAGTTCAACCAGGTAACCTCCGAAAATGCCATGAAATGGTCGTCGATTCATCCGAAAGAAGATGTTTGGAAGTTTGAGGAACCTGATAAACTGATGGAGTTTGCCGAAAAAAACAAAATGGCAGTTCAGGGGCACGTGCTGGTTTGGCATAGCCAGGTCCCGAGAGATATTTTTACCGGTCCCGATGGAAATCAGGCCAGCAAAGAACTTTTGCTGAAACGGATGGAAAGCCATATTCACACGGTGGTTGGCCGTTATAAGGGAAGAATAAGATCGTGGGATGTTGTGAATGAATCGATTACGCCTGAAGATGGTTACCGTAAAAGTAAATGGCTCGAAATCTGCGGACCCGAATTTATGGAGTACGCATTTCGTTATGCCCACGAAGCCGACCCGGAATGTTTACTGATTTATAACGACTACAACGAGGAAGATCCGAAACGCCGCGATTTTATTGTGGAAATGGTAAAAGAATACAAGAAAAAAGGAATTCCAATCCACGGAATCGGGATGCAGGCGCACCTTAACCTTGATTCGCCCGATCTGAAACTCTGGGAACAGGCTATTGAAGCGTATGCTTCGGTTGGGATGAAAATTTCGATAACTGAACTTGATGTGGACGTTTTGCCTTATGATTGGGGACGTTCGGCAGAAATCTCCACAAATGCAGCCTACAAAGAAACCCTGAATCCTTATAAAGACGGGCTGCCCAAAGAAATTGACGATAAACTCACAAAACGTTACGAGGATATTTTCAAAATTCTGCTGAAACACCGCGATGTGGTTGACCGTGTAACTTTTTGGGGGACCAGCGACGACCAGTCGTGGAAAAACAATTTCCCGATGCGCGGCCGTACCAATTATCCGCTTTTGTTTGATCGCCAGCACAAACCCAAAAATGCTTATTTTGCGGTTGCCGCGTTGAAAAAATAGCAGCCCCTCACCAGCCCTCCTCACGGGGAAGGGTTTTGAATGCTCCGGATACGAAGGATTCCAATTGTTTATTTTAATAATCAATTGGAATTTTTCTTTTTTGAAGTGGTGCACTGGAATGAACAGCTTTTTTCTCCCCTCCAGCGGAGGGGTTGGGGGGCTTCGGGGCTCTTCATTCTTGTTAATTAAATACCAACACCTGCAAAAATCAAATCAAACAAAAAGAGATTTGACACGTCATATTTGTATTGAATTAAATGATACAAAATGAACAATTTATTTGATATTAAAGGAAAGGTGGCAGTGGTTACCGGCGGTTCGGGAACACTGGGGGGAAGTATTTCCAAATATCTGGCCGCTAACGGAGTAAAAGTGGCAGTGATTGGCCGCACCCAGGAAAATGTGGACCTCAGGCTGAACAAACTACTGGAAGCAGGTGGTGAGGGTATTGGCCTGGTTTGCGATGTTCTGAGCATGGAAGACCTTAAAAACGCCCGCGATTTGATCATGGGAAAATGGGGGAGAATTGACATTCTTGTGAATACGGCCGGTGGAAATCTGCCGGGTGCCACGCTTACCACCGAGCAAACCGTTTTCGATATGAAAATCAAGGATTTTAACGAGGTGACCGACCTCAACCTGAACGGAACGGTTTATCCTTGCCTTGTTTTTGGCGAAGTAATGGCCGACCAGAAAAGCGGGTCGATTATCAATATTTCGAGCATGGCAACCATGGCTTCCATTACACGGGTTCCGGGATATTCGGTGGCTAAAGCGGGTGTCGAAATTTTTACCAAATGGCTGGCAATGGAAATGGCCACCAAGTTCAGCGAAAAAGTGCGGGTAAACGCCATTGCACCAGGCTTTTTTATCAGCACCCAAAACGAGAAAATCTTGCTGAATCCTGACGGGACTTACACCGAACGCAGTCAGAAGGTAATTGCCAAAACCCCGATGGGCCGCTTTGGCGACATTTCGGAACTGAATGGCACCGTGCATTTTCTGTGTTCCGAAGCTGCCAGTTTTGTCACAGGAACCATCATTCCTGTCGATGGCGGATTTAGTTCCTTCAGCGGGGTGTAAAAACTCAGGATTGAAATTTTATTTTATACGATAAGAAAAATTCAACGCAAAGATCGCAGAGAAAAAACGCAAAGTTCGCAATGATTGAATTTGTTCCTTTGCGCACTCTGCGTGTC
>JAJUGS010000083.1 GCA_029265875.1 Prolixibacteraceae bacterium
AATTCAGCAAAAGTTCTATTGGGAGTAATCGTCAATGTATTTGTTTGCGATCCGGTTACATCCGAAGCATCGATAACATCAAAGAGATCGCCACGTGAAGTACCATTATCTTTATAAATGTACAATTCAGCATTTGCTGCCAATTGAACGGGTTCATTAAACTTAATAACAAGTGTGTTGTTTAATTGAACACCCGAAGTTGCGCCATTAGCAGGAGTAAGAGCGCCAGTTGTTGCAAGAACAGGTGCGGTAAAATCTCCGACTAATACAGTCCACGATCCTTCTGTACTGGTTGGAGCACCATCATCTGCCAAAACAAAGTTTGGATCTACTTCCAAAGTGTACGAATGATCTTCGTTAAGGAAACTTGAAAAATTTACTGCAACTTTATACTTACCATCCGTACCTGCAGTAATTGAAACATTTGAACTTGTGGCCTGGTAAGCTGCCAAAGTCGTTCCACCATCTTTCAACCTGACAACACCTGTACCCGGCACCACCTTTTCAGGTGCTGTGATAACAAGTGCATCGGCCTTCTTATGGTTTTTAAGATCGTTATCCGTGGTTAACCAAAACCCTGAAACAGGAGCCCCGATACCACTGAGAACGAACACCATATTTAGTAATAAAATACTAAATAGCTGAGTAAATAATTTTCTCATAGCATTTGTTTTTAATTGTACTTAATTGATTGATTCTAATTTATTAATACTTTAAAATTATATTATTCCTCACTAAAATCCTTATAAACATTACAAACGTATAAAAATTTGCAACAATGTACAAAATATCTGTTGCATAAAAATTGTTTCTTTTCATTAATGTTTTCAACATGTACACATTAAAACACATGTTGTATTCGAGCTAAATGTTAACTTTTCTTAACTGTATTGCTTTCATCTTCAAAACTAATGCAATTTTAAGTTTATTTTTTTAAACTTTTACAATAAACCGTCGATTTTTTCGCTTGTTTCAACAAAAGGTTTGATATTAAAACCGGATAAATTACAACAGATTAAGAAAATAAATTATTATCTGCTCAAAATTGTTAAAAAATATATGTTTATTATTGATAAAATTTTTCTTGGAAAACAAATTGTTAAAGTTCCCCAAACGCTCATAACCGCAATATTGATTTTTTTAACATCCATGCTGTTAGTTTCCTGCCGGACATGCAAGTGTCCTGCCTATTCAATAAATGAAATACACAGAAACAATATCAGCAATGTTTCCGAATATCCGGTTTTTCTATTTGACAAAAGATTACCAAATGCAAAAACCGTGATAAATCAATCAATGTGAACATTTTAGTCCGATTTTAACCTTTTGAGATTTTAATATTTCATAAAGCACTGGATGATGGCTATACTTTTTTTAATTCTCGCCACGAATAACTCTTAATTAAATATTAATGTTCAACCAATTTTGAATGAAAATAAAAACCCTGGGTGATACAATAGAATAATAGTATTTACTTTGTATAGAGTTTTTAGACTTTAATAATCCTGTATTATAAATAGTAATATTTAAACTTCAGAACTATGTCAAAAATAAAGATTGGTATTAATGGGTTCGGTCGTATCGGCCGTTTTGTTTTCCGCGTGGCAGTTGCCAGAGAAAATGTGGAAGTGGTAGCTATCAACGACCTGATCAGTGTTGACTACATGGCTTATATGTTGAAATACGATTCAACGCACGGTCAGTTTAAAGGCACTGTTGAAGTAAAAGATGGTCAGCTGGTAGTGAATGGAAAAACTATTCGCGTAACCGCTGAGAAAAATCCTGCCGACATTAAATGGGGCGAAGTGGGTGCTGACTATGTTGTTGAATCGACTGGCTTATTCCTGGAAAAAGCCAAAGCCCAGGGGCATATTGATGCAGGTGCCAAAAAAGTAATCCTTTCTGCTCCATCGAAAGATGATACGCCGATGTTTGTAATGGGTGTTAACCACACTTCTTATACAAACGATATGACTTTTGTTTCAAATGCTTCGTGTACAACTAACTGTCTGGCTCCGGTTGCCAAAGTATTGCACGACAATTTCGGAATTCTTGAAGGTTTGATGACAACCGTTCATGCAACCACAGCAACCCAGAAAACCGTTGACGGCCCGTCAATGAAAGACTGGAGGGGTGGTCGTGGTGCAGGCCAGAACATTATCCCATCATCAACTGGTGCCGCCAAAGCTGTTGGAAAAGTAATTCCTGCATTGAACGGAAAATTAACTGGGATGGCTTTCCGTGTTCCGACACCTGATGTTTCAGTAGTTGACCTGACAGTACGTTTAGCAAAAGAAACCACTTATGCAGAAATTTGCGCTGCAATGAAGGCAGCATCCGAAGGTGAATTAAAAGGGGTACTGGGTTATACAGAAGATGAAGTTGTATCGAATGATTTTATCGGCGATTCACGTACATCGATTTTCGATGCAAAAGCTGGTATCCAGCTTTCTCCAACTTTTGTAAAAGTTGTTTCGTGGTACGACAACGAAATGGGTTACTCAACCAAAGTTGTTGAATTAATCGAATATATGGATTCGGTAAAATAAGTGGCTCTTACCATATTTTAAAAAAAGGATGTCGGAAGGCATCCTTTTTTTGTTTGCCTGAGATAAAATGACCAGATTTAATTCATAAAGACCTGTAATTTCAATTGCATTACAGGTTTCTTTCAATAAAACAAAAATTTTACTACTCGTAACGCAACGATTCAATCGGGTCGAGTTGTGAAGCTTTTTGGGCCGGATAATATCCAGATATAATCCCTACACCAAAACATAGCAAAACTCCCATCAATATCCATCCCCAAGGGATCAGGAATGATGTACCAATCATCACCGAGACCAAATTACCGGCTAAAATTCCTAAAACAATTCCTAATAATCCGCCAATCTGCCCGATTACAATGGCTTCTAACAAAAACTGTTGTTTTACAGTAACACTTTTTGCCCCAATCGCTTTGCGAACACCTATTTCGCGGGTGCGTTCAGTTACCGATACTAACATAATGTTCATTAACCCTACAGCAGCGCCTAATAGTGTGATAAACCCAATTATTGTGGCAACCAGTGTAATATTTTTTATATTTTTTAATAGCATATTTACAATGTTGTCACTTTTCTCGATATTGAAATCTGTTTCGTCCAACGGCGACAAATTTCTTACAACCCTGAACACAGATTCAGCCTGACCAACAGCAGCATCCATCAATTCAGGTTGGTCCACTCTTATCTGAATATCGAAATTCATATTGGGCCGGGGAAAATAACTTCGTGAATTAGAATATGGAATAAAACAAATATTATCGCTGCTCGCACCAAAACCGCTCCCCTTCTCTTTTAAAACACCAATCACCTTGTACTTGCCATTTCCGATACTTATTTCCTTATTAACCGGATTTTCACCTCCTTTAAAAAGTTTTTTTACCAGTTCGCTGCCGATGATTACATAATTCCGGCCTGAAATAATGTCGTCTCCGCCAAAAGCCCTTCCCTGGTTAATCTCATATCCTGATGTATAAAGATAGTCTTCATCAATTCCCCTGACACTAATGTTGGGGTTTGTTTTTTCTGACCCATATTTTACGGTGGCAGTACCGGTAGAGTAAACAGAAATGGAGGCTACTGCCGGAAAATCATACTTCTCTTTAAATTCTTTTGCCTGATAAAAGGAGATATAGGAGTAATTCTTTGTCCTGAATCTCTGATTTCCGATCTGTACGCGCATTCCTCTGCTTGAAATAGAAAAAGTATTGGCTCCCAAAACCGTAAATTCCTTTGTAATTGAAGTTTTAATCGACTCAATTGCTGTTAAAATTCCAACAAGCGCAGTAATTCCGATTGCAATGATAAGTACTGTCAATGAAGATCTTAACAGATTACTTCGTATTGAAATCAGGGCAATTTTAATATTCTCGGCAAGTAAAGTTACTTTTCGCATACCACTAATATATTGTGTAAAAATACTGAATATCCCGGTCTAATCACATCAGTTATAAAACATCACCGAAAATTACAATAGCAGATATTGAATTTTTAAAATACATTCATTTACCGAACAGGTGACGTTCCTGTTCGATATTTTATTCAATTACATTTTTTAACATTTTTTAAAAAATTACGATGTTAACCATAATAAAAAATAACATCATTTTGGATTATTTCGAAATTTATTTAAAATCAGAAGTTTGAATATCAAATCAAAATTCATATTGATCTGAAAGTTTTAATTTCATAGTTTTTTTCTAACTATTTTGAACTTTTTATTTTGGATTTTGAATTAAAACTCACAAAATTTGAACTCATCAGAAATGTGTTAGTTATGATTTACCATTTTCAGATTACATCAATGGAAATAAAAGACTTCAGACTTGAAGTTAAACTATCCTCGCTGCACACATTTTTTGATTTCCATTCAATCATTCAAAAAAGTTTAGGATTCGAATCTCACCAGTTGGCATCTTTTTTTATTGCCAATAAAAGAGGCTTCAAAGAAAGGGAAATTTCGCTGCTGGATATGGGAATTAACGGCGCGGCTTACCTGATTATGCAAAAAACCAGTCTGTCAGAACTAATCCAGGAAAGAGGACAAAAACTGATATACACTTTTGATTTTCTAAACGACAGATCATTAATAATTGAATTAATCGATATTAATATGGAAAAAAATCTCAGTGAACCATTAGTAATCCTGAAAAAAGGTGAAACACCCAAACAGGTTTTAGGTGAAGAAGTTGATCTGTTAGATCAGGAATATTCCGAAATGAAAGAGGATAAAGTATATTCTTATTTCGGTGAACTTGAAGACTATACAGAGATTTTTGGAGAAATGGAAGATTTCTGAATTACAGACAAATAGGAAGAAGTTAGGACTGTTCAACTGGTTTGAACAGTCTTTTTTTTACAAAAACTTACTTAATTATGCAAAAATACCTGATAGTTATTACTGGTCCGACAGGTATTGGAAAATCAAAAACAGGAATTTTACTTGCCAAACAGTTTCATTCAGAAATCATTTCGGCTGATTCACGACAAATTTTCAGGGAAATGACCATTGGTACTGCTGTCCCCACGAATGAAGAATTATCAGAAGTGAAGCATCATTTTATTCATTCACATTCTGTTACCGAAAACTACAATGCAAGCAGATACGAAACAGAAGCCATTGAACTAATTGAAAAACTCTTTGTTTCGTACAACATTCTGTTTCTTGTGGGTGGGTCGATGTTATACATCGATGCAATTTGCAAAGGAATTGATGAAATTCCGGATATTCCTGCCGAAATAAGGGACTCGGTTAAGCATCAATATAAAACGGGAGGACTGGAAAGCCTCAGATTGCAACTCAAAAAACTTGACCCTGATTATTATAAGGCTGTTGATTTGAAAAACCATGCGCGGATTATTCATGCACTCGAAGTCTGCCTTTTAACCGGTAAAACCTATTCTTCTTTCAGATTAAACAGAAACAAGCCACGTTCGTTCAAAATCATTAAAATTGGTTTGAATTGCGATCGTGAATTGCTTCACAACAAAATAAATAACCGGGTTGACCAAATGATAACTCACGGACTTGAAGAAGAAGCCCGTAACCTTTTCCACCTTCGCAATTTAAGTACGATGAATACAGTTGGATACCGCGAATTTTTTGATTATTTCGATGGTACAATCACGAAAGCTCAGGCGGTTGAATTAATTAAAAGAAACTCGCGCAGATATGCCCGCAAACAAATTACCTGGTTCAGAAACGATCCGGATGTAAAATGGTTTGAACCACAAGAGTATGATGAAATAAAGAGCTATATTGAAGCTCAAATAATTTCAGACTAATGGATTATTCAGGCAATTTTGTAATCAGGGTTTATGGCATATTTATTAATGGCGACAACGAAATATTGCTTACCGATGAATACCGCTTAAATCAGCAAATGACAAAATTCCCCGGTGGAGGGTTGGAATATGGCGAAAGCACCATTGATTGTCTGATCCGTGAAATAAAAGAAGAATGTAATAATCAGGAAATTAAAAACATCCGGCATTTCTACACAACCGATTTCTTTCAGAAGGCACTTTACTTCGAAAACAAACAATTAATCAGTATTTATTATCAGGCGCAATTTTCAGAACCATTGAATTTCAGGATTTCAGGCAAACCTTTCGATTTTGAGGTTTCACAAAACGAGTTTCAAAGTTTCAGGTGGGCAAAAATTGAAACACTTTCAGAGGATGATTTATCCTTTCCAATCGATAGATTTGTATTAAGAAAGTTAAAGCTGATTTATAAATGAAAATTACAATACTCGGGCCGGCTCATCCTTATCGTGGCGGCATTGCAGCATTAAACGAAAGACTGGCAAAAGAACTTGTTTCTGAAGGCCATGAAGTAAATATTGTGTCGTTTACACTTCAATATCCATCGTTTTTATTTCCGGGGAAAACCCAGTTCTCAGATCAGGATGAGATATTTTCATTCCCCATTACCCGGGAAGTTAACGCTGTCAATCCACTCAACTGGATAAAAGTTGGCAATCGGATTAAAAAGCAGAAACCCGATCTTTTGCTTGTCAGGTTCTGGATACCGTTTATGGCAATGAGCCTCGGAACAATTTGCAGATCAGTAAAAAAGAATAAACACACAAAAATTATCTCAATAGCTGACAATATTATTCCACACGAAAAAAGACCAGGCGATAACTTTCTGTGTAATTATTTCATTAACAGCGCCGATGGCTTTATCACTATGTCGGAAAGCGTGCTGGTTGATCTGCGAAAATTCAATAAAGATAAACCGGGAATTTTATCACCTCATCCCATTTACGACCATTACGGGAAAACAGAATCGCGGGAAATTGCCCTGAAAAAAATCAATCTTTCAGAAAATTACAGGTACGTGCTTTTTTTTGGGTTTATCCGCGATTACAAAGGCCTTGATTTACTATTGAATGCATTTGCTGATCCATATTTCAGGGAAAACAATATAAAACTGATTGTTGCCGGTGAATTTTATACCGACGATTCGGTTTACATGAACCTTATTTCTGCCCTTAAAATCAACGATTTGGTTGAGTTAAGAACTGATTACATCCCCAATTCCGAAGTCCCCAACTATTTTAACAGTGCCGATATTATTGCACAACCTTACAAATCGGCAACGCAAAGCGGTGTCACGCAAATCAGTTATCATTTCAACAAACCCATGCTGGTTACCAATGTGGGTGGTTTGCCCGAAATCGTTCCTCATCTAAAAGCAGGATATGTTGTAAATCCTGATTCAGAAGAAATTAAAGATGCACTCAAAGATTATTTCAGTAATAAAAGACTGGATGAATTCACCACGAACGTGGTGGTCGAAAAAGAGCGGTTTAGCTGGAATAAAATGACGGGGTCAATCATGCAGTTAGCCAATCAGATAAAAAAATAACCAATTGAAGAGTATTTCTGCGAATCAAACAAAAGCCCTTTTTCTCGATCGGGACGGGACCATCAATATCGAAAAAAACTATGTTTACCGAAAAGAAGATTTTGAGTTTATTCCCGGAATATTTGACCTGATCAGAAAATACCGCGATGCCGGTTTTCTGATTATTATCACAACCAACCAATCGGGAATAGCCCGCGGCTTTTATACCGGGGAAGATTACCAAAAACTCACCGATTGGATGTTGGCAGAATTTGAAAAAGAGGGTATTAAAATCACAAAAGTTTACCATTGCCCACATCATCCTGATTATACTGGGGATTGTATTTGCAGAAAGCCCCATCCCGGAATGATTCTTCGGGCACTGCATGAATTTAATATTAATCCCAACCTTTCTGTTTTAATCGGTGACAAAAAAAGTGATATTTTAGCAGGACAAAATGCAGGAATCCGTGAAAACCATTACATTCACGAGGTCCTGAGCAGGCAGGGAACAGATTAAAATTGAAGATAAGTGCAGCATTTTACACAAGCTGAAATACGTTATATCGAAGATTGCTATGAGGATTTTCTGAAAGAAATCCGGAATAAATTCGATCAGGAACGACTTGCCCGGATTGAAAAGGCATTTCGTTTTGCCAATGCTGCACACGACGGAATCAGGCGAAAATCAGGCGAACCTTATATTATTCATCCCATCGCAGTTGCCAAAATTGTTGCCAAAGACATCGGGTTGGGTGCCACATCGATTGTTGCCGCCATTTTGCATGACGTTGTTGAAGATACCGAATACCGGCTCTCTGACATTGAAAATATGTTTGGGAAAAAAGTGGCCCACATTGTTGACGGGCTCACAAAACTTTCGGGCGATATTGATACAAGCCAGGCGCTTACCCTGAAAAAAATGTTGATGACCCTTTCTGAAGATGTAAGGGTAATTCTCATAAAAATTGCCGACAGGTTGCACAACATGCAAACCTTAGAATCGATGCCGGCTAATAAAAAACTGAAAATTGCGGGCGAAACGCTTTATTTGTATGTTCCGCTTGCTTACCGGCTTGGCCTTTACAACATCAAAACCGAACTTGAAGAACTCAGCTTCAAATACAAACAACCCGAAGAATACAACCAGATTATGTACCTGCTTCACAACCAGGAAGAAAAAAGAAATTACCTGGTAAACGAATTTATTAAGCCAATTAAAGAAAAACTGGCCGAAGAGAAATTCGAATGTGAAGTGACACACCGTTTGAAATCAAGCTATTCCATTTGGCAGAAAATGCAAAAAAAAGGAGTTTCGTTTAACGAAATCTATGATATTTTAGCCATCCGGATTGTTATCAAACCCAAACCCGATATCTCTGAAAAAAGACAATGCTTTGATGTTCTTTCCATTGTAACCGATATCTACAAACCCAAACCCGACAGAATCCGCGACTGGATTAACCTGCCAAAAGTCAATGGCTACGAATCGCTGCATGTAACAGTAATGGGCCCACAGGGAAAATGGGTGGAAGTTCAGATCAGGACTGAAAGGATGGACGAAATTGCCAGCAGGGGTTTTGCTTCGCACCACCGGTACAAAGATATTACAACCTTTGAACATGAACTCGAAACCTGGATTGAACGAATCCGCGACCAACTGAAAAACCCTGATTCTGACGCTTTCGAGTTTCTGGATGATTTCAAACTAAACCTTGTAAGCGCAGATATAAATGTGTTTACCCCGAAAGGAGACATGTTAACAATGCCCCAGGGATCAACGGTTATTGATTTTGCTTATGAAATTCACAGCGATCTTGGCAACAAATGTATTGGTGCCAAAATCAACAACAAACTGGTTCCGGTCAGTCATGTTTTGCAGAATGGCGACCAGATTGAAGTTTTAACCTCGAAAAACCAGACACCCAAACTTGAATGGCTGAAATTTACCACCTCTGCAAAAGCCAGGGCGAAAATTAAAGACACCTTTAAACTTGAAAAAAACCAGCACATTGAAAACGGGCGGATACTGGTGGAAGAGGCAATTCAAAAAGCCGGAGTTCAGCTTACCTGGAACAACCTGAAAAAACTTATTGCCCATTATAACCTGAACAATAAAGAACAGCTTTATTCTCAGGTAGGAATGGGTTTTATTGAGTTAAACAATATTGAAGAAGTCTTGGTTAAAAAGTCGGAAAGCAAACTGGTAAAATACTGGAATATTACTTTTGGCAGAAGAAAAGAGGAAAATCATATATCCGAAGACGGTGATAAAAATCCAAAAAACAAAATTGACCGGAAAAAAACGTTTGTATTGAAGGAAAATCAGGACAATGTCACCTTTTCAATGGCAAAATGCTGTAACCCGATTCCCGGCGACGAAGTGATGGGCTTTCTGAGTTCCGATGACCTCGTGATTATTCACAAAACCGAATGTGAGGTACTGGCTAAGTATATGTTAAATCAGGGAGAAAAGATCGTTTCTGCCGAATGGACAAAATTTAAAAAGCAATCCTATCTGACGAGGCTACTGCTCGAAGGATTCGACCGCATGGGCATTGTCAGCCAGGTGACCAATATCATTTCGAACGAGAATAACATCAATATGCGATCGGTTCAGTTTGACACAAATGATGGCATTTTCAGAGGCGAACTTTTTCTGTACATCCACAATACCGAAGACCTGAACAACCTGATTGCGCAGCTCAAAAAAATAAAAGGGATCGAAAACGTTTCACGCATTAAAAGCCTTAACGATTAATTTTCAGTGCCCTCAATATCAATTCAAAAAAAAAATTATTTTTGCCCATTATTTAAAATTGGTTTAATTATGAATAACCAGAAAACCAGAGAAACCGTAAGGGCAATGTTTACCGAATACCTGGAAAAAAACGGGCACAGAAAAACTCCCGAAAGATTTGCCATTCTGGAAGAAATCTACTTTCGGGAAGGCCATTTCGATATTGAGTCGTTGTACATTTCGATGAAAAATAACAACTACAGGGTTAGCCGGGCAACGTTGTATAATACAATCGACCTGTTGCTCGATTGCAAACTGGTTGTTAAACATCAGTTTGGCAAAAACATTGCCCAGTTTGAAAAGGCATTTGCCACCATGCAACACGATCACCTGATTGATATTACCAACGGCAAGGTGGTTGAATTTTTCGATCCCCGGATCAGGGAAATAATTGAAGATGCCTGCAAAAAAAACAACTTCAGGCTTTCGCACCACACCTTGTATATTTATGGCGAGAACCTGAAATAATTAGTTACACCACCAGAATATTTGTTAAACCTTCCTAATCATCCCCTCGTTTTAGCCTTCAAATAAAAATTATTGCTACTTTTAAACGCTTAAATAAAGCCGTGAAAATCGGGTCTGAAAACGACTGATTTTCACGGTTTGTTTGTGTAATACAAAAATCAAAAAACAATGAAAGTTGATGTATTGCTTGGCCTTCAATGGGGCGACGAAGGAAAAGGTAAAGTAGTGGATGTTTTAACACCGCAGTATGATGTTATCTCACGTTTTCAGGGTGGCCCGAATGCCGGGCACACACTCGAGTTCAATAATATCAAACATGTTCTTCACACAATACCTTCAGGTATTTTCAGGGAAAACAAAATCAACATTATCGGGAACGGAGTGGTGATTGATCCCATTGTTTTTCAGAAAGAAATTGAATCGTTAAAGAAACTGGGATTTGATATTTCCCAGAACCTATATATTTCGAAGAAAGCACACATGATTTTGCCCACTCACCGGTTGTTAGATGCTGCTTCGGAACAAAAAAAAGGCGACTCAAAAATTGGGTCAACCCTGAAAGGAATCGGCCCTACTTACAAAGATAAAATCGGACGTGAGGGGCTTCGGGTTGGCGATATTTTAAGCGATTTCGAAACTAAATACAAAACAAGAATTGACAATCACAAACTGCTCCTGAAAGACTTTTTTCAGTTTGATTACGAGAAAATTCTTACTGAATGTGAAGTTGATTGGTTCAGGGGGATTGAACTGCTGAAAACCTTCAAAATTGTTGATACGGAACACATGATCAACAAATTACTGCAGGAAGGGAAGACAATGCTTGCAGAAGGAGCCCAGGGAACTTTGCTTGATATCGATTTTGGCTCGTACCCGTTTGTGACCAGTTCAAACACGATTTGTGCAGGCGCCTGCACAGGGTTGGGGGTGGCACCGAATAAAATCGGGAAAGTACTGGGTATTTTCAAAGCCTATTGTACCCGCGTTGGCATGGGCCCTTTCCCAACTGAACTATTGGACGAAACCGGTGATGCACTTAGAAAGGCAGGTCATGAATATGGTTCAACCACCGGACGTCCGCGCCGTTGCGGATGGCTCGATTTAGTGGCATTAAAATACTCGGTGATGCTCAACGGTGTTACTGAGCTGATTATGATGAAAGCCGATGTGCTCGACCAGTTCGAAACAATCAAAGTTTGTGTTGGTTACGAAACCGATGGAACAGTTACCGAAGAATTTCCTTTTGAACTGAATGATTCGGTGAAACCAGTTTATGTTGAACTTCCCGGTTGGAAAACAGACCTGACTAAAATTAAAAGTCAGAATGAGTTTCCTGAAGAATTGAACAATTATATCAGTTTTATTGAAGATGAAATGGGCATTCCGGTTTCAATTGCATCGGTTGGCCCTAATCGCGAACAGACTATTTTTCTTGACAAAGAGTAATTTTTACAAGCAACAGAAGCAAAAAGCCCGAAGGAAATACACTTTCGGGCTTTTTGCTTCAATGCTATTATTACTACCAGCTTCCACCAGCGCCGCCGCCGCCGAAACTGCCTCCTCCAAAGCCGCCAAATCCACCGAAACTTCCTCCTCCGGAAGAAAAATTGCCAAACGAGCCACCGGAACTCCGGCCACCGCCCGACAATAATCCCATTGCCAGCCAGAAAGGCAGACTTTTACCCGGAGAATAATACCTTCTGCTTCGTCCTCTGAAAACAAAAACAAAAACCAGGATAAAAATGATCAGGGCCGGAATTAATCCATCTCCTTTTTTGCCTGCATATTGCTGCTGATATTGGTCGGCAGTGTATTCTCCGCGGGTAATATTCATGATTACCTGCACTCCGTCCATAATGCCCCTGAAATAATTGTTTTGTTTAAACCAGGGTATCATTTCGTAATCGATTACGGTTGAATTCACAACGGCATCAGGCAATACACCTTCAAGCCCGTAGCCAGTGGCAATAAATACCTGGCCTTTGCTGTTTCCCTGTCTGGGTTTTACAAGCACCACAACTCCGTTGTTTTTGCCTTTCTGCCCCACTCCCCATTTTTCGCCTAACCTGAATGCATAATCACCGGGGTCGTATCCCTCAAGATCCGGCACTGTAACCACTACTATCTGCGTGGAAGTTGTTCGGGCAAACTGAACAAGCGAATCTTCCAGTTCTGCCCTTTCACCTGAAGAAAGAATGTTAGCAAAGTCATTTACCAACTGAGGCGGATTGGGACGTTCGGGAATCTCTGCCAGCACTCCTGAAACTGTAAGAATCAATAACGATAATATTGCAAATGTTTTTTTCATGACCTATTATTTCCCGAATGAAATTTCATTCGACAGTTCGTTAACATCGTCAGATTTAAATGGGAAATGCTGTTTTAACTGCTCTCCTGCCTTCATGATTCCTGCTGCCAGACCTTCGGCAAAAGCCCCCTCTTTAAATTTCGAGATAACAAGCTCTTTGGTTTCTTCCCAAAAATCAGCCGGAACCTTTTGATTGATACCGGCATCGCCTAAAATGGCAAACTTCCGGTCTTCAACTGCCAGGTAGAACAAAACTCCGTTGCGGAGCTTTGTTTTGTGCATACCAAGTTGTTCAAACCAATATGCAGCCCTGTCGAGCACATCCTCCCTGCAATTTTTTTCGATATGTACCCTGATTTCGCCCGAGGTATTGGTTTCAGCAACCCTTATGGCACTGGCAATCTGGAGCTTGTTTTCTTCGGTAAAATACTTCTGAACACTCATTGTGTTATTCCTTAAAACTTAACTTCAGGTGCCTTTTCTGCCCCGGGTTGTGCTTCGAAATACGATTTCTTTTCAAAACCAAACCATCCGGCATAAATTATCTGCGGGAATTTTCGGATGTAAGCGTTGTACTGCTGCGTGGTTTCATTAAATTTCTGACGCTCAACCGTGATCCTGTTTTCTGTGCCTTCCAGCTGGGCCTGCAAATCGAGAAAATTCTGGTTGGCTTTCAAATCAGGGTATCTTTCAACCACAACCATCAATCGGCTTAATGCCGACGATAAACCTTCCTGAGCCTGGTTAAACTGCTGAATTGCTTCGGGTGTAAGTTTCGTCGGGTCAATATTTACCGAAGTGGCTTTTGAACGCGCTTCAATTACACCTTCGAGTGTTTCTTTTTCATGTTCAGCATAACCTTTTACTGTATTTACCAGGTTAGGAATCAAATCAGCACGCCGCTGATAAACGTTCTGTACCTGTGCCCATTGTGAGGTCACCTGTTCATCCATGCTTACCATTTTGTTGTATCCACAACTTGAAAACAATACTGCAACTATTACTGCAACAAATCCTAACTTTAAATTTTTCATCTTACTAAATTTTATAAATCAGTTTGCAAATTTTTAAAAACATTGTCAAATATCAGCCTGAAAATCGGGGAAAGGCCATATTTTACCGCCGTATTTCCACCGTAACCGGATAAATGTAATCAATATATGAAAATACTGGATTTTAAAACTGCTATTTTACAGGGAATACCGGATACTTTGCCTCCCCGGAAGCAATTTGATCCAACAGTGAATCACGCCCCGAAAAGAAAGGAAATTCTAAACCAAATTGAAAAAAAACAGGCCGTAAAAAATGCGCTCCGATATTTCCCTGAAAAACATCATAAAACGCTTGCGCCCGAGTTTTTGAACGAATTGGAAACTTATGGCAGGATTTACATGTACCGGTTCAGGCCAGATTACGAAATGTATGCCCGCCCGATTGACGAATATCCGGCAAAATCAAAACAGGCGGCTACCATCATGCTGATGATCCAAAATAACCTGAACCCTGAAGTGGCGCAACATCCGCACGAACTGATAACATACGGGGGAAATGGTGCAGTTTTTCAAAACTGGGCGCAATACCTGCTGACCATGAAATACCTCGCTGAAATGACCGACAATCAAACACTGGTCATGTATTCTGGTCATCCGATGGGACTTTTCCCCTCCCATCCTGACGCTCCGAGGGTAGTTGTTACGAATGGGATGGTCATCCCAAATTATTCATCGCGTGATGATTACGAAAGAATGAATGCCCTGGGTGTTTCGCAATACGGACAAATGACGGCAGGCTCTTACATGTATATCGGGCCTCAAGGCATTGTTCACGGAACCACGATTACTGTGATGAATGCCGCCCGATTAAAATCAGCAAAAAACAGGGGTATAAAAGTTTTCGTAACGAGCGGGCTTGGCGGAATGTCGGGCGCGCAACCCAAAGCAGCAGTAATTGCCGGAATGATTTGTGTAGTTGCCGAAATCAACCCAAAAGTGGTTCAGATCAGGCACAAACAAGGCTGGGTGGATGAGATTTTTACTGACCTTGATAATCTCATACAAAGAATAAAAAGCGCAAAAAACGCTCAGAAACCGGTTTCGCTGGCTTACCAGGGAAATGTGGTGGATTTGTGGGAAAAACTTGCAGAATCGGAAATTGGAATTGACCTGGGCTCCGACCAAACCTCGCTTCATAACCCGTTTGCGGGGGGATATTACCCGGCAGGCTTAACTTTTGAGGAATCGAATAAAATGATGGCGGATAATCCGGCTCTTTTTAAAGAAAAAGTCTACGAATCGCTTCGGAAACAGGTTTTTGCCATTAATAAACTAACCAAAAAAGGAATGTATTTCTGGGATTATGGAAATGCATTTCTGTTGGAATCGGGCCGGGCAGGAGCCGAAATTTTTAATAATGAGGGCGGATTCAGATACCCTTCCTATGTCCAGGATATAATGGGACCGCTGTTTTTTGATTATGGATTCGGGCCATTCCGGTGGGTTTGCACTTCGGGAAAACCATCGGATTTAGAAACCACTGACCAAATTGCAGCCAAAGTTTTGGAAGAACTGGTTAAAACCGCCCCAAATGAAATCAAAAGTCAGATGGAGGATAATATACATTGGATAAAGGAAGCTGGAAAAAACAAACTCGTTGTGGGCTCGCAGGCGAGAATTTTGTACGCCGATTGTAATGGGAGAACTCAAATTGCACTTGCATTTAACGAGGCAATCAAAA
>JAJUGS010000139.1 GCA_029265875.1 Prolixibacteraceae bacterium
AAATATCATTCACGCATTCACGCATTCGAGCAATTTAGAATTCATGCATTAAAACGTGTAAACCAGTGCCACTCCTTTTTGTTTCTCATTGCTCCACGGGAAAATATCCAGCCTTTGGAGATGTTCTTTGTCCCACTTGTGTTGGTGTGTGAGATATACCAGTTCAGTCGAAAGCATTCCAATGCCGGCCGATGCCACTACGTCAGAAATCCAGTGTGCATTGTGCACCACCCGCAATACTCCTACAGTTGTGGCACAAGAGTAAGCCCCTATACTAAACCAGACACTTTTATCGCCATATTCTTTGTGCATAAAATGAGCAAACATAAAAGCTTTGGACGTATGACCGGATGGGAATGAATGTTCTCCGCCATTGGGGCGCTTTTCGTTTACCCCATATTTCAGGCCCGATACAACAATTTCGTTTAATAAAAAGCTTTTAACAAGTAAAGCAGTTCTGTTTCCAAAATTGTTCTTCCCCTTTGCCCCCAGTACATTCAATCCGTAAACGGCTATACCTGGAACGTATAAAAGATAATCTTCAGCACTGCCCGTTCTGCCAAAGTTTTCCTGCGCCCAATCCTGGAAATTTCCCTTGGCATGGGTTGAAAAATGAAGTATCGTTCCGGTGGTTATCAGCAGGGCAGGGGCGATATAAGGTTTTAACCCTTTCTCTTTATGCAGAAAGCCAAAATCAGTTCTTGAATCTGTATCATTTTTAAAGTGGTTCTCGAAACAAAATTCCGTAGCATTTCGGGGAATGATAAAACAGGCATAAAGATTGGCTGTTGTTCGATTGAAACAAAACAGAATGATGATGGCTAAAAGAATAAACCTGTGAAAAAGTGATACCATGGGTAATTTGTAATTATGTTTTTAAATGTAAAGTTGCTGTGTCGTAAATAATTCCAATTGCTTCCTGAGGTTGCCTCACTCAATCACCCACTCGCCTGTTACCCCATTCCCTCACTCACTCACTCATTCACTCACTCATTCACTCACTCACTTCTTCCTTTTGTAAACCCTTACATAATCGATGTAATATTTTTGCGGGAAAATGGCATTGTCCACACCTTTTTGTCCACCCCATCCTCCACCAATGGCGAGGTTGATAATCAGGTATTGGGGTTTGTCAAAGGGCCATACATCGTTTCCGGTGCCCTCATTTTTAAACGAAAAATAAAGTGAGTCGTTGAGAAAGAAATCCATGTGGTCTTCAAACCACTCCACCGCGTAAACATTGTAGTTTTCGTAAGGTTTAACCGTCCCAATCCGGTTTCCCTTGTTGGTTCCCATCACGTGGTTATAGGCTTTTGTATGAATGTTTGCATGGATGGTATCCGGATCGTAACCCACGTTTTCCATGATGTCGATTTCACCACAGGCAGGCCAGCCGGTTCCCTGGTTGATGGCATCGCCCAGCATCCAGATGGCAGGCCAGGTACCCACACCGGTGGGCAGCTTGGCTTTCACTTCCACCCTGCCGTACAGAATACTTTTCTTGCCGTAGGTATTCAGGCTGGCTGAGGTGATTTTGTTGCCGTTCCAGTTATCGTTTCGGGCTTCAATTATAAGGTTCCCTTCTTCAACCCTGGCATTTTCAGGCCGGGCTTTCGTATAATACTGCGCTTCGTTATTTCTGATATAGCCTTCCTCGTAACCCCAAATTGAAGAATCGGGTAATCCGGTCCCATCAAAATTGTCTTCCCAAACAAGTTCCCAGTCGTTGGTTGATTGGGGTCCGGCAGTCTGATTTTTTTTATTGACGGCACCTGAACAGGCAGCTAAGAATGCAAGAAAAATCAATGAATATTTCATGTTTATCCGATTTTAGTTGTTGTTCAAAGATAAATTTCTTTTAACTGATATTTAATTATCGGTTTAAAAAGTGATGTATTGAACCATTTTTGGCCAGGTGTGACTATTTTCGCCGCAAATTCTTGAAAATGACTTTAAAAGTAAATCCAGCCGCGAAGGCTTTGATTTTCGATTTAGACGGAACATTGTCGGATTCGCTGCCGGTGCACGTGGCCACCTGGAATTTGGTCGGAGAAAAATATGGCTTCGATTTCGACCCGCAGATTATTTACGAAATGACCGGGATGCCGACCATTGAATTTGCCCGCCGCATTGTTACACAATACAAATTGTCAACCGACCCGCAGGAACTGGTGCGCATGAAACAACAGGCTTTCTGGAAAATGGCCCATTTACTGGAACCTATCGACGAAGTATTTGAAATTGTTCGGCAAACATACGGCAAATTGCCAATGAGCGTGGGTACCGGAGCCGGAAGAAAAAGTGCCATGGTTCAGCTCGAAACGCTTGATATCCTGAAATATTTCGACCATGTTGTTTCAGCCGACGATGTTACAAAACATAAACCTGAACCGGAAACATTTCTGGAATGTGCACGGCTGATGGGCGTTGAACCACAATTTTGCCAGGTTTTTGAAGACGGGGACCTCGGGATTGAGGCAGCACAAAAAGCTGGTATGATGGTTACCGATGTGAGGCCATTTATCAATTACGGAGAATGGGCACACTCCTGATGGCTTTTAACGCAGTTTTGCCATTATTCCTGGTCATTTTTGCCGGAATAGTTTTTTCGCGTCTGCAAAAAATTAACGGAACATGGGTGGAAATATTGAACAAATACGCACTCTATATCGGGTTTCCGGCGCTGATTGTGGTTGCCCTCATGAACATAAATCTGGCAGAACATGAAATAAAAAAACTTTTATTTGTTAACTCGGTTAATATTATTATACTGATTTTTCTTGCTTTTATAATTACCAGGATATTTCAACTTGGCACAACGGCCAAAAGAACATTGGTCCTTATACTTCCATTCACCAACAACGCCTACCTGGGGATGCCTGTTTTGCAGAATGCTTTTGGTGAGGCAATAATGCCGTATGCAGCCATAATTTCGGCAGTATATCTTTTCTGGATGTTTACGCTGGCACTGTTTTTACTTGAAATTACCGGCGAAGGGCCGGTTCGCCTGCAAAAAATTACGCTTAGCCTGATTACCAACCCCATGTTAATTGCTGTTGGTGTGGGGTTTTTTCTGGCTATTTTCCAGTTGAAACTACCTGCTTTTGCCGAAAGTTCCATCAGAATGTTTGCAGGTTCTGTCACAGCAATTGTACTTTTTTCTCTTGGCATTTTTCTCGGTTTGCATCAATCAGGTACGGTCAGAGAGTGGATGACCGCAGCCGCGTGGTCGGTTTTAACTATGTTGATCTTTCCGCTGGTTTTGTTTTTGGTCATAAAAAATACAGGAATGGAAACGCTTCAGTTCAAGGCCACCATTTTAGATGCTGCCATGCCGCTCGGGCTTACACCGTATGCGCTTTCGACCCAATATAAACTGGATACCCCGCTTGTGGCAAGGATCGTGGTGGTGGCCACAATCTTCTCGGTGTTGGTTATTCCATTGTGGATGACAGTGATTTCCCTGTCATTGTGAATAGTGCAATTCAATTCCCTCAAGTTGGCCTATAATTACAATCATGTTCCTGTTGTCATCGGCAAGCATATCGCTCTCTTCCAGATCAAAGCTGCCACCCACGCCCTGAAGAATATAATGGTAAGGTTCATTTTCAAAGGTAAGAATGCCTTTAACCCTGTAAACCTGTTCTTTGTAAACATCCAGGGTATAGAAGAGCCAATCTTTGAATGTTTCCATTTTCAAAGGTTGGTCAAATTGCATGGTTTGGGCCTGAATATTTTTTCCGATTGATGGGTATGGTAAAAAAACCAGGTTTGTCAGGCTTTTTTCAGCGATTGCACCAAGGCAGGATTTTTCAGGTTCACCTGAATTCCCCAGTTTAATCTTTGCCAGTGGATTTATTTTACTGATTTCATCGGCAATACTTTTTTTCCTTTCCTCATCAAAATCTTCCGTTTTTGAAATAAAAATAGTGTCGGCAATGGCCATTTGCTTCCAGGCGATTTGTTTGGCCGGATACCGGTGATAGTTCACGGCATCCACCAAACAAACAGTTCCATTGAATTGAAATTGTCTTTTCAGTTTTTTATCGGCAAAAAATGGCCTGATTACCGGTGCCGGGTCTGCAATGCCTGTTGTTTCAATCAGCAAATGGTCCACTTCGGGAAACCGATCTGCCAGTTCAGCCAGCGCCTGTTCATATTCGTCCGAAATGGTACAACAAATACATCCGTTCTTCAATTCGAACATCCGGCTGGCTTCTATGCCGTTTATCAACTTTGAATCAATCGCCACCTCTCCGAATTCATTCTCCACAAGTGCGAATTTCCATTCCACATTTTTTTTCAGAATGCCGTTGATAAACGTGGTTTTACCGGCTCCCAGAAAGCCGGTGATAACGGTAACAGGTATTTTTCTCGGGTTATCCATTGAAACCAAATTATCAGAGTTCGCGAAATTCAGCTTTTGTTTCAACAAGATTAAAAGTTTTTGCTGATTTCTTTTGCCGGATATTCATAATTTAAAGATGTGATGCTGTTTATTCCATCGACTGAAAGGACAACAATTATCACAACGCTTGTTGTTTCAATGTTCAAACCTTTTAATTTCGGGGTAAAATTTTGTCGATTGAATCAGAATAAACAGTTAACTGAACAAATTCCCGTGTACAGTGTGCACAATTTCAGTAACACGGGAAATGCAGCCCGCCAGTTTGAGGTGGAAGTTTTTGATGCCAACCGCCATTTCAGTGTGAAATACCCACACCGGCACGATTTTTTTGAAGTGCTTTTCCTCAAACGGGGAACCGGTTTTCATGTGATTGATGGCAACAAATACGAAATACAGCCACCCTGCGTGTTTTTTATGTCGCCAGGGCAGGCACACAAAATCGATTTTTCCAGCGACATTGAAGGGTTCATCTATATTTTTACTTCCGATTTTTATCTCATCAACCAAACCAACCGCAACCGGCTGCTTGAATTCCCGTTCTTTTTTACGCTTCGCCGCGACAATCCGCCATTAATACTAACCAGCCCAACCGACGTGCAGTTTCTGGAAACACTGTTTCTGAAAGCCATTGCCGAAACCGGGAAGCCGGCCGGAGTTTCAGCCGAATTATTACGTTCGGTGCTCGATTTGATTTTGACATCCTGCGCTGTTTTGTACAAAACCGATGAACCAGTGGTTAACAGCGGTAAAAGCCACGTGGTGGTGAAGAAGTTTTTTCAATTGCTGGAAGAAAACTACCAGAAAAACCTGACGGTGAACGAATATGCCGCGTTGCTGGCCATCACTCCAAACCATCTTACCCAAACATTGGTCACGCTCACCGGAAAAACTTCGAACCAGATTATTAAAGCCAAACAGATTCTCGAAATCAAAAGATTGCTGGTACACACGAACCTCCCGGTTTCGGAAATTGCTCACCAGCTAAACTTCTCCGACCAGTCGTATTTTACCAAATTCTTCAAACGCGAAACGGGTTTGTCGCCCTTGCAGTACAGGGCCAATGAGTAATTTTAATCATTGAAACTTTCCAATGCTGCATTTCTTTAATATTCTGAAAATTAAAAAGTTTATTTTCTGTTTCAGATGAAACGGTGATTTAAAATCCATGAAAATTACCTAAAAAACCTTTATTTTTACAATAGAGAGTAATTTATATTTTATTGCTTTGTAATTGGATAGTACTGAGTATTCAGTATTGAGTAATGAGACAGAGAGCAGAAATTTTAATCAAATTAAAACAATAAAAAAATGGCAAATTATTTTAGTTCGTTACCGTTGCGCCTCCAGTTGGAACAGCTCGGAAAATGCGATTTCATGGAAGATTCGGAATTCGCTGATGGCGTAAAAAAACTGCTTGGCAAAAAAATCGTGATACTTGGTTGCGGAGCACAAGGACTTGCACAGGGTTTGAACATGCGCGACAGTGGCCTCGATATTTCCTATGCACTGCGCAAAGTTGAAATCGACGAAAAACACATTTCCTACATCAATGCCACCGAAAACAAATTTCCGGTTGGCACATTCGAGGAGATGATTCCACAAGCCGACCTGGTGCTGAACCTTACACCCGACAAATACCACACACCGGTTGTAAAAGCCGCCATGCCGCTGATGAAACAGGGCGCTTGTCTTTCGTATTCACACGGTTTCAATATTGTGGAAGAGGGCATTGAAATCCGCAAGGATTTAACTGTAATTATGGTGGCTCCGAAATCACCGGCCTCTGAAGTCCGGGCAGAATTCCTGCGTGGGTTTGGTGTTCCGACTTTGATTGCCGTTCACCGCGAAAACGACCCGAATGGCGACGGATTGGAAATTGCCAAAGCTTATTGTGTAGCAATAGGTGGGCATAAAGCGGGTGTTTTACATTCGTCGTTTGTTGCCGAAGTAAAATCGGATTTAATGGGTGAGCAAACCATTCTTTGTGGTGTGCTGCAGAGTGGTTCGTTGTTGTGTTTCGACAAAATGGTGGAAAAAGGCATCAACCCGAATTATGCTGCCAAACTGGTGCAATATGGCTGGGAAGTGGTTACCGAAGCACTGAAACTGGGTGGCATTACCCATATGATGGACCGCCTGAGCAACCCTGCTAAAATTGAAGCCTACAAACTGGCTGATGAACTGAAAACCATTATGCGCCCGTTGTTTGAAAAACACATGGACAACATTATGTCGGGTGAGTTCTCGGCTACCATGATGAAAGACTGGGCTGCCGGCGACAAAGACCTGCTGACCTGGCGCGCAGCCACTGCCGAAACGGCTTTTGAAAAAACTCCGGCCGGCGACATGGAAATAAAAGAACAGGAGTATTTCGACAATGGCGTTTTGATGATAGCTTTTGTAAAAGCAGGTGTTGAACTGGCTTTCGAAGTAATGACAGAAACCGGTATCAAAGCGGAATCGGCTTACTACGAGTCACTGCACGAAACTCCGCTGATTGCCAACACCATCGCCCGTAAAAAGCTGTACGAAATGAACCGCGTGATTTCGGATACTGCCGAATATGGCTGTTATTTATTCGACCACGCCTGTCGTCCGCTGCTGGCCGATTTTATGAGCCGCATCGACACCAACGTGATTGGCCGCAACTTTAACGAAGGAAAAGATGGCCATGTTGACAACCGCGAATTGATTGAAATCAACGAAAAAATCCGTTACCACGAAGTGGAATTGATTGGTGCAGAACTCCGTGAAGCCATGGAATCGATGAAAGCGATTATTTAAGGTTATAAAATTTTCTATTTTTCAGGGAACCCTGCCGGTAGGCGGGGTTTTTTGTTGGCTATAGTAATGCGAATCTACCAAATGGTTCGAATTTGGTATTTTTTAATGTTTTCATCAATTGTAGCCAGCGTCAGGTTGTCAGCTTTGCATTGCGAAATGAGCAATCTGTCAAATGGATCACGATGGATAAATTCAAGTGTTGATAAAATAAGCGCGTGCTCCATTGTAATCGGCATTATCATAAATCCGTTTTCATCAATTAATTCCAGAAAATGTCTAAAGCCTTTTGAAAAACAGAATTTGTCAAGGCTGATTTTTATTGCAATTTCCCATACCGATCCTACACTTACAAATTTCTCGTTTTCACTATTTTCAATAGCAAATCTCACTTTCTTCGAAAGTTTTTCATCACCATTTAGGAACCAGATTAATGTGTGTATCAAGAAGCAATTTCATTACCTGTAATCTTTAAAATCTTCAAGCGGCTCATCAAAGTCAGATGAAATATAAATTTCTCCTTTGGCGCAACCAAATTTTGGCTGTTTGTTTTTTTTCTCCTTTTTGCTTTTACTTAAAAGAAAGTCAACAAAATCATTTACTTCCGATTTTAATTCCTGCGGCAGGAAATTGATTTTTGTATATAATTGAATTTGATTCATATAAAAAGTAATTTACTCAAATATACAAATCTATTTTTTTATTTTTGATGACATTGACATTAATGCTGATATATGGTTGGTGCTGAACTGTTCGAAGTCATGGAATAGATGGAATCTAATTTTACCAACAGGAGGATCATCTTTATTTAAAGGGCTTTGACTTTTGATTCGTGTAAATTTGCATTCTGACTTCCATATTTAAACTCCCGCTGTCTATCTTTGTTCCTTTCAAAAAACAAAAATGAATATGCACGAAATATTGTTTTGGGTGATTATCGCCATTCTTGTGGCTGATTTTCTTTTTGAAAAATATCTCGATTACCTGAACACAACCCGCTGGAGCGACAAACTGCCACCTGAACTGACCGGAATATACGACGAAGAAAAATACAAAAAACAACAGGCCTACGAACGTGAGAATCACCGGTTTGGTATGATTACCGGAACGTTCAGTTTTGCAGTAACGCTTGCCATGTTTCTGTTGGCAGGTTTTGCTTTTGTCGATGCGCTGGCCTGGGGTATCACTGGCAATGCAATCCTGGCGGCACTTTTCTTTTTCGGAATCATCCTGTTTGCTTCCGATATTTTGCACACTCCTTTTGAAGTTTACGATACGTTTGTGATTGAGGAAAAATTTGGTTTCAACAAAACAACCGTAAAAACTTTTGTTTTCGATAAATTAAAGGGCTGGCTGCTCGGTGCCGTTATTGGCGGTGGTTTAATGGCTGTTATTATATTAATCTGGCAGAAAACGCAGATGTTTTTCTGGATTTATGCGTGGCTCGTAGTTTCAGCTTTCTCCATTTTTATGGTTCTGTTTTATTCAAACCTGATAGTACCACTTTTTAACAAGCAAACTCCGCTGCCGGAAGGCGAATTAAGAGATGCCATTCAGCAATTTGCCGGGAAAGTGGGATTTAAACTCGATAATATTTTTGTGATCGACGGCTCAAAACGCTCCACAAAAGCCAACGCTTATTTTACCGGTTTTGGTGCCAAAAAACGGATTGTATTATACGATACGCTCATCAACGAAATGGAAACAGACGAAATTGTGGCGGTTCTGGCACACGAAATCGGGCATTACAAAAAGAAACATGTTTTGCAGGGCTTGGTCATTTCGCTGCTCCAAACAGGAGTTTTGTTGTTTGTTTTTTCGCTTTTTGTGGGCAACCCGGTTTTGAGTAAGGCGCTGGGGGTCGAAAATCCCAATTTTCACATCGGGCTGGTGGCTTTCGGGATTCTTTACACGCCTTTTTCTTTTGTGCTGGGTATTTTTATGAACCTGCTTTCACGGAAAAATGAATACCAGGCCGATGCTTTCGCGGCACAACATTTCAATCCCGGATCGCTGGCTTCGGCCCTCAAAAAGCTTTCGGTGAAAAATCTGAGTAACCTCACCCCGCACCCGTTATATGTGTTTTTTCACTATTCTCACCCTACGCTTTTACAGCGGCTGGAGCATTTGAAAGACTCCCCTGGCCCTTCCTCAGAAGGGGAGAAAAATAAAGAATAAACGAATAGTAGTGGTTACAAAATTAGGTAGTTTTGAAAAGCTACCCGGAACCCGGGACTTGAAACTCGAAATAAAAAAATGAAAGCAGAAATTATTACCATTGGCGATGAAATTCTGATCGGGCAAATTGTGGATACCAATTCGGCCTGGATTGCCGAACAGTTTAATATCCACGGAATCGAGATTTTTCAGATTACATCGGTTCACGACGACAAAAAGCACATTCTGGAAGCCATTCAGAATGCCGCGAAAAAGGTGGACATCGTTGTGCTGACAGGTGGTTTGGGACCGACAAAAGACGATATTACCAAAAATACTTTGTGTGAATATTTTGGTTCGAAACTGGTTTTGCACGAGCCAACGCTGGAGCACATCAAAAACCGGTTTGTAAAACGAAATATTGATATCAACAAGCTCAATCGCGACCAGGCGCTGGTTCCCGACAATTGCACCGTTTTATACAATCATCTCGGGACGGCTCCCGGCATGTGGTTTGAAAAAGACGACACCATTTTTGTCTCGCTTCCCGGCGTGCCTTTCGAAATGAAATATTTAATCGAAAATGAAGTGCTGCCCCGGCTCGAAAAAACAGGGAAAACAAAGGCAATCTACCATAAAACCATTCTTACCCAGGGAATACCTGAATCGATGCTGGCGATCAGGATTGAAGATTTTGAGAATAACCTTCCCGCAAATGTAAAACTGGCTTACCTGCCCAGCCCGATGTCGGTGCGGTTGCGGCTTTCAGCAACCGGTGATGACAAAAATGAACTGGAAAAACTGGTGGAGGCCGAAGCCGGAAAATTACAGCAAATAATCCCGGAAGCGATTTATGGTTACGGCAATGAAACCATGGCAGAAGCAATCGGTAAGATGATTCTGCCACAGCGAAAAACACTGGCTGTTGCCGAAAGTTGCACGGGGGGGCTTGTTTCGCACCTGGTTACTTCGGTTCCGGGTTGCTCAGCATGGTACAAAGGTTCTGTAACGGCCTATTCAAACGAAGTGAAAGAAAAAATACTGGGGGTTAAAACTGAAACCTTGATAAATTTTGGTGCAGTGAGCGAGGAAACCGCCTGTGAAATGGCAACCGGCGTAAGAAAAGTGCTGAATGCTGATTTTGCGGTTGCCACCACCGGAATTGCCGGTCCCGATGGCGGAACTCCCGAAAAACCGGTGGGCACAGTCTGGATTGCAGTTGCCACAGATAATACCGTGAAAGCAAAGAAATTTACCTTTGGCGACAACCGCGAAAGGAATATTTTGCGTTCCGGGCAAACTGCCTTGCAATTTCTGCGTCAGGTAATAATGGAAGAATAATACCGTTTTTCATAGAAAGACTACCATGAAAAAAATAATCATCATCGTTTTGGCCATTGTGCTGTTGTTGGTTGCAGCATTGGTTCTGACACCTTTTTTGTTTAAACCCAGGCTGGTGGAAGCCGCCAGAACAGCCATCAATAAACAGTTGAACGCCACCGTGGAGTTTGCCGGTTTTGATGTAACACTGTTTCGCGATTTTCCGAATGCTACGATGGTGATTTCAGATTTGTCGGTTACCGGTAAAGATGAATTTCAGGGCGATACACTTTTTTATGCGTCGTCGGTTAACGCTTCCATGAACCTGTTTTCACTTTTTAAAAGTTCGGGACGGAGCATCGAAAAAATTGTAATCCGGCAACCGCTACTGAATTTGCTGGTCAATAAAAACGACAAGGCAAACTGGGATGTGACGCTGGAAAGTGAGCCGGAGCAGGCTGTTCAAAACCAACCGGAAAAATCTGAAAAGCCTTTTGAAATAAAACTCGAAAAGATCGAAATTGAAAACGGCAGAATGGTCTATTCCGACGAAATCTCGCCGATGAAAGTGGTTTTAGCCGGGATCAACCTCAATGTTGATGGCAAAATGTATGGTAATTCAACCGCTTTGCAACTTGCCGGAAAAGCAGCAGATTTTCTGTTTGAATACGACAGCACAAAATACATTTCGGGAGTGGCACTCGAAACAAAATCGGCTGTGAATGTTGATTTTGATAAACTGAAAGTGGATATTACCACCAGCGATGTTTGGGTGAACCGTTTGCCGCTGCAACTCACCGGATGGATTGAAATGCCCGCCGAAAGCCAGATTTACAACCTGCAGTTTGCCACCAAATCTTCCGAGTTTGAAAATTTTCTGGCATTGGTCCCGGCTGATTATGCCAAATATCTCGAAAACCTCACCACCAGCGGAATTGCCAATGTGTCAGGAAAAATTGCCGGTGTTTTGTGCGAAGAAGATTACCCGGAAATGTTGTTCGATGTGAAAGTGGAAAATGGTTTGATTCAATACATGGGGCTGCCCGAAAAAATCGAAAAAATCAACGGGCTGATTTCGGTACAAAAACCGCAGGGACCGCTTGATTTGATGGAACTGAATATTTCAGGGCTTCATGCCGA
>JAJUGS010000275.1 GCA_029265875.1 Prolixibacteraceae bacterium
AGAAGAATATATAAACCCGGAAGAATTACCCGAGCAACCAAAAGATTTGCCCGAAGCAGAGGAGGAAGGTAAGGAGGAAGTGATTTACCTGCAGGGAATGTACAAAAAGTGGTTCCTTGATTATGCTTCGTATGTAATTCTCGAACGCGCTGTTCCGTACATCAACGACGGGCTGAAACCAGTGCAGCGGCGCATTATGCACGCCATGCGCGAAATGGACGATGGCCGTTACAACAAAGTGGCCAACATTATCGGGCAAACCATGCAATATCATCCCCACGGCGATGCGTCCATTGCCGATGCCATTGTTCAGCTCGGGCAAAAGGAACTGCTCATCGACACGCAGGGAAACTGGGGAAATATCTACACAGGCGATGGTGCAGCGGCCCCGCGTTATATCGAGGCACGGCTTTCGAAGTTCGCGCTCGAAGTGCTTTTCAACCCGAAAACCACCAACTGGAAACTTTCGTACGATGGCCGCAAGCGCGAACCGGTTACACTGCCGGTAAAATTTCCGTTATTGCTCGCGCAGGGAGTCGACGGGATTGCCGTGGGGCTGGCATCCAAACTGTTCCCGCACAATTTTATCGAACTGTGCGACGCTTCCATCGCATACTTAAAAGGAGTTGATTTTGATTTGCTCCCCGATTTCCCAACCGGCGGGCAGGCCGATTTCAGCCGTTACAACGATGGTATGCGTGGCGGTACCGTCAAAGTCAGGGCAAAAATTGAGAAACGCGACAACAAAACATTGGCCATCACCGAACTTCCTTTTGGGAAAACCACCGGTTCGCTCATCGAAACCATCATCAAAGCCAACGAAAAAGGAAAAATCAAAATCAGAAAAATTGACGACAATACGGCTGAAAACGTTGAAATTCTGGTTCATCTCGCTGCAGGCGTTTCATCCGACAAAACCATCGATGCACTTTTTGCATTTACCGATTGCGAAGTTTCGTTATCGCCCAACTCGGTGATAATCGAGAACGACAAACCGATTTTTATAGGGGTGAAGGAAATTCTGCGCCGCTCAACCGATGCTACCTTGCAATTGCTGAAACGCGAGCTCGAAATCCGCAAATCGGAACTCGAGGAAGCCTGGCATTTCTCCTCGCTCGAGAAAATTTTTATCGAAGAGCGGATGTACAAGGACAAACAGTTTGAAGACGCTGAAAACATGGACGAGGCAATTTCGCACATCGACAAGCGTTTCGACCCCTGGAAACCAAAACTGAAAAGGGAAATCACCCGCGACGATATTCTGAAACTGATGGAAATTAAAATGGCCCGGATCCTGAAATTCAACAAGGACAAAGCCGACGAAAACCTGAAAGCCATCGAAGACGAAATTGCAGCGGTTGAACACGATATTTTGAATATTGTGCCATTTACCATCAAATGGTTTGTTCATCTGAAAAACAAATACGGCAAAGGAAAAGAACGGAAAACCGAAATCCGCAGCTTCGAGAATATTGTGGCAACCAAAGTGGTGGTCCGCAACGAAAAGCTGTACCTCGACCGGAAAGAAGGTTTTGTGGGTTACGGGCTGAAAAAGGCCGAGTACATCTGCGATTGTTCCGATATCGACGACATCATTGTTTTCCGGCGCGACGGAACCTACTTTGTATCGAAGGTGCAGGAAAAAGCCTTTATCGACAAAAACCCGTTGCATGTCGAAATCTTCAAAAAAGGCGACAACCGCACGGTTTATAACGTGGTTTATAAAGATGGCGAATCAGGTTATTATTACATGAAACGCTTCTCGGTAACCGGCGTCACCCGCGACAAAGAATACAATCTTACGATGGAAACCAAAGGGTCGCGCGTGGTCTATTTTTCTGCCAATCCGAATGGTGAAGCCGAAACACTGAGAGTAGTACTGAAACCAAAACCGAGGATAAAAAAACTGAATTTTGAGGTAAATCTTGGCGAGTTGGCCATCAAAGGCCGCCAATCGATGGGGAACCTGCTTACGAAATTTGAGATTCATAAAATCAGCCTGAAGGAAAAAGGTTTATCGACACTGGGCGGACGAAAAATCTGGTTCGATGAGGATGTTTTGCGCCTGAATGCCGACAACCGCGGGAAATACCTGGGCGAGTTTTCGGCCGATGATAAAATTCTGGTCATATACAAAAAAGGTGATTTCCAACTGTATAACTACGATTTGAGCAATCACTTCGAACCGGATATTCTCTCTATCGAGAAGTTTGACCCGGGAAAAGTATTGTCGGTTGTTTATTACGACGCCGAACAAATGTTTTACTATGTGAAACGTTTTGAGATTGAGGAAGAAGAAGGGAAAATGATTCACTTTATCGGCGAACACCCCGATAATAAACTGGTGAGCGTAACCTGGGTGCGATATCCGCGGCTGGAGCTGAAATTTGGCGGTAAAAACGAAGGCCGTGAAAACGAGATCGTTGAAGTGGCCGAATTTATCAGTGTTAAGTCGTGGAAAGCAAAAGGCAAGCGTTTGTCGAATTACGAAGTGGCTAATGTTTACGAAATTGAACCGGTTATTAAGGACGAACACGATAAACCGGAATCGGACGAAGGAATAAGCAATGGGGAAGAAAATGGAGAAGAAGGGCAGGAATGGCCGGAAACTCCTGATTTCAGCGATATCCCGTTTGAAATTAAACGTCCGCCAAAAGATGCGCCCGACCCCACGCAGATGACACTCTTTTGAGTTCCGGGTTTCCAGTTCAAAGTTCCTTGTTTTCACCACTCGAAACTTTGAACCTTAAACTTTAAACTGTTATTATGAGAATTTATCTGATTGGATACATGGGCTGCGGGAAATCGACACTTGGGCGAAGGCTGGCAAAGCACCTCAACCTGCAGTTTGTTGATATGGACCATTATATTGAAATGCGCAACCACAAATCGGTTCCGCAGATTTTTGCCGAAGAGGGGGAAGCTGAATTCCGCAAAAAAGAGCGAAAGGCGCTCGAAGAACTTTCAGAATTCAGCAATATTGTGATTGCTACTGGCGGCGGAGCACCCTGCTTTTTCGATAACATGGATTTGATGAACCAGACCGGCACCACAATTTATATGAACATCGACCCGGCCATCCTGGCCGACAGGCTGATTCATTCAAAAACCGAACGCCCGCTGATAAAGGGAAAATCGAAAGAAGAACTGGTTGTTTTTATTGATGAAATGCTGGCAAAACGGCGGCCATTTTACAGCCAGGCAAAACATGAAATCACAGAACCCGATATTGACCTTGATGTAATTCGGAAATTCATATCCTGAAATATCAACTCCAAATTCATAATTCATTAAAGTTCAGCAACCCTGATTTTCCTTATTTTTATGGAAATTTTCAGTATGAACCAGTCATCCATTGAGATTTTTAAAACCGAAGACGGGGCAACCGAGATAAGGGTAGTTCTCGAAAATGAAACAGTTTGGCTAAATCTCAACCAGATTTCATCTTTGTTCGAGCGGGATAAGTCTGTTATTTCCAGACATATTGGTAATATTTTTAAGGAAGGAGAGCTTCATCGAAATTCAGTTGTTGCAAATTTTGCAACAACTGCCGAAGATGGGAAAACATATCAGGTTGATTTTTTCAATCTCGATGTGATAATTTCTGTTGGATATCGCATAAAATCAAAAAGAGGCACTCAGTTTCGTATTTGGGCCAATAAAATACTGAAAGACTATCTTTTGGAAGGATTTGTTTTAAACGAGAAAAAACTCATTCAGCAAAATGAAAAACTGATAGAATTGCAGGAGTCAATAAAAATCCTTGGTAATGTTTTAAAATACAAAGCACTTTCAAACGAAGAGAGCACTGGATTACTAAAGATTATTTCAGATTATGCGTATGCACTCGATATTTTAGACCAATATGATTATCAAAATCTGAAAGTGAGTTCAACATCTGAACACAATGTTTTCAGGTTAACTTACGAAGATGCGATAGCACAAATTGAAATAGCCCGGAAATATTACGGAAACAGCAGCTTATTCGGGAACGAAAAAGATGATTCATTTAAAAGTTCAATTGCTACGATTTACCAGACTTTTAATGGCATTGACTTGTATCCGAGTATTGAAGAAAAAGCAGCAAACTTGCTCTATTTAATTACTAAAAACCACTCTTTTACCGATGGAAATAAACGAATTGCTGCCTTTTTATTTCTATATTTTATGGAAAAGAACGGAGTTTTGTATGATGAATCAGGAAGGAAAAGAATTGCGGATAATGCACTGGTAGCGCTTACTTTAATGATTGCAGTAAGTAAAACAGAAGAAAAAGATATAATGGTAAAAGTGGTTATTAACCTCATCAATAAAGAAAACTAACCCGAAATTCAATTTATGGAAACCAACAAGCAACTTGAATTAGCCAGCCGTTTTGTACAGTTCACCAACAAAAACATCTTTTTGACAGGTAAAGCCGGAACCGGCAAAACCACTTTCCTGAAAAACCTGAAAGAACATTCGCCCAAACGGATGATTGTGGTGGCTCCCACCGGGGTGGCTGCCATCAATGCCGGCGGTGTAACCATTCATTCGTTTTTTCAGTTGTCGTTTGCCCCGCAAATTGGCGACAACAGCAACGACTGGAAAGAAAAACGTTTCAGCAAGGAAAAAATCAACATTATCCGCAGTCTCGATTTGCTGGTGATTGACGAAATCAGTATGGTGCGGGCTGATGTTTTGGATGCGATCGACCGTGTTTTGCGGAGGTTCAAAAACCGCATGAAACCGTTTGGCGGGGCACAGGTTTTGATGATTGGCGACCTGCAGCAACTGGCTCCGGTAATCAAACGCGACGAGTGGGAATTGCTGAGAACCGAATACGAAACCGGCTACTTTTTCAGCAGCAAAGTGCTGAAACAAACGTCGTATGTAAGCATCGAACTGACGCATGTTTACCGCCAGCAGGACGACGAATTTATTGAGATTCTGAATAAGGTGCGCGACAACTGTCTCGACAAACCATCGCTCGATTTGCTGAACAAACGGTTTATCCCCGGGTTCAGTCCGGCTGATAACGAAGGTTATATCACACTTTGCACGCACAACGCGCAGGCCGCGCAGATCAACGATTCGAAACTGAAAAACCTGCCGGGGAAATCGGTTCTTTTCAGGGCCGAGATTGAAAACCTTTTCCCCGAATATGCCTATCCAACCGATTTTAACCTGAACCTGAAAGTGGGGGCACAGGTGATGTTTGTGAAGAATGACCCTGAACCTGAGAAACGGTTTTTTAATGGCAAAATCGGGAAGATTACCTCGATTGTCGAAGATGTTGTAACTGTTTTATGTCCGGGAGAAACAGAAGAAAT
>JAJUGS010000066.1 GCA_029265875.1 Prolixibacteraceae bacterium
AACTGGCGAGGTGTTGCGCAAGGGCGGCTATTTTTATTATTCGCTGGGAATGACCAACGAAGCAGCGCGCTGGGCCTACGAATACATGGTGATGCGCGGATTGACACCGGAAGGATTGAAATTGTTGATTAAAACCGAACTAATCAACGAAAATTATACGCTGGCATCGAAATACATCGCAATGCTGAAGTCTTCCCTTTTCTATAAAAACGAGGCTGCAAAATTTGAAAAATTGCTTGAAAATCAGGATTTAATCGACAAAGATCAGGAATTGGGAAAGGTAAAAAGATTGAAAATAAAGGATGATTTTTTTGTTTTGGCCGAAAATCCGCCTGCCAATGTTGATTCAATCCTGAATTCCGATCCCACTAATTTTATGGCTGTTCAGTACAAATTTGCGTGGCTTTTACTTCAGAAAGATTATAAAACAATAACTGAAATGTTACCGTTGCTCGAAAGGGCAGGATTTTCGCGTATTCCGAAAAACATTGAAGAAGCGGTTGTTGCCTATTGTCTTTTAAATCAGATTCCGTTTCCTGTAACCGAAAATCTGGCGATTAATCCGCAAACTGTTCAGCGTTTTGACCGGTATTACCAGATATTTCAGCAGAACAGCACCCATAAAACTGCCGCCCAGCGGGCATTGCACGAGTTTAGAGATACTTATTGGTATTATGTATTCTTTAATTGAGCAGAAAGTCAGGCTTCTTTTTCTTTTCTGAAAAGCAGCGGGAAAAGAACCAACAATATAATCGAGGCCAGCGTTGTGATTCCCCAAATGGCATCCCAGTTATAGCCAATTTCATTTTTATAAAGATGAATCAGTCTTCCACAAATGAGGTTGCCCGCCAGCAAACCGGCTCCAAATGTTACCAGGAAAATAAATCCCTGGGCTTGTGATTTTAACTCGGCAGGCGCCTTTTTGTCGATATAAATCTGGCCGCCCACATAAAAGAACCCGAAAATAAGCCCGTGAATGAGAATTCCGATATAATACATCCAATGCTGGTTGATTACACCCCCCGTGTAAAGCGATGCATACCTGATCACCAAAGCCAGAAGTCCCAGTAACATTACATTTCTGATCCCAAATTTTTTGATGGCCGGCGGAACCAGGAGGATAAATCCCATTTCGGCCAGAACACCCCAGTTCATAGTAACCGATATGTATTTGGTATTCATATTCAGCAGAAATTCAGAGAAATAAGAATAATACATGGCAAACGGAATCATCGACAGGAAAGAAAAAATAATAAAGAAGGCAAAATTGCGGTCTTTCATTAAATGAATGGTTCCCAAGCCAAAAGCATCGATTACCGAAAACTTTTTTCCGGCTGCTGCCGGTGGCGTGTCGGGCAGGAACAGATTCGACAAGGCTGCCAGTAAACTCACTCCGGCTCCGCAATAAAAGGGCAGGTGAGTGCCGTCAAAATCAACATTCAGGATTTTAATGAATACAATACTGAAAATACCCGAAGCAACCCAGCCAATTGAACCAAAAACGCGGACTTTCGGGAATTGCTCCGATGGCAGATGCGCCATGGCAATAGAACTGGTTAAACCCCATGACGGCATATAACCCAGCATGGCAATAATCAGAAAAATAAAAAGTAAGTCAGAATCTTGGGTGGTGGCAGCCAGAAACAACATGGCAGCATTCAGGAGGTTTAGCCCGGCAAGCACTTTCTGGGCCGAAAATAGCCTGTCGGCCAACATACCAATCACCGGTGAAATGATACAACCGATAGCCATTGAACTTAAAATTAGTGCTTTTTGAGTACTGGCTATTTCGAGATTTGTAAGATAAGCTGCCAGCGGTACCCACCAAACGGCGTACATCATGTACTGGAGCATCATCATTACAGATAATTTAATTCTGACCATAATAATATTATTAAGGTTTACAGGGTGAGAATGATTAAAAAAGAATGAATAAACAGGAAAGAGAGATTGGTGAAAAGACCGGCTCCGCTTGAGCCGGTCTTTTTTCATACCAATCAAATTTAACTAATTGTAACCTGGATTCTGCTGTAATTGCGGTGCTTTTTTCATTTCATCGCGTGAGATCGGAACCCAATAGAATTTTTTATCAGTAAACGAACGGGCATCAGCTTTATCGGCTTTGTTGTATTTCCATACATGATAACCATCGTCGTAGTGTTCAATGCGCATTCCATAAACATCGGTGATTACTTCTTCGCAAATCATCCAACGTCTCATATCATAAAAGCGGTGACCTTCAGCAAAGAATTCGATGTTTCTTTCGTGGCGTACATATTCGCGGGCCTGGGCCTGGTCGGTAGTAACCCTGTCGGGCAAACCGGCGCGGTTACGAACCATGTTCATGGCATCAATACCTTTTTGAAGATCTGCGCCACCCAATTCAATACAGGCTTCGGCATAGTTCATCAGAATTTCAGCATAACGGAATTCAACCCAGGTATTTGTATTTCTGAAATACTGACCAGCGGTTGCCGGATCCAATAATTTGCGGATATAGTAACCGTTTTTGGTTCCGTTCCACGATTCGATCAGACCCTGGCGTGTGTCAAGACCACTTTTATAAGGAGTCGTGTCGCCGGTTTTAGCAAAGAAATAACTGGTTTGTACTTTATTTTCAGGTTCCAGGCCAGCTGCATCCGAAGGACGCTGTTGCCAGGGAGCCCCGTCATAAAGAATACTGGCATAGAAACGGGGTTCACGGCCATTGTAGGGGTTCCGGAGCGGATCAGCAGCCAATTGTGCATCGGTAGCTGTGCGAACTTCCATGTTTCCCGGATCATATTTGTCCCATTGGAATTTCGATCCATCTGCCATTTCGTAGCTGCGAACCATTGGTTCAGTGGGGTTATTATTACCCCAGTTGTGGTAACCGTTCGGGCCATACCAAAGGTTGGCATTATTTACATTACCCCCAGTGAGCGGGAATTGGATACCCCAGATGGTTTCAGTGTTCCAGCCTGATTTCTGATTGAAAATACTGAAATAAGTATCAGCATATTTCTGTACATCAGCCGGTGAAAGCGGAGAAACCGGATCGGCAGTAGAGCCAACCAATGCAAAGTTTCCATATTTTCCGTCCATGATATCCTTGGCTGCATCGCGTGCCTGCTGTAACAGGGCAGTCTGGCTCCCTGCAGGGAATGATACCAAGGGGTTTCCTGCCTGTTCAGCCCATCCACCATTGGTAAGTTTGCTGGCGCAAAACAACAGAACTCTTGATTTTAAAGCTGCTGCCGCAGCACGGTTGGCACGTCCCTGATCGATAGTTGCAGGTAATGTTGCGATTGCGCTGTCGATATCTTTGAGGATAAAATCGAGCGTTTCTTTGATAGAAGACCTTTTAATGGTGAGAAAATCTTCTCCGAGCACGAATGCTTTGTCCTGCAAAATTGCACCGCCATAAACCATCAGTAATGAAGAATAGTCGTAAGCCCTGATAAAATAGGCTTCACCTTTGATCCTGTTTTTCATGGCTTCCTGGCCTTCTTTTAAAGGCACATTGTCAATCTGATCAAGAATTTTGTTGACATTCTGAATATTGGCATATAAATCATTCCAGCGCAAGTAGCCGCCATAGCCAATATTATTAAAGAATCCCAACTGGTCAGGACTCATTGTCCCTTTCAGCATAACATAGTTCGACGGACGGTGAATACAAAGGGTCTGGTCGGTACCAGATGCAAGCAGGTCCTCCCGGGCCCCAAGAATACCGGCATCAGTGTTGCCGCCCATTCTGTCGTAACATTTGCCCAGGTAAGCATTTACCAGGTTAATATCCGAAAAAACGGCTTGCTCGTTATACGTATCAACTGCCTGCTGATCCAATACGTCTTCACAGGAAGGAGTAATGAACATCACAACTGCAATTGTCAGGATATTATAAAATAGTTTTTTCATATTCTTGCTTTTTAAAAGTTAAACCTTTCATTAAAAAGTAATATTTGCACCAATTGCAATAGTTTTCATCAGAGGATATACTCCCGGGTTGTTGGCTTCCGGATCCCAGATTTTATTGGGAGTATAGAGTAATGCAAGATTGTTGCCCGAAATAAATACAGAGGCCTTGGCAATACCCGCTTTCTGGTAGTATTGAGTTGGGATACTGTAGTTTAATACAAGGTTTTTCAAACGCATGTATGCGCAGTTTTCCAGCCAGTAAGTACTCATGGCCACATCAGGCGACCAGTAAAGGTCGTCACGGTTGTATGCTCTTGCCACATCGGTAACATCGCCTTCTTTCTGCCAGCGTCCGTCATATTGCCATTGGTAGTAGTTACCGGCTTCACCACGACGGTTATCGTACTGTTTGCGTTTGTAAACCTTGCCCTGGCCTTGCAGCCCGATAGTTAATGTGAAATCTTTCCAGGTCAGGTCCATGTTCAAACCGTAGAAAGTAAACGGATAGTCATATTCATCAACCAGTATCCTGTCGTCTCCGTTGATTTTGCCATCGCCCGAAACATCTTCGAAGATTACATCACCGGGTTTGGCCCCGCTCCAGTGAGGATAAGCATCAACAGCAGCCTGGTCTTTGAAAATACCGATGGCTTTGTACATCAGCTGTGCTCCGTAAGGATGCCCTGTGAGTTGTTGCCATTCAACAGCCTTTGCTGGCTCGTCCATGAAAACGATTTCGTTTTTATTATAACTGAAGTTACCGGAAAGATTCAGGAACCAGTCTTTTGCGATGGCTTTGTGGAATCCGGCTTCAACTTCAAAACCTTTGTTGTCAACAATACCCAGGTTTTCCTGTGGCAATGAAAGGCCGGTAAAGTTTGGAACCGAAGCATCTTTTGTAATCAGGATGTCTTCCCTGCGGTTTTTAAAAATATCAAAATTTAAATGGAACATATCCTTTAATAATTTTGACTCAAACCCAAGATTATAAGTTGTCTGTGTTTCCCAGGTTATATTTTTGTTGGCAATTACGGGTGGCCCGATTGCGGTTTCAATTGAACCACCTGTGCCAAATGTCATACCGGTGGAAATTCCATAAGTATTCATAAACTGAAATGAGTTACCCGGGTCCATCCCCATTTGTCCGTAAGAAGCCCTTAATTTAAAGTAGTTGACAAAAGAGATATTTTCTTTCCAGAAATTTTCTTCCGATGCACGCCATCCCAACAATAACCCGGGGAAGTAACCCCAGCGATTGTTGTCCGGGAATTTCAGTGAACCGTCAGCGCGGAACACAAATTCAGCAAGGTATTTTCCTTTATAGTCGTAAGTTGCACGGGCAATCCACGATTTACGGGCATAAATGGAAGCATTACCTTCGAGGGTCTGGTCTTTCGCATTACCTGCATTCATTGTTTTGATTGCAGTAGAGATGTAATATTTGCGATATCCCCTGAAATAGTTCCAGTCACTTTGGTATTGCTCGTAACCACCAAATAAACTGATGTTATGATCGCCAAATGTTTTCACATAATTGGCATTGATCATTGTTGTCTGGTTGATGGTACGGTCATAACGTTCAGCATTTTCCGGAGTCGATAGCCCCCTTGGCGTTGGAGTCAGCGGCATGTCTGTAATAAAGCCTTCCGAGTTGCGGGTTGCCTGTTTCCAGTTTGGATAATACAGAATCCAGGGCTGATAGAATGCTTTATTGTAATAATGCGTAAGGTCGTAGCTGTATGTTCCGTTTAAGGTTAAACCTTTGATAAAAGGAACTGTAATAGTTGCACCAAATGTACTTTGGAACCGGTAAGTTTTCTGGTCGTTCGTACCTGCGCTTAAAGTAGATGTTTCAACAGGGTTGTCGCCATACTCAATATCCGGGCCGGGGTATCTGCCTTCTTTTGGCCAATATGCCCAGTTTGTGGGAACTAAACGGGTTGACTGACCCACAATTGCATCAGCACTTTTGTAGGGGTACAAACGGTTATTCAGAAATCCAGCCAAATCGACATTTGTTTTTAACCACTCATTGATTGGCATTTCCATTTTTGAACGTATGTTGTACTGTTTGTATTTTGTGGAAGATGCTTTATAAATTGCATCATCAGTTTTGTATCCAAACGAAACGTAGTATTTCATACCGTTGGCACCACCATCTAAAGTAACATTATGGCGTGATGTGTTGGTCCATTTTTCAATCAGTTCACTATACCAGTCGGTATTCGGGTGTTCCCACGGGTCAACGCCACTTCTGAACAGTTCGATATCCCTGTCGGAATAACGACGTGCTTTCCCCTGGTAAACCTGGTATTCTGAAAGCATTTCAGCATATTCAGCAGCATTGGTTACATCCGGAATCACGGTTGGTGTCATAAATCCCTGGAAAAACTGATAATTCAGTCTTGGTTTGCCTTCCTGCCCCGATTTTGTTTTGATAAGAATTACACCGTTTGCAGCCTGTGCTCCATAAATAGCAGCCGAAGCATCTTTCAGTACCGATAAACTTTCGATGTCATTCGGGTCAATTTCATCCATCGAACGGCCTGGAACCCCGTCAATTACCACCAAAGGGGCGGTATTTGAAGTATAGGTTGCAACGTCGCCATTTAAGGTTGAACGTCCGCGTACCAATACGCGTGGGGTCATCTGGCCAGGTTCGCCGGTTTGCTGGATGACCACCGAGCCGGGAAGCTTTCCTGAAAGTGCGTTGGAAACGTTCACAGCGGGAATAGCTGCCAGTTCACCTCCGTCGAGCGTTGTTACCGAACCAACCACATTGGCACGTTTCTGGGTTCCATAACCTACAACAACCACTTCGTCGAGGTCTGTAACTTCCGCTGTCATTTTTACATCGATGACAGTGCGGTTTTGTATTGCCACTTCCTGTGTTTTCATCCCGATAAACGAGAAAACAAGAGTTTCTGCATTTTCGGGCAATGGAAGTGAATACTTGCCATCAACATCGGTTACAATACCAACGGTTGTACCTTTAACAACAACAGCTACGCCGGGCAGGGCAGAATTACGGTCGTCAACTACCTTTCCCGAGACTGTTTTTTGCTGTTGTACTGCGTTGTTTGTTGAATTGCCGGCAGGTGTTTGATTATCAGAAGGATAAACAATAACCTGCTTTTCAATTACCTTGTATTCCAGGCTGTGCTGAGGCAGAATTTCATTCAGAATTTCTTCTACCCTTGCATTTTCTGATTTCACAGTTACAATAAGTTTATCATCAACAATGTTGTTGTTGTAAATAAACTTAAATTCACTCTGTTCAGTGATTGTCTGGAATACTTCTTTCAGGCTGACATTGTTCATTTTCAGATCGAATTTGACCGATTCTGAATATGTACTTGCCTGTGAATTGATCACTGTCGCCAACAGGAAGAGCAGTAATCCCGTTCCAAGGCGAAGTTTTTTTAGCCCCCTTTGAATGATGGAAGGCCTAACAATTACGCATTGTTCCATACATTAATAGTTTAGATTTGATTAATAAATATTTAACTCTCTTTTGAAAAGAATAATACTGACCGGGTCTTATTCTTTTCTGTTAATTGGTTTAAGTTCTTTTATTTTTTGTGGTCGGTACAATATGTTTTTTGGCTTTGTTAATAATTATTCCATCCTGTGTTTTCGTAAAATCAAAAGCGTGTGCCTCGCTTAAAAGTTTCAATATTTCTTCCAGGGTTTCCTTGTCGAAATCAGCAGTAAACCGTAGTTTCCCGACTTCCTCGTCAACAATAATAATCTGGGTCTGAAATTTGAACTCCAGCTTTTGTGCAATGGCAAAAAGGTCTTCATCATAAAAATAGATGCACCCGTTTCTCCAGGCTGCTGGTTTGCTGATGTCAACATCTTTTACAAAGAAATTTTTGTCCTCCTTCGAGAAAGTGGCTCTTTCACCTGGTTTCAGAACAACTTTGTTACTGGTCGATTCAGCGTCTGTTAATTCTACTTTCCCTTCATAAAGTGTTACTTCTGTATTTTTTGTTCCCGGATAGGAAGCCATATTAAAGTGGGTTCCCAGGACCCGGGTTGAAAGTTGCGCTGTTTTCACATAAAATGGTTTTGTTTCATCCTTCTCCACTTCAAAATATCCTTCGCCAACCAGCAGTACTTCGCGCCGGTTTTCAGTAAATGGTTGTGAGGTGATCAGTATGGAGCCTTTGTTTAGCCAAACATTTGTCCCGTCGCTTAATACAATGTTTTTTATGCTGTTGTTTGCATAATAATTGGTCAGAACAACTTCTGGTTTTTGTTTTAGTAACTGAAAACCAATAAATCCAAGTGACAGGATTAATAAAATTGTTGCTGCAACTGAATAAACTGTTTTTAAACTGAGATTTTTGTTTTGGCCGAACTTAAACCCAAGTTTCTTTTCTGTTTTGTTTAAGATGTTGTTCGGATATGTTTTGAAAAAATAGTGATTCCAATATTTTTGAAGAATTTCATAATTCTCTGCTAATTCAGTGTTTTCAGTAAAAACCTGATCGAGCAAAACTTTTTCTTCTTCTGAAAGAGAAGAAGTCAGTTTTTTGGTTATCAGTTCGTAAGTGTTGTTTTTATTCTCCACAGGGTTGTTTTGTTTATATTAAAGACTGATTGATTTTAAAATCTACCTATATAAATCCCGAAAAAAGTTTGAGAGTTTTTCATTCAAATTTCACGATCACTTAGTCCTTCTTTTTTTAACATTCAGAATCTCTGTGATTTTCTGGACTGCATTCACAAGATGATTATTCACCGTTTTTTCAGAAATATTCATTATCTCGGCTATCTGGCTGTATTTAAGGCCGTTTATTTTGGCAAGTGTGAATGCCAGTTTACACTTTGCCGGAAGTTCTTCAATGGCTGAATAAATACTGTCAATCGTTTCTTTTTCAATTGGCGTGTTGTTATTGTCTTCAACAGGGATAAAATGATAATCGCTTAAGGATTCGACAGAAATGGTGGGGTCGTTTTTAGCTTTACGTAAATAGGAGAGACTTCCGTTTCGGACACAAATAAACAGGTAGCTTTTCAGGTTGAGGATGTTTTCGATTTCTGAACGGTTATTCCAGATTTTTACATAAACATCGCTGACAATTTCTTCAGCAACTTCTTTATTCCTGACAAATCCGATTGCAAAGAGCAATAACTCGTCAGATGTGATCTCAATAAGTTGTTTAAACTTTTTCTGATCACTTTTTGCAATACCCGATTTAAAATGATAATCGTTAATCATCAGGACATTCGATAAGTTCAGATTTTGATTGTTAGTCTTTCGAAAGATAGAAAAACAGTAATTTAAAAAAAAATGAAATTAGTATTGAATTAAAGAAAAAAGTGAAAATTACACTTATAACCCGAGTTCAATGTCGATTTTTTGCATGGCTGTAACTGCTAAGGCTGCAAATTCATCAAGCGGAATTCCGATTTTTTCGCATTCCAGAATATTTTCACGTTTTACGGAAGCGGCAAATGCCAGTTGTTTCATCCGTTTTATAACCGATTTCGGATTGACCGAAGCAATTTTTCGGTCGGGGTAAACCAGGGTGGTGGCTGTAATTAACCCTGTAATTGTTTCGCCGGCGGCCAATGCATGTTGAAACCGTGTTGACCTAGGAATTCCGGTAGCCACTTCATTGTGCATAACAATGGCATCAATTGCTGCATCACTGATTTTCCCTTTCAGTATTTTTTCTGCATACGGACCATGTGTAAACGGATCGGCTTTGGTGATTTCCACATCAATATCGTGCAGCAGGCCTGCCATTCCGTATTCCTCTTCGTTTTCGCCAAGCCTTTGTGCGATTGCCCTTAAAACCGCCTCTGAAGCAATCGAATGTTTCAGCATATTTTCGGCAGAAATATGCGCTTTTAATAATGTATAGGCTTCGTCACGGGTTAAATAGTTCATTAAAAAAGTTTGTTATATGATGTTCCGGCCATAAAAATAGAATATTATTTTTCTATTTTGCCCCTTATAGCCGAAACATAATTTAAGAAATGACTGAAATTGAAAGAAAATTCCTTGTAAAAAAAGGAAAATGGAATGCCGGGGAAAACGGCATCCGGATCAAGCAGGGATATCTCCTGGCTGAACCTGAAAAAACTGTCAGGATCCGCATTGCAGGAGAAAAGGCTTTTATTACCATTAAAGGTAAATTGCAAAACCTCAGCCGGCCCGAGTTTGAATATGAAATACCCGTTACCGATGCTTTGCAAATACTGAAGTTCTGCAGGCCTGGAATTATTGAGAAAACCCGTTTTTTTGAAATGGTTGGCGGGAAAACCTGGGAGATCGATGTTTTTGAAGGTGCCAATTCAGGTTTGATTTTGGCAGAAATAGAACTGACGGCAGAAGATGAAAAATTCGAATGTCCGGTTTGGGCAGGCAAAGAGGTAACTGCTGATTTCCGTTATTATAATTCATGGCTATCGCTGAATCCCTTTTCTGAATGGGTTGGTAACAGATAATTTACATTCAGTTCCGGTTACGAAATTTTAGGTGGGAAAATAACATTAATGGTAAATTTGCGTTTTAAAATTTTAAACAAAGCCAGAGGTTAAACATGGAAATTAAAAAGCTGAAGTTCGTTTTTCTGTTTTTAGGTGTTTTCAGTACCCATTACTTATTCTCGCAACAAACCGAAAAAAACGATAATGTTGAAACATTACAATTGGGAATCGATATCCTGAAAAGATATTTTTACGATGATAACGAATGGTACATTGCAAAACCATCGGTAGCCAGGGATGTTAAAGGATTAATCAATTTTATAGAAAACGATCCGATTGATACCACCATTAATAACCTGAAAAAATCATTCAGCAAAGGTGAAACATATGTTTTCAGGTTACCCGAAAATGTAAGCGATAGTTTATTGGTGCCGGGTTTTATTCGAAATGCCGAACTTTTAAAGCGAATAGAATCAGAAACCGGCAAAATAAAAGCTGAATTTGAGAAAAGGAAACCATTAAGTTCGGTTGTTTTAACTCCGGAAATGGAAGAAAAACTAAAACTGATTCCACAAGGAAAAGGATTGATTTTGTTTACAAATGGAATTTATAAATTTCCGGAAGAATATATTATTCCGGAAGTTATTCCCGATTCGGTTCTTAATTCGCCGGATGAATTTAATAAGCTCGTAAAAACAGACAGTTTGCGGCAGATTTATATCGAACAAAAACGACAGGTTTATAATGATTCAATTATTTCGCGATATGTTGATTCGGTGAGCGTTGCACAACAGAAAAATGAGCTTGAACGTGAAATAAATTACCAGGTTAAAAGATTGACCGACTCGGTTAAAGTCAATAATTATAATGTGCTCAGGGATTACAACGAAAAGGTGGTTCAATCGGTGAACGACTCGATTTCTGCTATTTTGGTATCGCTTGCTGACTATGCCGGTTACATTGATTCATCACAAATTTCAATTTTGAATTATACCGGAAACCGGAAGGATATCCTGCTGAAAAACGGGAACGAATATTACACCCGCATCTGGCTGAAAAACATTCAAAACGATTCGCTCAGTGTGATTGTGAAAAGCACTGACAAGAAAACCATTTCGATGCTGATCGATGATGGCGTTTCTTTTTCGAGATATAAACCCAAAGAAACCAAAGAGTTTGATTTCAGAAAAATGGAAAAAAGTATTTCCTCGTTAAACAGCGTGGGAAATGCTTATAAAGTTGTAACCCCCTGGATAATTGGCGGAGATGGGCACATAGGTTTTTCACAGACCTTTCTTTCGAACTGGGAAAAGGGCGGGCAAAGCGCTATTTCTTCTTTAGTAGTTTTGAAGGGGTTTGCAAATTATGCAAGGCCCGACGGGCATATTAAATGGGAAAATTCAGGAGAACTGCGTAACGGCTGGGTTTATCAGGGTGGCGACCAATCAGAACTTCAGAAGAATGATGATAAGTTCGAAATCACTTCCAGGTTCGGGATCAGCGCCTATAAAAACAAAAAGTGGTTTTATAGTGGCGAATTCAATTTTAATACACAGTTGTTCAATGCGTACAAGTATCCGAAAGCAGAAAATCCGATACCATCTTCTGCATTTCTGGCTCCATCGCGTACTTTTTTTAAAGTGGGGATGGAGTATAAACCCAACAAAGATTTTTCGCTGCTTTTGTCGCCACTGACGGTTAAAAATGTTTTTGTACGCGATACTTCTTTAATCGATCAAACCCGTTTCGGGATTGAACAAAACCGGAAAAGCTTCTGGGAACCGGGTATGAATGCCGATATATATTTCAAAAAGAATTTCTCCGAAGATTTCTCGTATGAAACCAAGTACAAAATGTTTTTGAATTATAAGGAACCTTTCGAAAAGCAGGATATTAGCTGGGAGAATACGGTCAATTTCAAATTAAACGAATTTGTTACAATGCGGTTTTTGCTTCACCTGATTTATGACGATGATGTGAAATTTGCAGTTTATGATGAAAACAATGTAAAGATTGGCGAAAAAACCAAATTGCAGGTTAAGGAGTACTTTTCAATCGGATTTCAGTATAAAATAAATCGTAAGGTAATGCATTCCAAAAGGTTACGTTAAATCCAGATGTCAAGAATAACCAATGTGCCGTAAACTACGCTTGCCACTCCGTTTGATGTGAAAAACGCCAGGTTTACTTTTTTCAGGTCATCGTGTTTTACTAAAGTATGCTGGTAAAATAAAAGCGAAATAAATATACCGGCACCCAGCCAGTGAACCCATCCTGAATTTGAATAAACCGCTACTACCACCACAAAAACAGCCGCAATCAGGTGGATAAAACGGGAGATTGCCAGCGCTTTTTTCTTGCCGAAATAAGAAGGAATTGATTTTAGCTGGTTTGCTTTATCAAAACTTTCATCCTGTAAGGCATAGATTATATCAAAGCCACTGGCCCAGAAAAACACGATCAGTCCAATCAATACCGGAAGCCAGCCGAATTTGCCGGTAACTGCCAGGTAGGCACCCACTGGCGCGATGGCCAGCCCGAGACTCAAAACAAAGTGGCACAATGCTGTAAACCGTTTAGTATAGCTGTAAAACAAAATCACAAATAGCGCAACCGGCGACAAATAGAAGCAGAGCGGGTTGATAAACCAGGTGGCAAACATAAAAAGCAGGGCGTTCAGAATCACAAAAGTCAGTACTGATGTGGGGTTTAAAATGCCCGCCGGGATTTCGCGCAAAGCTGTGCGGGGATTGAGTTTATCAAATTCGCGATCGAGGAAACGGTTGAACCCCATCGCAGCATTCCGGGCAAAAACCATACACAGAATCACCAGAAAAAGTAATTTCAGACTTAATAACGAAGTATTCTCCCTGATAGCCATAAAAAAGCCTATCAATGCAAAGGGCATGGCAAACAGGGTGTGTTCAAATTTTATAAGACGAGAGTAATTTACAAGCTTCTTCATATTTCATACGCTGAATCGAAAAATTCAGTCAATTTTATAATTCATAATTTTAATAACACGGCGAATGTCGGCTAAAATAGAAGTTATTTTACTTTTAAATGATGACAAATTAATTTCATTCTTCATCTGACTCAAATTTTTGAAACTGTTTTTTAAAACTAACTTTGAAGAAAAATTTACACATGAAAAATCTGAAAAAATATTATATCCTTCATGCTCAGCCACGTGACGTTTATAATGCATTAACCAACAAAACCATGCTCGAAATCTGGACAGGAGAACCGGCCGTGATGGAACCGGTTGCCGGAAGTGAATTTTCGCTGTGGGATGGAAGTATTTCAGGGATAAATATTGAATTTGACGAAGGAAAGAAAATTGTTCAGCAATGGTTTTTCGAAGGACAGGAAACAGAGTCGGTTGTAACCATTAAACTACATCAGCATCAGAAAGGTACGAGTGTTGAATTGGTGCACACCAATATTCCGGATGAAGCTTTTGAAAATATTGCCGAAGGATGGGATGAGGATTATTTTGGTGCTTTATCCGAGCTTTTTAACTGATTTTGGTAATTCATGAGTTGGAAATACTATCATTTCAAGAGAGCATCTGTTTGTTGATTTCTTACTTTAACCCACATTTAATTTCAAAAGTGGCACGATACAAACTTACCATTGAATACGAAGGAACCCGTTATTCGGGCTGGCAATTGCAAAAGGGCACAAAATCGGTGCAGGGGACAATTCTGGATGCCTGCAAACTGATTTTTCCGGGTGAAAAGATTGAAGTTTATGGTGCAGGCCGCACCGACCAGGGTGTTCATGCACTGGGGCAGGTTGCCCATCTCGATGTTAACAGAAATACAAATCTGCTTAAATTGAAATTCCAACTCAACGATAATCTGCCGCCCGACATTGTTGTAAAAAAAGTGGAGCAGGCTTCGCCCAAATTTCATGCACGGTACGATGCGGTTCACCGCTGCTATCTTTACCAGATTTCAAAACGCCCCACTGCTTTTGGAAAAAAGATGGTTTGGTGGGTGAAAGATGAGCTTGACATTGAAAAAATGAAGCAGGTTGCTTCGCTTTTTACCGGTATGAAGGATTTTAAAAACTTTGCCGAAAAATCAGACGAAGACAAATCGACGCTGGTGGAAATCAGCAAAATTGAAATTGCCGAATCTGGTGATTTGATTTTGATCCGTGTTTCAGGCAGCCATTTTTTGTGGAAACAGGTTCGCCGTATGGTGGGCGTGATGGTGGAAGCCGGCCGGGGAAAACTCAGCATTGGCGAAATTGAAGCCATTTTTACCCGCCCTTCCGAAATTGTGGCAAAACTCACAGCACCACCTTCGGGTCTTTATCTTGAAAAAGTTTGTTATGCCGGTGATAAATTACAGGAAGAATTGTTACCGGTGATCAGGGTTGAATAAAATTCTAAGCATAAAGATTTCGGTTATTAACATATTTCTTTTTTCAATCATCTGATTGGAATATTGGCTGTTTAAAACCAATCAGCCTCAATTTAAAGGTTAATCATTCAATTTATTATCTTTCGCAAACAAAACAGGGCAATGGCAAAGTTTCCACAATACCTGCAACCCGATGCAATGGACTGCAATCTTGTTTTTGAATGTTTTAATTAACTTTGGATAATATTAAATCATAAAAAATGAACACTGCAGAAATAAAGTTGGAATTGTTCAGAAAGATAGATCGTCTTCGATCGGAAGAACTTGAAATTGTGTATAACAATATCTCATCTTTTATTAATGATTCAACAAAATATAAGCTGTCCGACGATGAGCGAAACGGAATCGATATTGCTTTAGAAGAGAGTGCAAAAGGCAATGTATTTTCATCTGAGTCAGTTGTGGCAGAAGCTAAACAAAAATATCCGGGGTTTAAATTTGAATGAGAAAGATAATCTGGAATAAAGTAGCCAAGTCAGACTATTTTGAGAACATTGATTATCTTCTAAAAAATTGGTCAGAAAAGGAAGTCCAGAAATTTATCGATGAGGTCAGGCATATTGAGTTTGTTCTTAAAAAAGGAAATATTGATTTTCAGGAGACCAATTATCGGGAAATAAAACGTGTGGTATTGAGAAAGCAAATATCCTTATTTTATAGAATCATAAGTATTTCAGAAATTGAATTTCTTAGATTTTGGAATAACCATCAAGACATTAAAAGATTGAGGTTTTAATATTATATAATTTACATATTTATATGGCAAAGTTTCCACAATATCTGCAACCCGATGCAATGGACTGCGGCCCGACCTGTCTGAGGATCGTGGCAAAACATTACGGGCGGCATTACAACCTGGAAACACTGCGCAACCTCACCTGGAAAACCCGCGAAGGTGTTTCATTGCTGACAATCAGCGATGCGGCTGAGAAAATCGGTTTCAGAACACAGGGCGTCCGGATCACCATTGACAAACTTCCCGAAATACCATTGCCTGCTATTCTTCACTGGAACCAGAATCATTTTGTAGTTCTTTATAAAATAAAAAAGAGCAGAAACGGAGCAGTTTATTATATATCAGACCCGGCACACGGGCTTGTGGAATTCAAAGAAAAAGATTTTCTGAAAAGCTGGGCTTCAACATCACAAAACGATCTGCCGGCAGGAATTGCACTTTTACTTCAGCCCACTGCTGAATTTTACAAAGAAGAAGGCGAAACGGTGAACCGTACGGGTTTTGGATACCTGTTTTCTTATTTAAAACCCTATCGGAAACTGATTACGCAACTGATGCTGGGCTTTCTGACCGGCAGTTTGCTCAGCCTGATTTTTCCTTTTCTCACACAGGCGATAGTCGATGTGGGTATTTCGACCAATAACCTGAATTTTATCGTGCTGGTTTTGGTGGCACAACTGGTTTTGGCGGTTAGTCAAACGGCTGTGGGTTTTATCCGGAGCTGGATCATGTTGCACACAAGCACGCGGGTAAGTATTTCGCTCATTTCAGATTTCCTGATCAAACTAATGAAGCTGCCCATCCGGTTTTTCGATACAAAATTGATTGGCGACCTGCGACAGCGCATCGACGATAACCAGCGCATCCAGTCATTCCTCACCGGCAATCTCATCAGCATGTCGTTCGGGATATTTATTTTCATCATCTACAGTTTTGTAATGGCCTATTACGACTGGACAATTTTGTTGATTTTTTACATTGGCAGTGCTTTGTACATTGGCTGGATTTTGCTGTTTCTGAAAAAACGAAAAGAGATAGATTATAAACGTTTCAGCGTTTCGGCCGCCAACCAAAGCAATGTTTATCAGTTGATTACCGGGATGCAGGAAATCAAACTCAACAACTGCGAAAAACAGAAACGGTGGGAGTGGGAACGCATCCAGGCAAGGCTTTTTAAAGTAAGTGTAAAAGGTTTGATGTTGCAGCAAAACCAACAGGCCGGTTCAACGCTGATTAACCAGGCAAAAAACATCCTGATTTCGTTTATTGCTGCCAAAGCGGTAATTGAAGGAAACATGACTTTGGGGATGATGATGGCTGTACAATATATAATAGGTCAGTTAAACAGTCCGATTAACGAATTTATCGGTTTTATCCAGGCCGGGCAGGATGCCAAAATCAGTCTCGAACGGTTGGGTGAAATTCATAAAAACGAAGAGGAAGAGCAGGCTGGTGTGGTTACTTTGGATGAGCTTCCGGCAAAAAGAGATATTACCATTTCAAATCTTTCGTTTCATTACGAAGGGCCAAAATCGCCAAGAGTTCTCAATAATATTAACCTGGTAATTCCGGAAAATAAAATTACGGCAATTGTTGGTGCCAGTGGAAGTGGAAAAACAACGCTGATAAAACTGCTGCTTGGTTTTTATCCACCGGCGGAAGGGAAAATTGAGGTTGACAATGTTAACCTCAACAGCCTGAATATGGAAATGTGGCGGCAAAACTGCGGAACGGTGATGCAGGACGGCTTTATTTTTTCTGATACCATTGCCAATAATATTGCAATCGGGGTCGATGTCCCCGACAAGGCAAAGCTGGTGCAGGCCGTGAAAGTGGCCAATATTGACGAATTTATCGAAAGCCTACCGTTGCGGTACAATACCAAAATCGGGCAGGAAGGTTCGGGGTTGAGCCAGGGACAAAAACAACGCATTCTCATTGCCCGGGCGGTTTATAAAAACCCTGAATTTTTGTTTTTTGATGAGGCAACCA
>JAJUGS010000285.1 GCA_029265875.1 Prolixibacteraceae bacterium
AAAAAGGATTCCATCTTTTCAAAAAAGATGGAATCCTAAAAACTCTATTTTACTTCTGTAATCTCATAAACATTGCTCGATAAATCGGAACGGCCACTGCGGACGTTGAACCCGACTTTCATCAGGTAGTCGCCCGAATAAACACGGTTGGTATTTCTGCCAAACTGCGGCGGACGACGGCCATCGCCGCGTTTTTCAATATTGATTTCCTTAACTTCATATTTTTTTGCTGCATCCAATCCCTGTAATTTCACAGCGTTGGTAATATTTTCGCGGTAAGCATTGATGGTGTAACAAAACAAAACAGCCTTTTCCTTGGTTTCCGATACATACATCAGCGCAGCACGGCTTTCTTCGTAAGGCGAAATCAACCGGTACATGTCGCCAAACCAAATTACCTCTTTTAACCTGGCGTAATCTTTTAGTGCCTGCTGACTGAATTCAAGTTCTTCAGGTGTAAACTCCTCAACCCGGATATCGTAACCCATTTTGCCCATCATCGCCACGTCGGTTTTAAATTTCAGCGACTGTTTGCCCATCGATGTAATGTGGTTGCAAATGGTGTTGGCCGGGAAAAAGTTGGAGTAACCCCACTGAATATAAATGCGGTTGAGCGGGTCGGTGTTGTCGCTGGCCCAGAACTCAGTAAAATACTTCATCGCGCCGTAATCGGTGCGGCCTCCCCCGCCCGAGCAAAGCATGATGGGCAGTTTGGGATATTTCGCACGCAAATCTTCCATCACCTTGTAAAAACCTTTTACATAATCGATGTACAGATGCGACTGTTTTTCACCCAGATAAGTCGAATATGCGTTGGTCATTTCGCGGTTACAGTCCCATTTGATAAACGCAATTTGCGGATGTTTAGTCATCATGTCATCCACCACATTGAAAACAAATTTCTGCACTTCGGGATTGGTTAAATCCAAAACCAACTGGTTGCGCGACAGATGTTCAGGGCGGTTAGGCAGTTTCAGAATCCAATCGGGATGTTTTTCATACAATTCGCTTTTCGGGTTCACCATTTCGGGCTCAATCCAGATTCCGAATTTGATGCCTTTTGCTTCGGCCTGTTCAACCAGGTAACCGATTCCGTGCGGCAATTTTTCCTTGGTTTCCTGCCAGTCGCCCAAACCGGCGCGGTCGTTACTGCGCGGGTATTTGTTGCCAAACCAACCGTCGTCGAGCAAAAACACGTCAACTCCCAGTTTTTTACCGCCATCAAAAAGTTCCACAAGCCTGTTTTCATCAAAATCGAAATAGGTGGCTTCCCAGTTGTTGAGCAATGTATTGCGGTTTCCCATTCCATCGAGTACCCTGTATTTTTGCGCCCATTTGTGCAGGTTGCGGCTGGCCTGCCCGCGACCGTTGGCTGAGAAAGTATAAATAAAACCGGGTGTTTTGAAAACCTCTCCGGGTTTCAACTGGTATTCCGATGCATACTGATTCATGCCGGCAAGCACGCGCAAAGTATTGGTTTCGTTGATTTCAAATACAAACTGAAAATTACCGGTCCACGCCAGTGTTCCAGCCAGAACTTTACCCTCGGTTTCGGTGGATGGATTGTTCATGGAAACAAAAAACATGGGTGCCTGAAATTTATTGGCACGCGTTCCGAGTTTGCTGTCGATGATTTTGATGCCGCTGGTCAATTGTGTTTCCTGCAGAATCATTTCTTTGTCCCAGTCGCCATGGAAATGGGTCAGCCAGTAATCGCGTTCGTTAAAACTTAACATAGCCGAGGCAAAATTGGTCAGCAAAACCGGCTTTTTCTCGTTGTGGCTGATTTCTGTCCAGGTTTCGATAATGTCTTCATTGTACCAGGTTTTAAAATACATTTTCACCGAAACCGGGTAAACATCGTCTTTCAGACAGATAATGGTGGTTGAAACGTTGTCGTTTTCGCGGTTCACCTCCACTTTGTCGAAAAACAGCGCCAGCGAAGGGTTGCCATCGTTGTGCACCATGCGGATGGCCGGTTCGTTCAGGTTATCGGTTCCGGCGGGCGCGTAGGCTTCGTTTCGGCTGAAAAGTAGGTTGTAATCTTCGGCATTGGCCAGCTTCTCGCCAAAATATGCCTGCATAAGCTTGTTTTGCATCCCGGCTTTGTAAACCAATGCCGTGTTTTTTGTTTCAATCACGATGGGTTTTTCCTGTGCAAAAATTGCTCCTGAAAAGGCAATCAGCAATGCAAATACCAAAATCGTTTTCATAATCAGATGGTTTTATTGGTTGAAATACTTATTCGTTATGAACATAAAGAATTCTCAACCGCAATGGTCGCAAAGAACACGCAATGACCGCGAAGAGTCTAAAATGAAAACATTGCGAACTTTGCGTTATCCCAGCGAACTTTGCGTTTAAATCTATATGCCCAACAATATCTTATTTGTTTACTTAATTAAAGAGTGAAGTTTCTTTCAAAGTACCTAAAAATCATTTCAATTTATACACTTCGCTGCCGGCCAAAAGAAAGCAACCCAATCCGAAATCCTCAAAAGCAGGGATTTTATTTTTTAGTATATAAATTGAGTTCCCACAAATCTAAAGTTTTAATTAGGGGCAAACAATTTTTGGGGATCGAAAATGGGATTGAATATTGAATTTTAAAACTAAAAACGAGGCTAAAGCCATTCTATTTTCCCGGTTGTCAATCCGTTGGCTGATGCCAACTGTAATATTATAAACATCGATTTCAGCTATTTCCGTTACCTTCAGGCAACGGATTTTAAATGTATAACAGATTAGGCTTTAGCCACATAGATTAGCCAATGATAATACTTACATTTGTTTATTAATAAAATTCTATGTTATGAGTTGGGTCAGAATTTGGGTTCATTTGGTTTTCACAGCCTACAAAAGCACACCTTTCTTCAATTCATCAGAAATCAGAAATGTGATTTTTAACCATATCGCTGAAAATGCAAAAGAGAAAAACATTTGGTTGGATTCTGTTGGTGGTCATAAACAGCATGTTCATTGTTTGATTTCTTTGGGAAAAGACCAGACCATATCTGGCGTTTTGCAACTCATTAAAGGTGAATCATCTTTTTGGATTAACAAGAATAAAATTGTACAGGGAAAATTTGCATGGCAAGATGATTATTGGGCGGTAAGTGTCAGTGAAAGCCACCTTGAACAAGTCAGAAAATATATCCAGAATCAGGAGGAACATCATCGGACAAAATCGTTTGAAGAGGAAGTTGATGAGTTTATGAAAAATACGGGTGGAGTTTTATAAATGAGAAGTAATGAATGCGGCTAAAGCCGGGCTCCTGTAGTAGCGTCTGACCGTTGGCTGAAGCCAACGGAAATGAGAAATGAAACCAAGTGAAATAAAATTAATGAAATGCTTAAATAAAAATTTGGATGGAGCCGGGTTCGGGTAACAAAGCAAACCGTTGGCTGAAGCAAAAGGAAATTTAAAAACCTTCGCTGATTAATATTACCGTTGCCTTCAGGCAACGGTATAACAAAACAAATTCGATTCGGCTTTAGCCACATTTGATAATTGATGTAACAACCTGATATTTAACTGCTCATTTTTCCCTGGCATAAATGCCAGGGTTAGTCAAAACCAATTTTCAGCTGGCCATTTTGCCTTTCATCAGCAAATCCATGGCATCGTCCAAGGAGCCGGCACGGGTAACCATGCCGTCGTTTACGAAATAGATAACATCGGCGTTGGCAATCGTATTCAGACGGTGGGCAATGATAACTTTGGTGGTTTCGGCTGGGAGTTTATGCAGAATTTCATCCAACAATTTTTCGGTCATTGTGTCGATGTTGGCAGTGGCTTCATCCAGAATCAGCAACTCGGGTTTGCGTAACACGGCACGCATAAAGGCAACAAGCTGCTTCTGTCCGAGACTGATGCTTTCGCCGGTTACATTCACTTGGGTATCGAAACCGTTTTCAAACCGCTGCAAAAGCGTTTCGAGCCCCGATTCCACGAAAACCTTGTGTAATTGCCCATTGGTAAAATCGCTGTATTCCTCGTTTCCGTATAAAATATTTTCGCGGATGGTGCCGCTGAACAAAAACGGGTCCTGCAAAATAAACCCGATTTTTTTCACCCTTTCAGCCGGTGAAAACGACCGGATATCAAAACCGTTCAGCAAAACTTTTCCACCGGTTGGGTCATACAAACGCGCAATCAGCGAGGCTGTCGTGGTTTTTCCGCCACCGGTGGGCCCGACAAAAGCATAGGTTTTTCCTTTTTTCAGGTTGAAAGTGATATTGTGCAGCACCTCTTTCCCGTTCGGGTAGGCAAAAGTAACATCGCAGAACGACAGCAAATCTTCCGATTCTTGGGTCTTCGCGGCTTCCACCTGAACGAGGTTGCTTTCGAGATTCAGAATTTTGCGGATGCGCTCCCAGGCTGCGAGCGCCACCTGGAAACTGGCCCACAACGAGGCAAGTTGCCGGAGCGGGTTGTAAAAACTGTTGGCATACCCGATAAAACTGATGAGCAAACCCACCGTAAACTGGCCGTGAACAATAAAATAAATCCCCAGCACCAGCGTAATCAGCAACCCGATATTCGAAAAAAGCGTGTAAACCGGCAAAAGCATGTTGTTGGAAATTTCAGCTTTGATCGCTGACGAATAATTCTGTTTGTTGACATCGGTAAACCGTTGCCGGAAATAATCGCGCCGGTTAAAAGCCACCACCACTTTAAAATTATTCAGGCTTTCCTGTATTTCGGAACTCAGCAATCCGGTTGATTTCAGGGCGGTAGCATTCACTTTCTTGACAAACGGCGAAACAATCTTTGTAAAAATCCACATAAAAACTGCCGGAACCAGCGTGGCAGCACCCAGTTCGATGTGCAGCGAAAGCAGGAAAACAGCCGAGCCAATCAGGATTAAAATCACCCGCAGAAACTGCATCAGCGATTGCGAAAAAAACTGGTTGATTTTTTCGGTGTCGTTGTTGATGCGCGAGATGAGGTCGCCGGCCTTATGGCGGTTGAAGAACGCGACCGGCAAGGCCTGGAGCTTGGTGAAGACCTCGTTGCGCAGGCGGAAGAGCACGCGCTGGCCGG
>JAJUGS010000155.1 GCA_029265875.1 Prolixibacteraceae bacterium
ACACTCAAAACACAAAAATATTAGATTTGGATTTCTTCTAAATTAATTATTCCGACCTTTACTCATTTTTACGAATTTCATCATTATAGTATTTGCAAACCGAGGTTAATCCGCATTTGTCGCATTTCGGATTGCGGGCAATACAAATATAACGGCCATGGAGAATCAGCCAGTGATGGGCTTTTGGCAACAATTCACCCGGAATATATTTCACCAGCTGCTGTTCGGTTGCAAGCGGCGTTTTGGCATCGTTGGTTAACCCAATTCGCGCAGCTACCCTGAAAACATGGGTATCGACCGCCAAAGCAGGCTGGTTGTAAACCACCGAAGCAATAACATTAGCCGTTTTTCGCCCTACTCCCGGCAATTTCTGCAAATCATCAATATTTTCAGGAACTTTTCCGTCAAAAAGTTCGACCAGTTTTTGCGCCATCCCCACCAGGTGTTTTGCCTTATTATTGGGGTACGAACAGCTTTTGATATAATCAAATATTTCCATCACATCGGCTTCTGCCATTTTTTGGGGGGTCGGGAACCTCCTCAACAAACCGGGCGTGATTTGGTTGACCCTTTTATCGGTACATTGTGCCGAGAGAATGACAGCCACAAGCAAATAAAACGGATTACCATTGTACTCCAGTTCGGTTTCGGCAACCGGCATTTCTCGCTGGAAATAACCTGTAACAAAATCAAATAGCTCCTTTTTCTGCATCACACCTTATTTTTTTGCCGAAAATAAAAGATTTTTCCCCATCGGTGTGTAACTATTGATCATTTGCGAAGTCAAATAAACCGACCTAAGCAGAAAATAGTTATTTCTATGAGCACTGATTTGAAGTAGTTATTTTTACTGCATTGTATTAAACAAACAAATAAAAGCCGGATGAGGTCCGGCTTTTCCTTTTTATTTTCTGCAATTAAAACATCACTCCAGAATAACCCGGAATTTCATTCTGAATCATATTTTGTATCTTCGGCGCTGAATTTTTCAAAACTGGCAGGATTTTCCGATGGCAAAACGTAGTTACAAAGCACTTCATTATACCGTTATCATTCTCATTATTACTGCATTGGTTACGTCGTTTCTGTATCTGAACCACGAAACTACCGAAGAAATCATTGAACACGTTGTAAAGATTGACCATTCAAAAGAAATCAGGGAAGTACTCGACAAGTTCGACAGCATTTATTATGCAGGAAACCGCGAAGCCAATGCCGTTGGAAGTGCAGTTGTGATTACTTATAAAGGCCAGGTTGTATTCACAAAATGTTATGGCGTGAAAAAAGCCGGCGAAAATGATTCGATTGATGTAAACACAATTTTCCGGCTGGCGTCTGTTTCGAAAACGGTAACCGGTGTGCTTGCCGGCATTCTTGCCGAAGAAAAACTGATCGACCTTGATGAAAAAGTTGTAAATATCCTGCCTGATTTCAGGTTGGCAAATAACAACAATACACAAAATGTTACCGTGCGACATTTGTTAAGCCATTCTTCAGGATTGGTACCACACGCTTTCGACATGATGGTGGAAGACCACATTCCGTTTGACCAGATTTTTGCCAGGTTGAATGAAGCCGAAATTGCAGCGCCACCCGGAACCGTTTATGCCTACCAAAACGTGATGTACAGTGTTTTCGCCCCGGTGGTTGAAGCAAAAATTCACCAACCCTTCAACCAGGTAATGAAAGAAAAGATTTTCGAACCTTTCGGGATGAAAAACGCTTCGCTTGATTTTGAATCATTCAGCCAGAATCCTGACAAAGCCTTTCCCCATCAGCAAACCGGGAACCTTGACAAACCGGTTTTTACACCTTTAAAACTGAATAACCGGTATTATACAACTGCACCAGCGGCCGGTGTTAACGCCAGTATTTCTGATATGGGACAGTTTCTTCTGGCTATTTCTTCAAAAGACGATGACCTGTTTTCTGAAGAAGCACGGAAAATTACTTATACACCACAAATTGAATCGATTCTGAAACGTAGCTATTACAGAAACTGGGGCGCGCTGGGTACCAAATATTATGCGTTAGGCTGGAGAATTATTCATTTCAAAAACCACACAATTGCCCAGCACAGTGGCTTTGTTCAGGGTTACCAATCCGAAATTGCCGTTTGCCACGACTCTGAAATCGGGATTGCGGTGCTGACCAATTCGCCAAACAGCTACACTTCAACCTATATTCCCACTTTTCTCTCGATGTTTTTCGATCATCAGCAAAAAATGAAACCAATTGCCAACCTGAATGATTCAGTTCCTGAAACATTTAACGAAGAAGAAGTTTCCAATTAATCGACTAAAAAAACAACAGAATGAGACCACTTCTTCAGGGAGAAAATTTATCGAAACGCTTTGGCGAATTACTGTTATTCGAAAACATATCGCTGACCATTTTTGAAGGGCAGAAAGTGGCGCTCATCGCCCGGAACGGCACCGGAAAATCAACGCTGCTCAACATTCTGGTTGGAAAAGAGGGAGCCGATTCAGGAAAAGTGACGCTCACTAACGATATTTCGCTCGGATATTTCGAACAGATTCCAAACCTGAATCCCTTCCATACGGTTCTTGAAGAAATTTTTGTCACCGAAAACGAAAAAATCAAAACGGTAAAAGCTTTCGAGTTGGCTGTCAGTAAAAACGACCAGCAAAAAATTGCTGAGATTTCGGCCAAAATGGATGAACTGGGCGCCTGGGATTTCGAAGTTGAAATCAAACAAATTCTCACCCGGCTTAAAATAACACAGTTTGAACAAAGAGTTTCGGAACTTTCGGGAGGACAAAGAAAACGACTGGCACTTGCCAAAGTGCTGATTAACAAACCCGACCTGCTGATTCTGGACGAACCCACCAACCACCTCGACCTGGATATGATTGAATGGCTGGAAGAATACCTCGATAAAACAAAATCGACGTTGCTGATGGTTACGCACGACCGCTATTTTTTAGACCGTGTTTGTAACGAAATCATCGAAATGGAGGATAACCAGATTTATCGCTATCTCGGGAACTATTCGTATTTTCTTGAAAAAAGAAATGAACGGATTGAATCGCAACAGGCAGCGGTAACAAAAGCAAAAAACCTCCTAAGGACCGAAATCGAGTGGATGCGACGAATGCCACAGGCCCGCAGCCATAAAGCCAAATACCGCATCAACGCATTTTACGACCTGAAAGAAAAAGCCTCGCAAAAAAACTACGATGACACCATAAACCTCAATGTAAAATCGGCGAGAATGGGGTCCAAAATTGTGGAAATGGAAAATGTTTCCAAATCGTACCCGGGTGTCCATCTCATCGAAAATTTCACTTACAAATTTTCGAGGGCTGAAAAAGTGGGAATAATCGGGGACAACGGAACCGGAAAATCCACGTTTCTGAACCTGTTGACACAAACCATTCAACCCGATTCAGGCAACATCGAAATCGGGCAGACCATCAAATTTGGTTATTACAGACAGGAAGGAATTGAGTTTGCCCCCGGTGACCGGGTGATTGATGCTGTTAATAAAATTGCTGAGTTTATCTCTTTTGAAGACGGCACAAAAATGAGCGCCTCACAAATGCTGACCCACTTTTTGTTTCCGCCCGATGCGCAATACAATTACATCGAAAAACTGAGCGGTGGCGAGCGGCGGAGACTTTATCTGTGCACGGTGCTGATGCAAAATCCCAATTTTCTGATTTTGGACGAACCCACCAACGATCTGGATATTCTGACCTTGAATGTTTTAGAAGATTACCTGAAATCATTTTCGGGATGTGTGGTGGTGGTTTCGCACGACCGTTTTTTTATGGACAAAATTGTTGACCACCTGTTTGTTTTTGAAGGCGATGGAAAAGTGACCGATTTCCCGGGCAATTACACCATTTACCGGAATAAAGTTGAAATTGAACTGGAGAAAGCAAAAAACGAAGCAAAAAATAAAGAACCCGAGAAAAAAGTGGTCAAACCCAATATTCAGCAGGTAAAAACCAAGCTTTCGTTTAAAGAACAGCGTGAATTTGAATTGCTGGGTATTGAAATTGAAAAACTGGAATTAGAAAAAACAGAAACTGAGAATGCCCTCAACTCAGGCACTCTTCCGCATGAAGAACTATTCAGATTATCGGAAAACCTGGTAAAAATTAAATCGTTGCTGGATGAAAAAGAGCTTCGCTGGCTCGAATTAAGCGAACTTGCCTGAAAAGGACGATTAAATATCGTCGAAATCGACGCCTGAAAAACTGTTCACTTCTTCTTTGTTTTGGCCCTGCTGAAAATTTCGGGCTGTCTGCGACTGGTTTTTATTGATAAAATCGACTATTTCCTGCAGACAATCGGTAAACTTTTCAAAATCTTCGCGATACAGGAATATTTTGTGTTTTTCGTAATGAAAATTGCCATTGTCCTCAAACTGTTTTTTGCTTTCGGTAATGGTCAAATAATACTCTTCGTTCCGGGTACTTTTTACATCAAAAAAATAGGTTCTTTTACCAGCTCTCACAACTTTTGAGAAAACATCCTGATTAAAAGCACTCTCAGCTCCTTTTTCGCCCTTATTCTCAACACTTTCCATTCTCGACTAATTTGGTTTTTCAGTTGCCACCAAAATTAGAAAAATAATCATTAGTTCCTATACCCGGTTTATTTTGTGTTATGATCCACAACAAATCAGCAACATGCAATAACAAAAAAGGAGGTGAACCCGCCTTTCTGTAAGTTATTTTATCCGTAAATTTTCTTTTTGGCAGCCAGCAAGGTATTTTGCAATAGCGAAACCCTGGTCATCGGGCCAACGCCACCCGGAACCGGGGTGATAAAACTGCATTTTTCAGCCACTTCCTCAAATAAAACATCTCCTTTCAATCTGAAACCCGATTTTGTTTCATCCGATTTTACACGGGTGGTTCCAACGTCAATCACCACGGCACCTTCTTTCACCATATTTCCTTTCACAAAACCGGGAGCGCCAATGGCAGCAATCAGAATATCCGCTTTCCGGCAGATTTCCTCCAGGTTTTCGGTGCGGCTGTGGGCAACAGTTACCGTGGCGTTCACCGTTTTCTGCGACATCAGCACACTCAGCGGACGGCCAACAATGTTGCTGCGGCCAATGATCACGCAGTTTTTCCCGTTGGTTTCAATTTTGTATCTTTTAATCAGTTCCACAATTCCGTACGGAGTGGCAGAAATATAAGCCGGCAACCCGATTACCATTCTGCCCACATTCACCGGGTGAAATCCGTCCACGTCCTTTTTCGGGTCGATGGCTTCGATTACTTTTTGTTCCGAAATGTGTTTTGGCAACGGCAACTGAACGATAAAACCGTCCAAATCTTCATCTTCATTGAGTTCTATAATTTTTGCCAAAAGTTCAGCTTCGGTAACATCATCTTCATAACGAATCAATGAAGATTTGAAACCCACTGCTTCACAATCTTTTATTTTGTAGGCCACATAGGTTTCGCTGCCGCCATCGTGTCCCACCAGAATTGCTGCCAGATGAGGCTGCTTTTTACCTTGTTTTACCATTTCAGCCACTTCAGCAGCAATTTCCTGCTTAATTTCAGCAGACACTTTGTTTCCGTCAATCAGTACCATATTATTTCTTTTTCTCGCAAAGATGCGAAGACACAAATTTAAAGCCTTCTACAAATTATTAACGATTTTGGTTATTCCGTCTTTTATAAGTTTCTCGTTAAAATTAATCAAAAGTCCCAGCTTCAATCCGGTTATTTTTAAGTAGGTTAACAGTTGTTTCGGATGAACAGGAGCAATGTTTTCTACTGATTTAAGTTCAACAACAACTTTATTCTCAACAATCAAATCCGCTCTGAAACCAATTTCCATCTTTATTTCCTTCCAAACAAGCGGAATTGGCTTTTGTCTTTCTACGTTTACCCAATAGTTGTTAATTCATAAAAAAGAATCTCTTCATAAACCGACTCTAATAACCCCGGCCCAAGATCATAATGAATTTTATAACAGGCATCAACAATAATTTTCGATATTTCATTTTCTGTCATAATAATTCAGCTATTTAAAAATAGTGTCTCTGCGTCTTTGCGAGAAACTATCTTTTTTTCATGCTGCCCATTACGCGCTGCATGTTGTTGCCCTGAGACACCATTTTCATCATCCGTCGGGTTTCTTCGAATTGTTTTAACAGGCGGTTTACCTCCTGAACATCGGTTCCCGATCCATCTGCAATACGTTTGCGGCGGGTACCGTTGATGATAGCCGGATTTTCCCGTTCGTAAGGAGTCATCGAATGGATGATGGCTTCGATATGTTTGAAAGCGTCGTTGTCAATGTCGAGGTTTTTCATGGCTTTGCTCATTCCCGGAATCATCCCGACCACATCTTTCAGGTTCCCCATTTTTTTGATCTGGCCGATCTGTTTCAGGAAGTCGTTAAAATTGAAGGTATTTTGGGCCAGTTTTTTCTGAAGTTTCCGGGCTTCTTCGGCGTCAAACTGTTCCTGTGCTTTTTCAACCAGCGAAACAATATCACCCATCCCGAGAATACGGTCGGCCATACGGTCGGGGTGGAAAATATCGATGGCATCGAGTTTTTCACCGGTACCTACAAATTTAATGGGTTTTTCAACCACGGCACGGATAGAAAGTGCCGCACCACCACGGGTATCACCATCGAGTTTGGTCAGCACAACGCCGTCGAAGTCGAGCCTGTCGTTAAATTCCTTGGCTGTGTTCACCGCATCCTGCCCGGTCATTGAATCGACTACAAACAGGATTTCATCGGGATTAACCGCGTTTTTGATGGCGGCAATTTCGTTCATCATCTGTTCGTCAACCGCCAAACGGCCTGCGGTATCGATAATTACAATGTCGTTGCCGTTCTTTTTGGCTTCGGCGATGGCGTTTTTTGCAATTTTTACCGGGTCTGTGCTGCCCTCTTCTGTGTAAACAGGCACATTAATTTGCGAACCCAGCACTTTTAACTGTTCAATAGCTGCCGGACGGTAAACGTCGCCGGCAACCAAAAGCGGGTGACGGCCTTTTTTGCTTTTCAGCATCAGCGCCAGTTTGCCCGAGAACGTGGTTTTACCCGAACCCTGCAACCCCGACATTAAAATTACCGCAGGTTTGCTTTTCAGGTTGATGTCGGTGAACTTGCCACCCATCAGTTCGGTAAGTTCATCTTTTACGATTTTCACCATCAACTGGCCGGGTTTAATGGCAGTTAAAACCTGCTGTCCCAGCGCTTTTTCCTTTACATCGTCGGTAAACTTCTTTGCAATTTTAAAGTTAACGTCGGCATCAAGCAGCGCGCGCCTGATTTCCTTCAGTGTTTCAGCAATATTAATTTCGGTGATTTTGCCTTCACCTTTCAATATTTTAAATGACCTGTCGAGCCTGTCGCTTAAATTCTCAAACATCGTTCTAATTTCTTTTGAAAATGAGGTGCAAAAATAAGGTTTAATGTTTAATGTTCAAGTTGAAAAAGTATAAGGAGTGCAAAAAAGTTCCAGGTGTGATTTTAATTTTTCAGAAAATGAGATTTTTCCAGCTGATGTAATTTCCATCGGCAGTTTTGTAATTGGTATCGCCGCCAAATATCACATTCAACTTGTCTGTGCTTTCACCGCTAAGATTTTGCCAATACTTTAGATTTGAAAAATATTGGTTATTCATCGTCATCGATGATTTTATTTCATAAGCAGTCAGATTTCCTCCCTGCTCGACGATCAGGTCAACTTCCTGTTTTGTTTTATTCTGCCAGAAATACAATCGTGGCGTGAGGCCATTATTCAACCTGTTCTTCATAAATTCGTTAATCATCAGATTTTCAAATAATGCGCCTTTTGAATGATAATTTTTTACCTGAAGTTCATTTTCAATTCCAATCAATGAACAAACAAGCCCCGTGTCGTAAAAATAAATTTTAGGCGATTTAACAATCCGCTTGTTAAAGTTTCTGTAGAACGGCTGAAGAAAATAGATTATATAACTTGCCTCCAACACCGACAACCACGATTTAGCAGTATTTGTTGAGATTCCGGCATCAACCGCCAGTGAATTCATGTTCAGAATTTGTCCTGTTCTACCTGCACAGAGTTGTAAAAAACGGGTAAAACTGTTCAGGTTTTCAATATTTTTTATTTGCCTGACATCTTTTTCGATATAGGTTCCGATATATGACGGATAAAAAAACTGTGGTTTTATTTTTCTGTCGTAAATTCCAGGAAATAACCCTTTAAAAATTGCATCCTCGTAATTATTAAAATCAATTCCTGCTTTTACTAACTCGCTAAGGCTGAAAGGCAGCAATTTTAGCAGCATTGTCCGACCGGCCAGGCTTTGCGTGATACCCTGCAGTAATTGAAAATTCTGCCATCCGGTTAATACAAACTGAATATGCTGTTTATCATCAACAATACCCTGCAGGTATGAGAATAATTCGGGCGTTCGTTGTATTTCATCGAGAACTGCGCCGTTTGGAAAATTACTCAGAAACGCTTTCGGATCACGCAATGCATTGTTTCTTACATCGATATCTTCAAGACTGACATAGGGCAAATCATTAAAAACCGATTTTACCAGTGTGGTTTTTCCACTTTGCCGCGGACCGGTTAAAGTAATAACCGGAAATTTACCTCTGACCTCGTTCAGTATTTTTGACAATTCTCTGTAAATCATGATTCAAAATTAGTTTTAATTTGGACAAATTTGCAATCAAATTGCAAATTTGTCCAAAAAAATAACCCCACGTTTTTCTCTTGTGTTCCTATAATTCAAATGACCTCAAGAGCCTGTCGCTTAAATTCTCAAACATTGTTTTTATTTCTTTTGAAAATGAGGTGAACAATAAAGTCTAAAGGTGAAAACTTCAAGGTGAAACAAATGGTTGGCATGGATTGTATTCACGATAAATCGGACGGTTAAAAACCGCCGCGCCTTTAGTGGGTGTTTCCGGGAGTGGGTGTTTCCGAACCTCAACATTTTCAACTTTAACCTGTAAAGTCAAATTTCTGATCGTGGTTCAAACAACCTTGGCCTGAATCTCAAAAAAAATTCATAGGAACTTACTAAAAGTCAAATCTCAATGTCTTCGCTAATCCTTGACATAGCGAACAGACAAACCACAATCTAGATAATCGGAAGTATGAAAAATATTAACACTTTTAAAGTAAAGGTAACGGTTAATGGCATAACCCGTACCTGCCTCTGTCGAGGTCCACCATGACCCTTTTTCACCAATCAGACTAAACGCCCCATTATTGGCACGGAAGCCGCCCGGAAGCGCCGAAAACCCGGTTTTATTGTTTAAAGAAAGGTCATTACCTATCACGCCCGCACTCGAATCAGCATTCCATTTGGCTCTTGCTGCCAACGATTTTGCTATTTTATTACCGGTGGTTGTTTCATCAAAGTTATAACCATTGGCTATCAAAAAATTCTCAAGTGCAGTCCATTCTGCATCACTTGGCAAATGCCAGCCGGGTGGGCAAACAGCTTTGGCTGCCGGCCAATTATATAAAACACCGTAAGTAGCGTAATTGGCATGTTGTTTGGCCACAGCCACATCGCTTCCATTGTAATCATAAACGTAGTAACGGGGATCGGTGAAACTTGCAGAGTTTGGAGGATTTACAGTTGGCAGATAGGCCATATTTTCGGCCATCCATTCTTTCCCGTTAATTATTATTGTTTTATAAGTGCGTCCTTTGTAAATAAGTGTGCCTTCGGCAAATTTCCCGTTTGTTACTTTATCCGAATTCAATTTCAAGGATTTTTGTTTTGTGTTTTCAATCGATTTTGAAACATCAACCGGACTTTTGGTTGTATTTGTTTGCCCACTAACCTTATAAATGGCACTCTGTGAAAAAGCAATCACACAAATAATCATTAAAGACAGAATTGATTTTTCCATAATTAAGATGTATTAAAATTAACTGAAAATGATTAACCTTTAAATATTATACAATCAAATATAACATTTTAGCTTAAAATTTATAACAAAACTTATTGCCGTTTTTCATAATCATAAACCAATGTCGTTTAGTTAATAATATTTCATAATCGTTTGTAATTCATTGAGTAAGGTTTCTTGGGTCGTTTGTTTAATTCAAAACTTCGTCCTGGTCTGATTATTTCGCGGGTATTTTCTACGATTTTGTCATAAGCTTCGAATGCTTTTTGAAATTGGTTTTTTATCATCACGCCAATCAATATATTTTGCGTAGTTGCCAGTGCGTTGGTGCGGTTGATTTTTTGGCTGAATTTTCTGTCTTTATCAGCTTTATACCCTGCAATTACCTTTTCTTCAATCGGATGTGCATAAGCCGCACAAAGTGTCATTAAAAATACCTTGGCAAAGAAATCCTGCCTGACTACCCTGCCTGTTTTCCCTAAAAAATTTTCCACGTCAACCCTGCTCTTCAATAACTTGTAGGCTCTTCCTCATTCCACCGATAGTGATAAAGTTCTTTATAATCTTTATTACTGTATTTTTCAGTGTCGGTCAGCGAATTACAAAGTATTTCGGGTTCACCATTTTCAAGTTCAACTTTTATTAACCGGCAAAGTATCGCTGAGTTCTGCATTTGTGGATATTCATCCAACTTCATACGGTCCTTTTTTGGTAGCGAAAAAGATACAATCCGTTCTTTTTCATCGCTTTCCCTGAAGCTCTTTACCTCCAGCCACCAATCGTCTTTCAGCCTGACACAAAATTCGATACCCCGTGCTTTGAGCAGAAATAGCAGCCAAAAACAGGGATAACCCCTGTCCAACAACAGCAAATCGCCAGTTTCCACTTTATTGAGATGACTCACCAGCAAATCGCGCTCACTGGATGACCATGCTTCGAGTTTACTGTCGATGGTGATATG
>JAJUGS010000412.1 GCA_029265875.1 Prolixibacteraceae bacterium
AAATGAAAGTAAATTCAATGCATTTCTTGAGTTTATAAAAACGCTTGATTATGTGGAAGTTCCGGAAGTTGATAAAAAATCGTTAAGCGAATTGCAAATCAGCCTTAATCAGGTAAAAATGATGAAGGAAGGAAAATTGGAAAAACAATTTGCTAATGACTTTTTGAATGAATTATAATGTATATCCGACCCCTGAGTTTAAGAGTTTATTCAATAAGTTATACAAAAAATACCCCTCACTGAAAACCGATTTGCAGGAACTCATTATTAAACTTTCCGAAAATCCTGATATTGGAATTACTCTTGGTCATAACCTGTATAAGATACGGTTAGCTATTTCTCCAAAGGGAAAAGGTAAATCGGGTGGAGCAAAAGTGATAACTTATTTGATTACTGAAGATTGTGAGGTTTATCTGGTTTATATTTATGATAAAAACCAGCTTGAAAATATTTCCAAAGAGCAGATTTTCGATATTCTCAAAAGGGCAAACCTTCTTTAAATTTCACTTTAACTTTCCCCATCCCATATTTTAACAAGGTCTTAACATAAATTCAGGTTGTGGCAAATTACTTTTGGCCTGAACTTTAAATCTTGAATAAACATGAAAATCTGGTACATCCTTGGAATTCTTTTGGCTTCGGCACTTCTCTCTTCGGCACAGGAAAACAACGCCGGAAAAGTGATTTACGAACAGGTGGTAAAACTCGAAATCAAACTCGAAGGCGATGCAGCCCAGTTTGCCGACATGCTTCCCAAAGAGCGGAAAACCAATAAAGTTTTGTATTTCAACCCCGAAGAATCGCTTTACGAAAACGGTAAAACAGATGCACCCGACCCTATGCAGATGCAGCATGGCGGTTCGAATGTAGTGTTTCGGATGGAAGAACCTGACAATAAAGTTTATACGGCGATAACCAAAGCAAAACAAATCGAACAGCGTGAATTTATGTCGCGGGTTTTTCTGATTGAACGGAAAACCGAAAACCAGTGGAAACTCACTGGCAAACAAAAAATGATTCTCGATTTTCCGTGCCAGGAAGCGGTGATGGAAAAAGACAGCAGCCGGATTGTAGCGTGGTTTACACCGGTAATTCAGTCGCAGGCCGGGCCAGGCAGTTACAACGGTTTGCCGGGTTTAATTCTGGCCATCGACGCCGACAATGGAAAAAATACCATCACTGCGCAATCTGTCGATTTTTCGGCCCTGCCAAAAGACGCGCTTAAAAAACCCGACAAAGGCAAAAAAGTTACACAGGAAGAATTTGACGCCATTGTTGCCGAAAAAATGAAGGAAATGGGTGTAGAAAATGGCGGAAAAACCGGTGGCGCCCACATGATGATTCAAATCAAACGATAAAATCATCCACATGAGATTTTTGTACTTAGCAATATATTTGGGTATTGCCTTACCAGCTTTTGCCCAGAATTTCAACCTTTCAGGAACTGTTTTTGCCGACGATGGTTCGCCGCTGGTATATAGTTCGGTGGTGTTGCTTAACCCCGTTGACTCTACCATGCAGGCTTTCGGAATCACCAACAAGGAGGGCTATTTCGATATCAAAAACATCAAAAAGGGAAACTACCTGTTGCAGGCTGCGTTTTTGGGGTACGAAACCCATTACCAGCCGGTAACCATTCCGGTTGAGGGAAACAAACTCGGAGCGATGGTACTGAAAACAAAGCCACTGCAAATGAACGAGGTTCAGGTTTCTGCCGAGT
>JAJUGS010000283.1 GCA_029265875.1 Prolixibacteraceae bacterium
CAGCCTGTGATGCTTACACCTGGAACGGTATTGAATACACCGAATCGGGCACTTACACTGCCAAATTCAAAAATGCCTCCGGTTGCGATTCTACAGCTACACTGGTCCTGACAATCAATAATTCTACTGAAAGCTCAGAAGAAGTGACAGCCTGTGATGCTTACACCTGGAACGGTATTGAATACACCGAATCGGGCACTTACACCGCCAAATTCGAAAATGCCTCCGGTTGCGATTCAACGGCAACACTGATTCTGACAATCAATGGTTTTACTGAAAATACAATCAATGAAGTCGGATGCGAAAAGGTTGTTGTAAACGAAATTACATATACTGAAAGTGGAATCTATACTCAGACATTAACCAATACTGAAGGTTGTGACAGTTTGCTTACCATTAATGTTACAATTACTACATGCTATCCTGAAATGAAGCTGATTGACGATCGTGATACAACATTATTGAATACACCGGTTACAGTGTGTGTTAAAATTAACGACAGCGGGATTCCGGAAGGATCAGTATTATCAGTTCCTGCCAACACATCACTTAACGGAGCAATCGTTATAACTGAAGAAGGCTGTGTTACTTACACTCCTCCATCCAACTATCTTGGTGAAGATGTGTTCAATTACTCAATTACAACTCCTGATGGCAAAAAAGATTCGGCTAAGGTTACTATCCTTATCCTTGCACCGGATTTAGAAATGATTGCTGTAAACGACACCTTTGATATTTTCAATGACGAGGTTGCAGAAGGCAGCATAATAATTAATGATATCAACCCGGTTGGAGATATTGTGGTCAATACTACTCCAGTTGTTCAGCCAGGTAATGGATCAGTAATCATCAAAGCGGATGGCACAATAGTTTACACACCAGATGCAGGATTCTCGGGAATAGATGTATTCACATACAGAATTTGCAACTCCATAATTCCTGACATGTGTGATGAAGCTGTTGTTACAATTTATGTAGCTGAATCTGACACAATTAATCCTCCTCCGTTAACTGCATGTGACTCAATACTTTTTATTCCTGATGGATTCTCTCCGAACGACGACGGATATAATGACTATTTCGAAATCAATTTCATCTGCCAAGGCGATGGTGACGCTCCGATTGAATTTGAAGAAAAATATCCGGAAGCAAGGATAGAGATTTACAACCGCTGGGGTAACAAGGTTTATGAAAAAGAAGGTTATGGAAATTTAAGCAGATGGGGTTCTGATGCATGGTGGGATGGACGATCAACCAGTGGCTGGACTGTCGGAAAAGACAGATTACCATCAGCAACTTACTTCTATATCCTTTACTTTAATGATGGGAAACGTGAACCTGAAGCAGGTGCAATATTCCTTAACAAGTAATGAGCGTTTAATGAATGTTTAATCAGAAAAAATTGACAATAATGAAAACAAAATTAAATATCATCAAAGGTTTAGGGATTCTGGTACTTGTAATTGCAGGCTTTACATCAAATGCCCAGCAGGATCCGATGTACACACAGTACATGTTCAATACACAAACCATTAACCCGGCTTATGCGGGAACATGGGAGTCACTCAGTTTTATGGTACTCGGACGCCAGCAATGGGTTGGTTTTAACGGAGCCCCGCAAACTTATTCGTTCTCAATGCAAGCTCCCATGAAAAATGAAAGAGTAGCTTTAGGCTTGAATTTAATCAGCGACAAAGTCAATCTTGAAAAACGATTCTATATGTTTGCTGACTATTCATATCTTATTCCAATCAATGAAAATTTAAGATTACGGCTCGGGTTAAAAGGTGGATTCACCAATTACTCAAATAATCTTGAAGAGTATAATATTAATGATCCGAACGACCCTATGTTTTCCGGAGTTATCGACAAAAAGTTTATTCCCAACTTTGGAGTCGGAGCATTTATGTACAGCAAACGTGGATATTTGGGATTTTCTGTACCAAAAATTCTGAATCATGACTTTGAAAGCGACGCTGCCACTACATTCTCACAGAATGGCGAATTAAGACATTATTTTCTGATGGGAGGTTTGGTATTTAACATGGGCGAAAACCTGAAATTCAAACCAACAATGCTTACCAAAGCTTCCTTTACCGGAGAAACGGGTGTACCGGTTGAACTGGACCTTACAGCCAATTTCCTCATTAAAGAGAGATTCTGGTTGGGAGCCATGTACCGTACAGGTGACTCTTTCGGATTAATTGCTCAGTGGATCATTGACAAAAAATTACGCATTGGATATTCGTTTGATTACACTGTAACACCACTGCAGGATTTCAATAATGGAACTCATGAAATTATGGTATCCTACGAAATGCGCTTCCTGAAGGAAATGTTCGCATCGCCGAGATATTTTTAAGAAGATAAAAGAGGCTAAAGCCCAAAGTCCAGTTTTTGCTGCTGGTCTTTGGGCTTTTTAGTTTGATGGCTGGCTACAATTTCATCAATTTCTGGCAAACACCTTCCACACGAAGTACCAGCCCGGGTTAAACGCTGTATATCGGATGTTGATTTCGCCCCTCGCTCCAAAAATGAAACAATCTCTTTTTCATCCACCAGATTGCATAAACAAACTAACCGGTTTTTCATTACTGATTATATCAGGCGTTTCTTAATTGAGTATTCGGTTATCGACAAAAACCTTTACTTTTCGGTAAACATCTATCACAACATCGTTTTTTGGCAAGGTATTATAAATAGCTTCCAGATATCTGCATTTGGCAAGATGTTCAAAAGAAGGCCTGTAGTTTAAATCATAAACCCATGAGAGCTGCATGATTTTAACGTCATTTTCGGTAACAACATTTTTTTTACTGACCATTTTACCTGATAGAATGTCTTTTAACACATTCTTAGAGATCTCCGGATTTTTGGGGAGTTCCCATGTAAGTGTATGATTCTGTTTTCCGTTTTTATTATTGTAATATTCAGAAAGTACTTTCAAAATATCAATTTTATCAGCATCGCGAAGCAACTTGGCGAAGAATAATTGTTTTCCTTTAACGGCAGAATTTACAGCAAGTTTGTTATGATTTTGTATCGACTGGATAATTATTTCACCTGGTTCATCATCCAACCATTTCAGGACTCCTTCTTCTGTTAAAACTTTCACACCCAAATCTGCATGATCAACCGATTTTTCATCATTAAATGTATTGAATTCAAATAATTGCCGGAATCTTCCCACATCGTGGAGCAAACCTGTCAGATAGGCAAGATCAGCATCAGCAGGTGTCCACTTCATTTTTTCAGCCAAATTCATACACAGCGAGGCTACTCTTTCGGAATGATTTTTTTTGATTCCGAAATTAATCTGTTGCGATTGATCTAAATTTTCAAACGAACCATAGTATGCATTAAACCACGAAACTATTTGATTCACCAATTCTTCCATTTGTTTTTTCAGTATTCACCGGCAAATTTATCCATTATGCTCCGCTTGCCATTCCATCGCGCTTTCTTTTTATTAACATTCAAAAAACAGGATGTTGAAATATGTTCAGTTTATATAACCGGAATTTTTATATTTTTGCAGCACAAAAACCGGCCCCATAGTTCAATGGATAGAATAAAAGATTCCGGTTCTTTCGATCTGGGTTCGAATCCCGGTGGGGTCACTTAAAATTAAAATCGCATCTGAATATCAATCAGTTGCGATTTATTTTTTTTGTATTTGCACGAATTTTGCACAACTCTACTTAAATATCCCTGTTTTTTGGCTTGTGTATTTATGAAATTAAATGTTTTTAATTGAAAGCATAATGATATTTAAGAGTAATATCTTCAACAAAAAAGAAAGTCGAAAATCCATTAAAAGATTTCTAAATCTTATATTTAAATCTAACTATAATCATTTTTGTCTTAAACGCCTAAAATTTTTCATGTTGGCCTATTAAAAAATGTTTTATTCTATATGATGTTCAAGGGGGGGATAAGGCAAGAGGCCAGGTGGCGTTTTTATATTATATACCGGCAAAATATTTTTCGAAAGTCAGAGAAAGCATTTGTCAATAAAGAAGTAACATAATAACGATTTAATGATAAAACTTATTTCCAGTTCATTACAAATAGTCTTTGTTCATTAGTTTCCGGAGATTGACGCTCTGCTATACTTGTTGATTTCTTTAAGTTTTTAATCATATCAAAAATATTAGAACTGTTGGCTAGCCTATGTCTAATCAGGTAACATCCAATAACAGTACCAGTTCTACCAACTCCACCCCAGCAATGAATGTAAACAATCTTTCCTTGCCTATGGAATTCATCAATGGAATCAAGTATTGCAGTCATTAGTTGAACAGATGGAACTGATAAATCTTTTATGGGGAATCTTTTCGTTTCAACTCCACTCATTTCAAGCGCTGGGGCATAGTTGTCAAAAAATTGTCCCTGATAGTTTCGCTCTTTTTCTTCCATGAGATTGACCACTGCTTTAATTCCAATCTTAATTAAACCATTCAGTTTCATTTTTCTTGCCTGTTCGTCTGTTGATCCTGGAAATCCACCAGCCATTAATTTATCTGGAACTACCCAGTAAGCACTTGGGAAAGGAACATTATTCATAAAGCATTGATTTAAAATTTGTCACCACTGTTGCCAAATCTTTCGTTAAATAACTCATTGCCATTGTAACGATCTCATCTTCTCCTGTTAATCCATAATAGGCTTCGGCAATTGAACCGGTAATACAAGTCAATGTATCGGCATCGCCACCCAGCGAAATGGCATTTCGGATGGCATCTTCGAAATCTGTGCTTTCCAGAAAGGCAATGATGGCCTGTGGAACCGTTCCCTGACATGTTTCATCCATCCGATAATCAGGACGTATTTCATCACAGGTTTGTAGCAGGTTGTACCCAAATTGTTGTTGAATGTACTCCCTTATGGCCGATTTATCTTTTCCGGTGCGGGCAAGGTAAATGGCGGCGGCGGTAGCCTGTGCACCTTTGATACCTTCAGGGTGATTGTGTGTTATATCAGCGGTTATTGCTGCCACCCGTAAAGTTTCTTCCAGTGAACTGAAAAACCAACCCACTGGTGACACGCGCATAGCCGATCCGTTTCCAAAACTTCCGTAAGGCTTTCTTTCATCA
>JAJUGS010000199.1 GCA_029265875.1 Prolixibacteraceae bacterium
GGGGTACTGTACTTCCAGAATTCGTTTATCGCCATAAGCCAGGTAGGTGTTCCACGGAACAACGAGAGCTGCATCGGCCCAACCGGTAGCTCCGCCACCACCATTCAGTACATCAGGAATTACATGAGGAACCAAGCCGTTGGGCAGCTGGTCGGCAGCCAGATCGCGCAACCATTTGGTATAAAACGCCGAAACATCGAAATTGAAGGCGGCAGTGGGACTGAAAACCTGTGCGTCGCCGGTCCAACCCAAACGTTCGTCGCGCTGCGGACAATCGGTCGGAACATCGAGGAAATTGCCTTTTTGTCCCCACTGAATATTTTTCTGCAACTGGTTAATCAGCGGTTCGGAGCACACAAAAGTTCCGGTTGGTTTCATGGCCGAATGAATTACCACGCCCGTAATATTATCCAGCGCCGGTTTTCCCGGAAATCCTTCGATTTTTACAAACCTGAAACCATGAAATGTAAAACGGGGTTCATAAATTTCTTCTCCTCCGCCTTTCAGGATGTATTTGTCAGTCGCCTTTGCAGCACGCAGGTTGGCAGTGTAAAAATTGCCTTCTTTATCCAAAACCTCGGCAAACTGAAGGGTGACTTCATCACCGGCTTTTCCGTTTACTTTCAGTCGGACCCAACCCACCATATTTTGTCCAAGGTCGTACACTGTTTCACCTTTGGGAGTCGTAAATATTTTAAGTGGCTTTATTTCTTCAATTGCCTGAACCGGAACACCCTGCGGTGCCACCAAAAGCTGTTTTGAATAATCCAGAACGGCTGTTTTGCCCCACTGACTGTCGTTAAAACCGGGAGTATTCCAACCATTCATTTCCTTGCGCGCATCGTAAGTTTCGCCATTATAAATATCGGAAGCAATAATAGGCCCGGTGGTTGCTTTCCACGAGTTGTCGGTAACCACCCATTCTTCTTTGCCGCTATTGTAAACGATATGAATCTGAGCAATCAACGCAGTTTTGTTTCCATAATAATTGCGCTGTTTGCTGAACCCTATATTACCACGATACCAGCCATCGCCCAAAATAGCGCCAACGGTATTTACACTTGCGTTCAGCATCGAAGTAACATCATACGTCTGATACTGAATGCGATGCCTGTAAGCAGTCCACCCGGGCGTAAACAAATCGTTGCTTACTTTTTTGCCGTTAAGGTATAATTCGTATAAACCCAACGCAGAAACATAAACCCTGGCCGATTTTATTTTATCGGTAACTGAAAAATCTTTTCTCAGAAATTGCGCGGGTTTTGAGCCTTCCAGGGTTGTTTCATTTTCCAGGGTTATCCAATTGGCTTTCCAAAGCGGTTGTTCGGTGATTCCCATTTCCCAGAATGCAGGCTTACTCCAGGCCGAAGTTTTGGCATTGTTGTCCCAAACGCGCACCTGCCAGTAAACACGCTGCATCGGTTTTAATGCAGGCCCGCCGTATTCAACATTTACCGATTGGCCTGAATTGACTTTCCCCGAATTCCAGATAGTTTTCCCTTTGCCGGGTTGCTCTGTTACTTTGATTTCGTAAGCAATTTGCAGAATGTTGTTTTCGGTGGCATTAATTTTCCAACTCAGCCTCGGTTTCTGCACGTCGATACCGATTGGGTTTTCGTGGTACTCGCAAAGGAGCCCCGTGACAGTGGTGGCTGCGTTTGCAACAGCAAAACTGCTGATTAAAATGACGATGGTAAATAGCTTTACCCAAATTCGATTTTGTTTCATGTTGATTATTTTAATTGATTTAAGTTATCTAAAATTACATATTGACCACATAGCCACATAGTTCACATAGATTCCTGAAAATTCACTTTATAAAACTATGTGCCCTATGATTCTATGTGGTTAAAATATGAGTTGCACAATAAATTATTCCATATAAAAAACCTCTTCTAACTCTTTTGTAACCGGCGAATTATCAGGATTTGTTTTCATAATATCGGCCATAAATTTCCACCAGAGCTGAACGATTTCAGTTTGTCCCAAATCCTGCGAACCACCCGCTCCGCTTACTTTCTGAAAAGCAAAAAGTGTATTGGTCTCTTCGTCGAGGAAGATGGAATATTCGCTGATTCCGGCTTCTTTCAGCAGCGCTTTCAGTTCGGGCCAGATTTCGTTGTGCCGTTTGATGTATTCGGCTTTCTGACCGTCGTTCAGGTGCATTTTAAAAGCTACTCTTTTCATTTTTCAGATTTTGAGATTTGAGTATTTAGTATTGAGTACCTGGTACATTATCAAGTATCCAGTATCCAGTATCAACCTACCTCCGTCTTCGGTCTTCCGACTTCGGACCTCGGTCTTTCTCCTATCCCAACGCATTCAACTCCGGATACAGCCATTTGGCAATTCCGATTACAATAACCGACAACAGAATAGCACCGATTCCGAGTAGAATTATGTTGTAAGTTTTCTTTGAAACACCTTTCCATTCCTTGCGGTAGAAGCCCCACAAATTGGCGGTGAGAATGATGGTTGCCATGTGCAACGTCCACGAACTGGCGCCGTTACCGATTTTTGTTTCGCCCATTCCGTAGAAAAAGAATTGCAGAAACCAGGTTGTACCGGCCAATGCACAAAACAGGTAATTGCGCAGCAGCGGTGCTTTTTTATCGGTAAAATCGCCGCCGGTTTTGTTTTTCAGAATCAGCGCGGTTGTCCAGATTACATTGGTGGTCAATCCACCCCAGAGTATCACAAAAAAGATGATATTGTTTTCGAAAAGGTATTTAAATCCTGTGCCTTCCTGTGTCAGAAACGGGTAGTTCTGTTCAACCGCCAGTGCTCTGGCAGTGGCAGCCATTTCTTTTCCGGCATCGATACCAAAACTGAAAAAAGCACTCAAAACACCTGAAATAATGGCAATCAATAGCCCTTTCGACAGGTTGAATTCTGTGTTCACACCTTCTTTTACATGTCCTAAATCCTTGTCTTTTCTGATACCGGCGCGACCGCTGAGAATAATCCCTGCCAATAAAATGGCGATACCCAGCAAAACAATACGACCACCGGTGCTGCCAAACAGGTCGGTAAAGGCAAGCCCGCCCGGAATGATTTCAGCAACTCCCGGAATATCGCGCAGAACGGGCAATCCAAGAGAACCAACAACAGAGGTGATTCCCAGTAAAACCGAATTTCCCAGCGACATGCCCAGGTAGCGGATCGCCAGACCGTAAGTAAGTCCGCCAATTCCCCAAAGTAAACCCATGATGTAGGTATTGCGGATAACGCTGCCACCCGATGCGTGGATAATTTCCTGCCAGTTGGGAATTGTAAGAATTACTGCCAGAAACGGCATGATTAGCCACGAAAAAATACCACCGGTAATCCAATAAATTTCCCAGCGCCATTTTTTTACCCAGTTGTAAGGCATGTACCAACTGCCGGAAGCTCCGCCACCCAGCGAATGAAACAAGATTCCAAGAATTACATTCATACAGTTTTTTAATTTTTTTGGTTCAGTTCAAAAACAGGCATTTTGCCCGAAAAACAAATTTAGAATTACTAATCAGTGAAAACAATATAATAAATGACATAAAATTTATATTTTTTGACCCGGATTATGAAACACAGCGAATTCAAATATCTTACCGTCAGCGACGACGACCAGCAGTGGGGCCTGTACCTGAAAGTGGCGGGGTCGGCCAATATTACTGCCGGGTACAATTATCCTTCGCAGGAACATCCGTCGGAATACTTTTTTAACTGGGAAGATGGAAGAATTCTGAATGAATTTCAAATCAACTTTATCAGCGAAGGCAGCGGAATACTTGAAAACAGCTTTGGAACATTCCCGCTGAAACAGGGAAGTATTTTTATCACTTTTCCGGGGACCTGGCACCGCTACAAGCCCAATTTCAAAACCGGCTGGACTGAAAATTACATTGGGTTCGATGGCAAACTGGCGCGTGAGCTGATTGTTTCTCCCCGTTTTTCAGCCAAAGAACCCGTGTATCATTTTGGCATCAAAGAGGAAATTCTGGACACTTATATTAAGATTTTTGACCTTGTTCAGAAAGAGCAGCCCGGCTACCAGCAAATTGCTTCGGGAATGGTGATTAAACTGCTGGGATATATTGTTTCGTTTGAAAAACAAAAGGGATTTTCGGGAAAACCCATTGCGCAAGTGATTGAAGCAGCGCGGTTTGCGATGAAGCAAAATATGGGAAGCGAACTCTATTTTGAAGAACTGGCGCAAAAATACAACGTGAGCTATTCGTTTTTCAGAAAAATGTTCCGGAAATACACAGGGATGTCGCCGGGACAGTACCATTTACAATTGCGGCTGACACGGGCAAAAGAGTTGCTGATTTCAACCGATAAAAGCATAAAGGAAATCAGCTACGAACTGGGTTTTCAATCCATTTTTCATTTCAGCAGTTTGTTTAAAAAGAAAGAAGGAGTAACACCTTCGTTTTTCAGAAACAGGAATAATGTGTAGGATTTTAATGTGCATGAGACGAAAAATCTATGCATATTTAAAGTATAACTTTAAAATTACATAAAATAAAGTCATTTTATCATTAATTCTATGTAACTTTAAACTGTAATTTTAAATTTTCATAAAGATGTTTATTTCACGGGAAGCATATTATGAACTTGCTGAATTGTGCAGCGTATTTCCGGTGATCACTATTACCGGACCAAGACAATCGGGAAAAACAACGTTATTAAAACATATTTTCCCTGATAAAAAATATTTTTCACTGGAAGACCCGGACATCAGGCAAATGGCTGTTGCTGACCCGCGTGCATTTCTAAATCAATCTGAAACGGGAATGATAATTGATGAAATTCAACGGGTTCCGGAATTAGTTTCATACATCCAGGGCATTGTTGACCAACTTCAGAAACCCGGTTATTTTTTACTTTCAGGTAGTCAGCAATTTGAACTTACCCAAAAAATATCGCAGTCGTTAGCCGGAAGAACTGCAATTATGAAATTACTGCCATTAACAATTAAGGAAATCCAGATTATATCTGCCGGTTTATCAGCCAATGAGTTGATATATAAAGGATTATATCCAAGGTTATATGATACACCCCCAATGAATCCTTCACGGTATTATAGCAGTTATCTGCATACATATATTGAACGTGATTTAAGGGAATTGCTAAATGTTAAAGATTTACACCTGTTCGAACTTTTTGTTCGCTTATGTGCCGGAAGAACAGGGCAGATTTTTGTTGCCGGCAATCTTGCCAATGAAGTTGGAGTAAGTGTTCCAACCATTCAATCATGGCTTTCTATTCTTGAAGCATCCTACATCGTTTATCTGCTTCAGCCGTACCACACCAACATTAATAAACGACTTATAAAATCTCCGAAAATATATTTTTATGACACGGGATTGGCTGCATATCTGGCCGGTATTAACAGCGTTGAACAAATTCCTGTGCATCCTTTACGCGGGGCACTTTTTGAAAACCTGGTTGTTTTGGAAGTGCTTAAGAAGAAATATAACTCGTTTAAAAACTATCAAATGTACTTTTACAGAGATTCAAATCAGAATGAAGTTGATTTACTGCTGGATAACGGTATTTCGATTGATGCAATAGAAATCAAATCATCAGAAACATTTGACAAAACTTTTCAGAAGGGATTAAACTACATCAAAAATCTTTTACCAGGAAAAATTAAAAACACATTAATTTGTTATGCAGGACAAACTGAGTCAGTTGTCAATGAAAACAAACTGGTTAATTACAAAAATCTTTCGGATTTGATTTAGAATTTTATGAGTTGCAAATTACTTCACCACCTCCACCGGGAACTCCTTTAAACTCCAGGCATCAAACTGGTTGGAGGAGAGTATTTTTACTTTTCGTGCATTGGCTTTGTCGAACCAGATTATCGTTGCATCAGCCGGATTGCTGCTGGCTTTTACACCGCCTTCAGCCTGAATTTCCACCACATTTCCGTTTGTCACTTCGTAGTACATGTTTTTTAATGGCGATTCTGCTTTTACCGAAAGCTGGCTGGCTGGCAGAAAAACAGAGGGTGCTGTCTGCTCATAAAAAAACTCCGATGTATGGAAAATCAGCGTGTCGATGTAAGTATTCAGCGTATTGAAGGTTTCCAGTTCGGGTTCGTGGCCTTTGCCCGGCAGCGCCACCAGCTTGTTTTTTATGCCCAGAATATTCAGCCTGTCGTGAATGGGCTTTGAGCCATACATTTTATCCATAATCACCCGGTTCAGCATCAGCGAATTGCGAAACGGAAAATCGTATTCAAACGGCACCACCACGTCATCGGTTCCGTGAATGGACAAAACCGGAATTTTTTCGTCAGCATCAATAATATTCAGGTCCGATACCGCGCCCCACATATTGGCAACTCCCTTTATTTTAAAAGTTTCGGTGTAACGGTTTCCCGATTCTTCAATTTTCCCGACAGCACCTTTTTTTTCGGCTTCCAGAATACGGGCAGGCCTTTCGTCGTTATCCATAAAAGCCACGTTGAGCGAAGCCACAGCCCCGGCACTGGTTCCGCCCACATACACCTGGTTCGGGTCAAGGCCGATTCCTGGCGAATGGTGCGCCAGAAAACGCAAAGCTGCGTGTGCATCCTGAATGGCGCGGTAGGCGCTCATTTCGATTTCGGTTGCTGTAGGTTTGAACCCCAGCCTGTAATCGATGGAAGCAACAAAATAACCACGTTTTGCCAGTGCATAAGCCAGTGCCTGCTCACACGCCGATTCCTTGCTGCCAATGTAAAACGCGCCTCCATGAATCAACATCACCACCGGCTTTTTTTTGAGCGAATCGGTACGCGAAAAATACAAATCCATCTTTAAATCAAGCAGTTGGTCGTCTTTAAAAGTTTTTATTAAACCCTTGCCCAAAGTCACCACATACGGGTCGTTGGAATAAGGCGAGCTGGTCCAGTAGCCATTTGCCTTTCCGTAAATGATGTTACTTTTTACTTCAATATTGTTGAAAAATTCATTTTGGTATCTTTCAGAGGGCCTGGCGCTTACCTCAGGCCGAAGGCTGAGTGCAAAGTCTGCTTTCGGACGAAAGAAGAGAAACTTTTTCTTTTTGTTCATCAGTTTCAGTTTCCCGTTCCACTGCATTGAATCATTCATCGAAGAATTGACAGGTCCGACATACAGGTCGGACTGAAAAAATGGTTTCCGGCCCGACAAATCAACCGAAAACGGGTGCACTTCCTCCACCGATTTGCCGCGGTTTAACACGAAATATCCTTTCAGTTTATCCTCGCTTTTGCTTTCTTCAACCAGAATGACTTTGTCGGTGCCAACATTGCCATCAAAAATGCGGACCCGTTGTAAAGCGATTTGAGCATCGGCAACTGGAACAAAAATGTATTGAAGCAAAATACCTGACAGCAGAAAACACAAGGCAATCTTCATATTATCAAAACTTAATAAGCTTTCAATTACAAAAGTATTAGTATAACGAATTCACCAAAGGTTTAATCTGTTTTCAGATTAAAAAACCAGGCAAAATTAAATAAATGCCTGTTGATTAATTCTTGTATGATAATATTTCATTCACCCCGAAACACTACTTTTAAAATTCAGTAATTCAGTAATTAAAGAATTGTGGAAATATTTAAAAAGAATTCTGATTCCGGTATTTGCGCATTTGCCTTTTTCGTTTCACCCACATCAGGACACCAGTAAACGAAAGCAGTGTGATACTCAAACCCACCAAAACCATCCAGATTGCCTCGTAAGCTTTTCCAAAAAAAGCTTTGCCCGTGTGCAAGTCCATCATAAATTTATGCAGTGGTATTTTCTGGTTGTTGACTGTATTTGCAGGAAACATTTCCAATTGCGTGGCGTTCAGTTTTACTTCCACCTTTTTCCAGGTTTTGCCAAAATCAGCAGATGTAAAGAGCGTTTTGTTATCAGAAATTAC
>JAJUGS010000374.1 GCA_029265875.1 Prolixibacteraceae bacterium
TGGGGACCAAAGTAAAAGTGGTTCTGGGTGTATCGATGATTTGTTTCAGCAGCATATTGGCGTGAGGAACCCGTTTCCCGGTGGCAAAAGGCCAGTAAGAACCAACACCTTCACTTTCCATACCACCTGTACTGACAATGCTCGGATTGTTGTGCCCGCGGGGAGCGACCAATCTCCACAACCACGCCAAGGCAGGCGGCAGAACATGAAATAACCCGATTATTCCATACGACGGATTTTCTCTGGTACAAACGGGCGTGCGTATCCCAAAACTTCGGATGTCAACCGAAACAGGCCGGGTCACCACATTGGGTACCGATTTCCGGGGTAAAATCACCCTCGGGTTTGGACAGGGTTTTCCGGGTTCATCCAGAATGTGATTCCAGATTAATGCGGTGGAACCCGGTTGGGTTTCAATATTCAGAAATAACAGCGGCGATTTCGGGTTGATGGTGTTTTTCTCCAGAAACGGATCGTCGCCATATTGTTTCACACTGTCAACCCTGATAAACCAGGCATTTTCAGCATCGATAATCCTGAGTTTTCCATCTTTTTTCTGTACCGAAGGGTGGCAGAAAGCCATGTCGTCGGCCACCGAATTAAAAGTACAAAAACGGGGTATGGTAATAAACCGCTCCTCGCCCGTAAGCTTATTGCGGCCTAAAAGTACCCGGCCGTCAGGCTCCCTGATAATGTGCTGGTGCATCTCGCTTTTACCGCCGCCGCTGGCACCTTCGTGCATAAAAGTCGTTAAATTGTCATACGGACTGATGGATTGAACGGCAGAACAATGCGCAATAATCCAGTCTTCCTTTTCAGCCTGGGTGAGCATTACACCATAAAGGCCCTTTTTGGCACTCGGGCCCGGGTATAAATTATACGAATAAAGTTCATGGATCTGATCGGTACGGTTGTGCACCACCACCTGTTTTCCGTTAAAATGGGTGTGTCTGAAAACCGGTGCCACAAAAATCACAGACTTCAGTTCGGCATTTTCTTTCAGTTCATCAACAGCCACCATTTCCTGCAACATCGAAAGGCCCAAAGCAAAGAAAGCCGCGTTGGCAGGGGCAATGGCAATTCCCAGTGAACCGATACCCTCCCTTCCGGCAAAATAAAAGAAAACAGCCAGATCCTGCTTGCTGAGCCAGTCAAAGGTTTCGGCCTGCAAAGCGGAGAATTCGTAACCATATTTTTCAGCAAAACGCTTTTTATCGGTTGGTTTATCATCGGCAATTACCATGGTTCCCGGGTCTCTCCGGCGCATGTAAGCTTCGGTGTAGTTGGCCGAAATACCATTTTTTACCCGTTGTACGATGGCTTCAACATAGCGTCCTTTACCGGGAATATCATAAGCTACTTCATATTCAGCATTGTTTTTTCCATTGGTTGATGCGTCGGCCAGTTCTTCATTCGTATTAAAAACCGTATAACTTTTACACCCCTTTAACAATTCCGAAATATTACCGGGCAGGTTAATATTCTTCTGTTTTAATACTGTTAACAAATTGTCCATGATAAAATTGATTTTTGCGTTATTAACTCCGTATGCTAAATACATTTAATGCTGTTTACCTGCGTTCGCAGGGTGCCTTTGGTTTTGACCCATTTTTTTCATCTTCAGTCATTTCTTTTCTTCTCCTTGCAACAGAAGCGCCGGAAATAATTCGAGGTTTTTTCGAAAAATCGTTTAAAACGACAGCAAGATGCCGAAAACCGTTTTGCAGACCAATCATGTTTGTATTGAAAGTTTCTGATAAGAAAACGGAAAACGGAAAATACCACTTCCCTTTATTCGCAGCACGGTTTGCAATCTGATCAAAATTTACATCCGCTAAAAACAGGATATTAACTGACGAATCAGCAATAATCCTGTTTTTTACCGGTAACAAAGTGTGGTATTTTGCCATTTTCTGATTCATAACAATGGCAAAGATAACCCTTTTTGATTACCAGATAAAGTATTACTTCATTTGTTAAGTATTAATTAACGCCAACGGAGATTGTACCCAAAGAATTTCGCTGATACCATCGCTGAAATTAATGGCATTAAACTGCAATTTTGCATTAAAATAAATATTGTCGCCGGGTTTTAAAACATAGCTTTTCCCATCCAGGTCGAACCGGATTTCGCCCGAAAGAACATAAGAAAAAACCTGCCCGAAAGCGCTGATAAAGAAACCATCGATGGCCGAAGCCTTTGAAAACCTGACAAGATAAGTATCCATCAGTTTATTGGCATCGTGGTTCGAAAGCAGATAAAACAGGGTTCCTGATTTATTTTGATGAATAAACTTAATATCGGTTTTATACACAACCGGATTGTTGGCCAGCGATTCGTTTTCGCCAATTAGCTCACCTACAGTTGTATGAAGATTTTCAGCAATGGTTTTCAGGGTGATAATGGATGGAAATGATTTGGCCTTTTCTATTTGGGAGAGCGCACTCGGACTGATGCCTACTTTCTCGGCCAACTCGTTAAGCTGCATTTTAAACTGTTCTCTCCGCTTCTTGATTCTTTCGCCAATTCTGTTCATAGCTTAAAATATTGACGGCAAAGATAAAATTTAATTAATGAAGGAATACTTCATTTATTAAAATCCACTACAGTCCGGTAAACTTTGATGAGATTCCTCGCTTTGCTCGGAATGACA
>JAJUGS010000056.1 GCA_029265875.1 Prolixibacteraceae bacterium
ATGGGTGCGTTCCACCAGTGCTTCAAATTCTTCCATGCGTTTGGCAGGGTCTGTTGCCAGATCAGGGTTCACGTTGTAATAATCTTTCACGGCATAAGGCGAACCGGCGCGTCCTTTTACCACATCCGGATCGTCGTTCGAAATGCCAAAAGCTGTATAATCGCGGATTACATCGTGGTGCGGAACCCCGGTGTACCAGATGTGCGTCACCCCCATCGATTTGATTTCATCGAGCGCCCGGCCGGTAAAATCGTTGAATTTGCCCACCCCGTTTTCTTCGATGGTTCCCCAGGGTTTATTGGTGGTATTTGTATTCCCGAATAAGCGCGTAAAAACCTGGTAAACCACCAGTTTCCCTTGCGTTGTATTTTTTGACGGAACATCAGTTTGTTTATTTGCCGGCTGGCAGGAGAATAGCCCGGAGACTAATAGTACAAATGCGATCTTTTTTATCATTTTATTTAAATGGTGCAGGTTAAAATGAATAACGCAGATAAAACAGAAACTTCCTGTTTCATCTGCGTTATCCGGATTCAGTTTTATTTACCCAATTCAACAATCACTGCCGAACGGGCAGGTACTGTAATTTTTGATATATCCGACAATTGCTTCCCTGAAATAATTTCTTTCCCGGTTTTATAACCCGAAATCCTTTCGTGAAAGCGGGAAGTATCGATGTTTTTCATTTCCTGATTTTTATTCAGCACCACCATCACCGATTCATTTTCGTTGTAACGGAAATAAACATAAATACCATCCTGCGGCACAAAATGCATGAGTTTTCCGTGGTGAATCACCTGGCAGTTTTTCCGCCAGTTCAGAATGGTGGAAATATATTTTTGCATGTCTTTCTGCCCGTCGGTAAGTCCTTTTCCGGTAAATGCATTCACGGCATCGCCAACCCATCCACCCGGGAAGTCGGCCCTGATGTTTCCATGTTCATTGCCTTCGTGTCGCATCATAATTTCGGTGCCATAATAAATTTGCGGAACACCGCGGGTGGTCAGGAAAAATGCCAGTCCCATTTTCAACAGGTCCGGGTTTTCGCCCACCTGCACATAAAACCTCGACATATCATGGTTATCAGGAAAAATCACCAGGTTGGCAGCATCGGGGTATAAAAAATCGTTGGCCAGCGATTCGTAAATCTGGATCAACCCGTTATCCCAGTTTTCGGTATTCCGCAAACCATTGCTCACGCTGTTTTGCAGTGGAAAGTCCATGAGGCTGGGCAAATTGCAATGATAACCATCGTCATTTACTTTTCCCCTCTGCCAATATGAAACGATGGCCGGGTTCAGGCTCCATTCCTCACCCACAATATTGAAATGCGGGTATTCTTCGAGTACTTTTTTTGTCCATTCCGCCATCATGTTTTTATCGGGATACGGCCAGGTGTCCTGCCTGATTCCTTCGAGCCCGGCGTATTCAATCCACCAGATGCTGTTCTGGATCAGGTATTTTGCCATAAACGGGTTTCGCTGGTTCAGGTCGGGCATGGTAGGTACAAACCAGCCGCCGGTCATTTCATGGCGATCGGCTTCCGAAGCATTCGGGTCCTGGTTTACCGTGCGCCGGTGAGTAGTAATTTTATATTCAGGATAATTATTTATCCAGTCCTTCATGGGCATGTCGTTCATCCACCAGTGTTCAGAGCCGCAGTGGTTAAAAATCATGTCCATAATCAGTTTCATGCCGCGTTTGTCGAGTTCTGCGTTCAATTCGAGGTATTCTTCGTTTGAACCGTACCGCGGATCAACTTTGTAAAAATCGGTGGTGGAATAACCGTGGTACGAAACCTGGGTCATATTATTTTCCAGAACCGGATTCAGCCAAACAGCCGTAAAACCCATTTTTTGCAGATAATCAAGCGAATTGATAATTCCGCGGATATCGCCGCCATGACGGCCGTCTTTGTCGGCCCGATTTGGTTTTTCCTTCATTCCGGCCACCTGGTCGTTCGCGGGATTTCCGTTAACAAAGCGGTCGGGAGTAACCAGGTAAATCACATCTGAGCCACCAAAACCGGCTCTTTCGGCTGAACCTTTCTCCCTTTGTTTTAATTCATACTGATATTTCCCGGTTACTTTTCCGGATGTGGAAAACAGGATTTCGAACTTTCCGGGCTGAACATTTTGATCTAATTTGAGATCAACGAACAAATAATTCGGGTTTTCAACTTTGGTAACCGAAACCACTTCAACCCCCGGGTAATTGATTTTTACATCGGCTGATGCAATTTTCTCACCATGTACCATCAGTTGCAAGTACGCAGATTTCATGCCTGCCCACCAGAATGGCGGTTCCACCCGGTCGGGTTGTTGTGCCGAAACATTCAGCCAAAATAAAGCTGATACGATTATAAGAAGTGACTTTTTCATTGATTTATTTTAAAAATTCTTTTGAACTGTTGCCTTCGAGTGTTACTTGTTTTCCCCAAACCAGCAATGGAACAGAGATGGACGAATCATTCACGATTGTCAGTTTATCCTTTTCCTTTTTCAGAATCAAATGTGCTCCGCGATAATTAACCCTGAACTGGTACGATTTCCATTTGCCGGGTAAAAACGGGTTGAGCACAAGCTGGTTGTTTCCGGCACGCAGCCCGCCGAAACCCATTACAAACGACATCCAGGTACCGCCCATGCTGGTAATGTGCAGGCCATCTTCAGTGTCGTTGTTGTAATCGTCAAGATCGAGGCGCGAAGTACGGAGGTACATTTCGTATGATTTTTCCACGTAACCGATCTTTGCCGCCAGAATTGCATGAACACAAGGCGAAAGCGATGATTCGTGCACCGTGATGGGTTCGTAAAAATCGAAATGACGTTTCAGCTCTTCGGTTGTAAAATTGTTTTCGAACCAGAACATACTTTGCAAAGTGTCGGCCTGTTTGATGTAGCACGAACGCAGGATTCTGTCCCACGACCATTTCTGGTTAATAGGCCGCTGGCTGGCTGGCAGCTCTGAAACAGGTATAATTTCTTTGTCCAGAAAACCATCCTGCTGCAGGTAAATCTGCCTTTTTTCATCAAACGGGAAGTACATTTTTTCAATAATGTCTTTCCAGCGTGATGTTTCCTTTATGGCATTGAATTTCCATTTTGAAATGAGCTCGTTGTACAAATACGGATACTCTTTCTGCAGATATTCAACAACTTCGAGCGTGTATTTTAAAGTCCACACAGCCATGTAACTTGTATGGAAGTTGTTATTCACGTTGTTTTCGTATTCGTTGGGGCCGGTAACTCCCAGCATCACATATTTCTGTTTATCCTCCGACCAGTTAACCCGCTGGCTCCAGAAACGGCTGATTCCGAGCAGCACTTCGAACCCGTAAGGTGCCAAATATTCCTTATCGCCGGTGTAATTCACATAATTATAAATGGCATACGCAATGGCGCCATTCCGGTGAATTTCCTCGAAAGTGATTTCCCATTCGTTGTGACACTCTTCGCCGTTAATGGTTACCATCGGGTAAAGTGCAGCGCCATTTTCAAAACCCAGTTTCTGCGCATTTTCGATGGCCTTTGTCAAATGCCGGTGACGGTAAATCAACAGTTTTTTGGCAACATCCTGAGTTGAGGTACTCAAATAAAACGGAAGACAGTAGGCTTCTGTGTCCCAGTAGGTAACGCCTCCGTATTTTTCGCCGGTAAAACCTTTCGGCCCGATATTCAGTCGTTCGTCTTCGCCGGTGTAAGTTTGGTTTAACTGGAAAATATTGTACCGGATTCCCTGTTGGGCGGCCACATCGCCTTCGATAATAATATCGCTGGTTTCCCATTTTCTGAGCCAGCAGTTTTTATGATTTTCGAAAAGTAAATCGAATCCTGTTTTCACAGCCAAATCCACCCATTTCAAAGTTTCGGTATTCAGCTTTTCAACAGGATAGTCGAGCGAAGTAACTGTGGCCGTGTATTTTTCGATGGTCAGAATATCGTCTTCATTGACCATAACATTTTGTGTGGCTTCAATATATTTTTCCTTTTCTGAACTGATAACCTGCGAATCAGCTTCCACGCCGTTTTTCAGTATTCTGAAGTTCATCCCGGTACAAATCCTGAATTTTGTTTTCAGGGTTTCGAGGGTGAGAAAGCCTTTCCGGCCATCAATTTTCTTTTCGGTTTCGATCCAGAATTTTTCGTTATAATTTGAATCTTCGTTAAAAACATCGCCATCGAGATAGGGTGTAATTTTAATTTCACCTGAAAAATTCAGTGCTTTTATGGAATAGCGCAAAACCCCGATGGCTGTGTGATCGATACTAACAAATCGCTGTGCATTCACTTCAACCCGGTTCCCATTCTCTAATTCGGCAATAAAAGTCCTGATTAACAGCCCGTGTTGCATGTTCAGGATGCGGGTGAAAGCGAGAATTTTTGCTTTTGCCAGATCGAGTTCTATTCCATTGATATTGAAATTAATCCCAATCCAGTTGGTAGAATTAATGATTTTGGCAAAATACTCAGGGTACCCGTTTTTCCACCATCCAACGCGTGTTTTGTCGGGATAATAAATTCCCGCCACATACGAACCGCGTAAGGAATCGCCTGAATATTTCTCTTCGAAATTGGCACGTTGCCCCATCTTCCCGTTTCCGATACTGAAAATACTTTCGGAAACGCGGTTTAAACCAGGGTCGAAACCTTTTTCGACTATCAGCCATTCGTTATAATTTATATAATCCTTCATTTTATAATTATTTTACTCATTCGGACTATCGACATCGTTCACAAAAACCACGGTTACCGCTGCAATTAACATTGAAATTCCGCCGGCAACAAGCGCCCAGATAGCATCGCTGTCGAAAAAACGCCTCATTAAAAAACCCAGAATACTGGCTGCAAGAATTTGGGGAATTACAATGAAGTAGTTGAAAATACCCATGTAAACACCCATTTTTTTAGCCGGCAATGAACCGGTTAAAATGGCATAGGGCATCGATAAAATGCTGGCCCAGGCAACACCCACAGCCACCATTGAAAGCAGCAACAGGTAAGGATTAGTTACAATCCAGAACGATAACAATCCAAGTCCGCCAATTGCCAGCGAAATAGCATGGGTGGTTTTGCGGCTTGTGTATTTTGCCAGTACCGGCAGCCCAAAAGCCACCACTGCGGCAAAACCATTATAAATACCAAATAAAACCCCCGCCCAGTTGGCTCCTTCGTTGTATAATTCAGATGTGGTGTCGGTGGCACCATAAATATGCCCTGTAACAGCAGGTGTGGCATAAATCCACATGGCAAAAAGGGCAAACCAGGTAAAAAATTGAACCACAGCAAGCTGCCCCATTGTTTTTGGCATATTAATCATATCGGTAATAATCTCAACCAGCCCGTTTTCTGTTTTCCCCGACCGCGTGAGTAACCAGGTAAAAAGCTGAATGATCCCATAACCGGCAAGACCACCTCCTAAAATGTAAAGCTCTTTCTCGAGCCCGTAACCATAAACCAACCAAATCATTATCAGTCCAAAAACAAGGAACAGTAAACCATTTCGAAGAAAAATCCCCAGCAGTTCAACAGGATTTCTCTGGTTAATTTTAACGGATGGATTTGCTTTGATTTTTTCCTCTTCAAAGGTTTTCATTTCGTCGGGAGAGTATTCTTTCGAACTGAAAATTGTCCACAAAACTGTCCCCAGAAAAACAACACCACCCAAATAAAACGACCATTTTACAGAAGGTGGGATAATACCTTCGGGGGCTGTGTTTTCAATTCCCAGCCAGTTGGTCATGGCGTATGGCAGAAACGAAGCCACAATGGCGCCGGTGCCAATAAAAAAGCTTTGCATGGCAAAACCGGTGGTACGCTGTTCAGATGGAAGATTATCGCCAACATAAGCACGGAAAGGTTCCATGGTAATATTAATCGAAGCATCCATCAGCCAGAGCGTACCCACTGCAATCCACAATGCCGGGGCGTTGGGCATAAAAAGCAGCGCCAATGAAGCAAGTAAAGCACCGGCTAAAAAATAGGGACGCCGGCGCCCGAGTTTGCCCCAGGTTTTGTCGCTGTAATAACCCACAATGGGCTGCACAATTAACCCGGTAACCGGGGCAGCCAGCCAATAAACAGCCAACCTGTCAACATCGCCGCCCAGCGTTTGAAATATCCGGGAAACATTGGCATTTTGTAATGCAAATCCAAACTGGATTCCCAGAAATCCGAAACTCATATTCCAGATTTGCCAAAAACTTAATAATGGTTTTTTCGCCATAATTTAAAATACTGAAATGTACTTGCCGGAAGTCATTTCCGGCTACGGGACAGTTGCGGGTTAAAAAAGAAAGTGAAACAGATAATTTGCCGGACAAATATAAAACAGAAATAATGAAATTTCCAAATGTTGTTTGTACCTCAATTAATTCAAAATGAGCCTGTTTTTTCTGAAATGCTCATTACAAACGTTTGCATCAGAATTTGATTTTTCCCCATTTTCAGGAATTTTCTTTTATCGACGATCCGCGTACGATCAAATCAGCATTCAGAATCCGGGTTTCAAACGGATAATTTTTGTTTGAGGACATAATTCGTTTCAGCAGAATTTCGGTTGCTACTGTACCCATTTCATAACCATGCTGATCGACCGAGGTGAGTGCCGGATCTGTTATTCCTGATAACCTGCCGTCAGAAAAACCGACAATTGCCACCTGTTCTGGCACTCTTACTCCTTTTTTTTGTAACGTATGCATTGCCCCAATGGCTGTAGTATCATTTACAGCAAAAATTCCATCGATGTCTGACTTTTCATCCAGAATATTTAAAACCGCCAAACGTGCTTTCTCAAAATTATCGGCTTCAATAATCCATTCCTTTTTTGTTTCCAATCCTGCTTCACGGAGTGCTTTCAGGTAGCCCTCCTTTCTTAATTGGCCAATCAGCAGATTTTGAGGCCCGGCAAAGTGAGCAATTTTTCTGCACCCACCCTCAATCATATGACGTGTTGCGCGGTAAGCAGCCTCCAGGTCATCAACAATTACCTGGTCTGCTTCAAAACCCGGGACAATTCTGTCGTAAAAAACGAGTGGGACCTCGTTTTCCTTTATTTTCCGGAAATGGTCATAATTACGGGTTTCTTTCGAAATTGAAACAAGAATACCATCAACCCGGTTGGCAAGCAATGTACGTGTATTGACAACTTCGCGGTCATATTTTTCGTTCGACTGGCAAATGATTACATTAAAACCGGCATCATAGGCCACATCTTCAATCCCGCTGATTACCGAAGAAAAAAAGTAATGTACAATTTCAGGGATGATTACCCCAATCGTGTTACTCCTCCGCTGTTTCAGGCTCAGGGCAACGGCATTGGGCTGGTAATTGAGCTTCTTGGCCAGCTCATTCACAGCAACTTTTGTTTCTTCGCTGATGTCGGGGTGATTTTTTAATGCCCTCGAAACTGTTGAGGGCGAGATTTTGAGTTCCCTGGCAATATCTTTTATTGTAACAAGTCCGCTGCTCATTTATGTAATCAGGTTTAATAAATCACTTTTCGCCGTGATAAAGTTTCGTTGATTCAATTTCATAAAAATAGTAATATTCCAAAGAAGCGTAAAAATAAAAGCATACAAAAACCTGCAACCCGGACACTATTTAATAATAACTGCTTGCAATTATCCGGTTTTAATCAAGGTGAGTTTCATACTGTAAAAAGAAATGATTTTGGCGAAATCAAAGCAGCCGATTCACCGGATTAAGCGATAAAAATTTGGCAGCAAAAGTTTGATCGGTCCAGATATATGGCATTAAAATATACCTACCAGTCCCTACCTGTTATAAAACATATCGGGTGCAAACGTAACCGCAAACGTTTGCGATTTTTTACAGGTTACAATTAATTAACGCCGTTTAACAATTTTTTTACATTCGTCCCGGATTTTTGCGATAAGTTAAAAAAGGTTAGTGCAAACTGTTGATAATTTGCCGATTAGGAGACAGTATTTTTAACAATCGTATGAAGGATTATAAACTAATAACTTTAAACATGAGGATCATTCTTGAAAAACTTAAGGTTTTATTGTTTTTAACTGCGGTTCTGTTTTCAGTAACGGGATTTGCGCAGGTGAAAACAATTAAGGGGAAGGTTACCGACGCAGCAAACGGGGAAGCACTTCCCGGAGTAAGCGTAGTTGTAAAAGGAACAACGAAAGGGGCCGCAACAAACTTCGACGGACAGTACACTTTGGATGTTGAAGCTAACCAGACACTTATATTTTCGTTTATTGGCTATACCCCAAAAGAAGTGGTGGTGGGCAGCCAAAACGAAATTAATATTCAATTGGAACAATCAATTGAAAGCCTGCAGGAAGTAATGGTAATTGGTTATGGCACCGTTAAAAAGGAAGATGCCACAGGTTCTGTACAGGCTGTTACTTCAGAAGATTTCAATCCCGGGGCTATTGTAACTCCTGAAGCGCTTATTACCGGGAAAATTGCCGGGGTACAAATTACCAACGGCGGTGGTTCGCCAGGTGAAGGTGCCACAATCAGAATCAGGGGAGGTTCTTCGCTTTCAGCCAGCAACGACCCGCTTTTTGTTATTGATGGTGTCCCGGTTGACAACGACGGCATTTCGGGGATGAAAAACCCGCTGGGAACTATCAACCCGAATGACATTGAAACTTTTACCGTATTAAAAGATGCTTCGGCCACTGCAATTTATGGTTCGCGCGCATCAAACGGAGTTGTAATTATTACCACTAAAAAAGGACTAAAGGGCAATCCGTTGAAAATTAACTACAACCAGTATTTCTCAATCAGTTCACCCATTAACCAGGTACCGGTTTTAAATGGTGATGAATACAGAAATCTTGTAAATGATTTATACGGACCGGATGGAAAAACACCCAATGCCAATGCCCTTAATTTGATGGGAACAGCCAATACCAACTGGCAGGATGAGATATACCAAAACGCGATGGGTATCGACCACAACCTGAGTCTTACCGGAAACATTGCCAACCAGCCTTTCAGGGCTTCTGTAGGTTATACCAACCAGGATGGTATTCTGAAAACCGACTGGATGGGCCGCTGGACAGGTTCGGTTGGATTTAATCCTTCTCTTCTTGACGACCACCTCAGAATCAATATCAACCTGAAAGGGATGTTGATTGAAAATGATTTCGCCAACCGGGGAGCCATTGGTTCAGCAACCGGATTTGCCCCAACCCAGCCGGTGAGAGATAACAACAATTTTGGTGGCTATTATTATTGGAAACAACCGAATGGCGATCCGGTTACACCTACCACCTACAACCCGGTTGCCCAGCTGATGATGGTGGATGACAATTCAGATGTTCAGCGCAGTATTGGCAATTTGCAATTTGATTACCGTTTTCATTTTCTGCCAGATTTAAGGGCCAACCTTAACCTTGGTTATGACATTTCGAACAGCGAAGGGTCAAGTTTCACGCCTGAAAATGCCCCATGGTCGTATGACAAATTAAAAGGTGGCGGAAACAGCACCGCTTACACCCAGGACAAAAAGAATACCTTGCTCGATTTCTATCTCAACTATGTGAAGGACATTGAGTCAATCAGAAGCCGTGTTGATGTAATGGCAGGTTATTCGTGGCAGCATTTCTGGAGACAAGGCACTTCAAGAAGTACAAACGTAAGAGGTACGGTTGTTTATTCCGATCTGGATTATGAAACAGAAAACTACCTGGTGTCGTTTTTTGGCCGTTTTAATTATACTTTGATGGATCGCTACCTGTTAACGTTCACACTCCGTGACGACGGTTCGTCCCGTTTCTCTCCTGATACCCGCTGGGGCCTTTTCCCATCGGCCGCCTTTGCCTGGAAAATTACGGATGAGCCTTTTATGGCTGATCAGCAACTATTTTCAGATCTGAAACTACGTTTGGGTTACGGGGTAACCGGGCAGCAGAACATTTCTGACAACGATTATCCGTATATGCCACGATACACTTTTGGTGAAGAAACCGCTCAATACCAGTTCGGGAATACTTACTATACAACCATCCGCCCGGAAGGGTATGATGCCAACATTAAATGGGAAGAAACCACCACCTATAACATCGGATTGGACTATGGTTTTGTCGATAACCGTATTAATGGTGCAATCGACGTTTATAAACGCCTCACCGACGATCTTATCAATTTTATACCGGTACCGGCCGGAACCAATCTTTCAAACTATGTTTTAACCAACGTTGGTAATCTCGAAAACCAGGGTATCGAATTCACTATTAATGCAATACCTGTTTCAAAAAACAATCTTTCGTGGGAAGTTGGTTTTAATGCAACCTACCAGCAAACCGAAATCACCAAGTTAACTGCCAACGAAGATCCAAACTATATTGGCGTCCAAACTGGTGGTATTTCAGGAGGCGTTGGAAATAATATACAAATCCATTCGGTAGGATATGCCCCCAATTCGTTCTTTGTTTGGGAACAGGTTTACGACGAAGCCGGCAAACCAATCCAGGGATTATATGTTGACCGTAACGGGGATAAAGTAATTACAAACGACGACAAATATCGTTACCAAAAACCTGCACCCGATTGGTACATGGGATTTTCAACAAAACTCAATTACAAAAACTGGGATTTTGGTTTTAACGGAAGGATCAGCCTAGGCAACTATGTTTACAACAACATCTGGTCGGGCCAATCTCTCGGTTATGTTTACCAATCAACCGGTGTACTCAACAATGTGCACGACAATGCACTTTATACAGGATTTGAAAACCCGCAATATTTCTCGGATTATTTTGTACAGAACGCATCGTTCCTGAAACTCGATAACCTGAATATTGGTTACACATTTACCAATTTTTACAATAGCCGTATGAAAATCAGGCTATATGGTACTGCTCAGAATTTATTTACGTTAACAGAATACGAAGGACTTGATCCCGAAATTGCAGGTGGAATCGATAACAACTCGTATCCCCGTCCGCGTACTTTCATGTTTGGTGTAAATATCGATTTTTAATGGTAAAAAGTAAGAAACAATGAATACAAGGAAATTAAAAATTATAAGTGTATTTGCCGCGTTTCTGGTGGCATTTACTTCGTGCGTGAAAGATCTGGACACAGTGCCGCTCGATAAAGATGTAATTACATCAGAAAATGTTTATGCCGATCCGGAAAACTATATTCACGTTCTGTCAAAATTATATGCAGGTTTGGCAGTGAGCGGACAGCAGGGGCCTTCGGGGATGAATGACCTGAGCGGTTTGGATGAAGGATTCGGCCAGTATCTGCGTGCATACTGGTATGCACAGGAATTACCCACCGACGAGGCCGTGATTGGCTGGAACGACGGGAACCTGCGCGATTACCATGATATGGACTGGACCTCGAACAACGAATTCATTTCAAACATGTATTATCGCATATTCTACCAGATTTCTCTCTGTAACGAATTCATCCGCGAAAGTGCTCCTGAAAAACTGGCCGACCGCGGCATTTCGGGCACCTATAGTACTGAAATTGCATTGTATCGCGAAGAAGCCCGCTTCCTCCGCGCATTAAGTTACTGGCATGCACTCGACTTGTTTGGCAACGTTCCGTTTGTAACTGAAAAAGATATGGTGGGCGCTTTTAATCCTGAACAGATTTCACGTGCCGATCTTTTCAATTATGTTGAAAAAGAATTACTTGATATTGAAAGTAAACTTCAGGACCCGGGACAGGCAGAATATGGTCGGGCTGACAAAGGCGCTGTTTGGACATTGCTTGCAAAACTTTACCTGAATGCCGAGGTTTACACAGGCCAGAAAAAATATACCGAAAGTTTGACCTACAGCAAAAAAGTAATTGCTGCCGGGTACACGCTTGAACCGGTTTATCAGCATCTTTTCCTGGCCGACAACCATAAATCAAATGAAATCATTTTCACCATTACTCAGGATGGCTTAAAAACCCAAACCTGGGGTGGAACCACTTTTATTATTCACGCAGCAGTGGGTGGAAGTATGAAACCGGCTGATTATGGTATTAATGGTGGCTGGGGTGGTTTACGTACAACAAAACAGTTTGTCAGCAAATTTATGAATATTGACGGGCTGAAAAGTGCAGCTGTGAAGAAAAGTGCAAAAGCATACCCCGTGATTTATGTTCCCGGTGGTTATCAGAAAAACGCTGGTTATAGCGGAGGCGACTGGTCACCCGCCGATGCTCCGCAACTTGCTTCAGTAAACGCTGATAAAAACTACGAAGGGTACATTTATTTCTCAAAAGAGGGCGATCAGTATAAATTTACACAGGGCCCGAACTGGGATGTAAATTGGGGTGATAATGGTGCAGACGGGACACTCGAATCTAATGGTGCCAATATTGTAGCCCCTGAAGCAGGCTTGTATAAAATAAATGTAAACCTGAACGATTTCTTGTTCACCTCGGTTAAAACCAATTGGGGCGTGATTGGCGATGCCACTCCAACCGGCTGGGACAGCGATACAAATATGGATTTCGACCCTGTTACCAAAGAATGGAGCATTATCATGGAACTGAAAAAAGGTTCGTTTAAATTCCGTGCCAACGATGGTTGGGATATCAATTTTGGTGATGCGGGGGCCAACGGAACGCTCGAATATGGTGCTGACAATATTGCTGTTGCCGAGGCTGGTAAATATAAAATTGTGTTGAAACTGGGCACTCCTGATTATACCTATACCATTGAAAAATTCAGCTCCGATGGCCGCCCGATGTTTTATACCGACGGACAGCAAATTGAAATCGATAACCTGTTCGAATTTACCCACGGTTATGCTATCGGGAAATGGAAAAACATTACCTCGGGCGGGCAAACAGGTTCTGACCTTACCCACACTGATACCGACTTTCCGATGTTCCGTCTGGCCGATGTTTACCTGATGTATGCCGAAGCAGTGTTGCGTGGCGGATCAGGCGGTGATGTTGCAACAGCAGTCAATTACATTAACCAGCTCCGCCAAAGAGCTTATGGAGATACAGGAGGCAATATAACTTCAGCCGATCTGAACCTTGATTTTATTCTTGATGAACGAGCCCGCGAATTATACTGGGAAGCTCACCGGCGTACCGACCTTGTCAGGTTTGGCAAATTCTCGGGCGATGGATATCTCTGGGCCTGGAAAGGTGCTGTAAAAGAGGGTAAATCAACCGATGCAAAATTCAATATTTACCCGATACCAGCCGCCGATGTGATTGCCAATCCAAATCTGAAACAAAACACAGGTTATTAATTTCAACCTTAAAACAAGTTTAAAATGAAAAAAATAATCATCATAGTATTAGCATTCGGGTTCATCTTCCAATCGTGTATTTATAAAAATGAGGAAGGGGACCCCGTAATCGGAGTTTATAAGGCCCCGGTAATGGACGATGTGGCCGGAAACTACGTTTTTACGGAAGAAATGGCAAATAATGTTTTCAAAACATTTAAATGGACTGAAGCAGACTATGGTTTCCCGTCGGCCACCACTTATTCGCTGCAGATTGATTTTGCAGGTAAAAACTTTGCCAATGCAGTTGAACTGGTCAATACCACTGCCACTTCAGCAAGTATTACTGTTGGAACGCTCAACCAGAAACTTTTGGCAATGGGGGCAAAAACCAATGTTCCGAATGATATTGAAGTGCGCGTTGTGGCAAAAGTCAGTGATTATGTACAAACACTTCCTTCGAATGCACCGGTCATGAAAATCCTGCCTTACAAAGTGGTAATCATATACCCCTCTTTGTACCTGCCAGGAAATTATCAGGCTGCCAGCGGTTATGGATCCAACTGGAGCCCGAATCTCGCCCAGCAGATTTATTCGGTTAAACAAAATGGCAAATACGAAGGATACGTAAATATGGAAGGCAGCGACATTAAGTACAAATATACCGATGAGCCAAACTGGGATGTAAACTGGGGAGACGACGGCTTTAACGGTTCACTTGAGCGCAATGGTGCTGATATTCCGGTTCCCGAGGCCGGTTACTATCGCATCAAAGCCGATATCAATGCCCTTACTTACTCGTACCTGAAAACTGATTGGGGAGTAATTGGGGATGCCACGCCAACCGGATGGGACAGCGACACGAATATGACTTACGACAAGGTAACCAAAACCCTGAAAGTAACTATGGACCTGAAAGTGGGCAAAATAAAATTCCGTGCAAACGATAGCTGGGACCTGAATTACGGTGACAACAATTTTGACGGTTCGCTTGAAGAAGGCGGAGCTGATATACCTGTTGCCGCTGCCGGTAATTATACAATTACACTCAACCTCGAAGTTGCAGGTTACGCATATGAAATAAAGAAAAATTAGTTTAGTTAGTCAATTTTAGGGGTTGCCTGGTAACTTTGCCGGGCAACCCTTTTTTAATTTTCAGTTACCATGTCAGTAAAGTACATTTTCATTGTTCTGTTTCTGTTTGCCGGAATTTTTGCTTCAGCCCAGGTTACAACCGATCCGGCACTTCCTGTGGCATCAAAAAAAGTGGTTATCATTTTCGACTCATCGAAAGAAAACCGGCTGGGCTATTTTACTGGCGACCTTTATTCTCACACTGGACTTATTACCGAAAAAAGTGCAAACAGCGACGACTGGAAATATGTAATTGGTTCGTGGGGAAATAACGCTGTTCAACCCAAACTTACACACATTGGCAATGGGATTTACCAACTCGAGATTTCACCCGACATTAAACAATTTTACGCTGTTCCATCAGGTGAAAACATTCTGAAAATGGCTTTTGTTTTCCGATCTTCCGACGGCAGTAAACAAACCAACAATCTTTATGTAAATGTTTATACCGAAGGTCTGGCCATCGAAATCACGCAACCTGCCAACAATTCAATGCTTGCTAAAAATCAATCCATCACCATTTCGGCAATATCTTCTGAAAATGCCACCCAAAAACTTTTTATTAACGAAACGCTTTTAACCCAAAATACCGGAACTTCCATTTCTGCCAATTATACATTTACCGAAAGCGGCAGTTACAAAATTATAGCTGAAGCAATTTCCGGAGACAAATCGGTGCGTGATACCAATCTGATTTTTGTCAGAGGCGACATTGAAACACTGCCTAAACCTGCCGCCTACCGAAAAGGGATTAATTACCCTTCGTCCAATTCGGCAGCACTTGTTTTATGGGCACCAAATAAAGAATTTGTTTATGTTTTGGGCGATTTCAATAACTGGCAACCCGATAATCAATACCTCATGAAAAAAGATGGCGACTATTTCTGGCTCGAAATTGATGCACTTGAAGCCGGGAAAGAATATGCCTTTCAGTATTTTATCGATGGCAAAATAAAAATAGCAGATCCTTACACCGAAAAAATCCTGGACCCCTGGAACGACCCTACAATTTCTGCCGAAACTTACCCCGGCCTGCGCTCTTATCCAACCGGAAAAACAGAAGGTATTGTTTCGGTATTACAACCCGGGCAGGTCCCGTTTAATTGGGAAGTAACCAATTTTCAGGTTCCTGACAAACAAAAACTGGTGATTTACGAATTACTGGTGCGCGATTTTATGACTGAACACACCTACAAAGCCGTTCGCGAAAAACTTGATTACCTGGAAGATTTAAGGATTAATGTTCTTGAACTGATGCCGGTAAACGAGTTTGAAGGGAACAGCAGCTGGGGTTACAATCCTTCGTTTTATTTTGCTCCCGACAAGTATTATGGGCCAAAAGAAGAACTGAAAAAGCTGATTGACGAATGCCACAAACGCGGAATTGCGGTGGTCATCGACATGGTTTTGAACCACAGCTACGGACAAAGCCCCTTTGTGCAGATGTACATGGATAACTGGACCATCACGCCTGATAATCCCTGGTACAATAAACAAAGTAATTTTCAAAATACGAGCCTGCAATGGGGTTACGATTTTAACCACGAGAGCGCTGCAACCCGCGAACTGGTTGACAGTGTGGCCGCTTTCTGGATGAAGGAATATAAAATCGATGGATTCAGGTTCGATTTTACAAAAGGATTTTCAAATACACCTTACAGTTCATCAAGTTGGGGGAGCGAGTACGATGCGCCACGAATTGCCAACCTGAAACGAATGAGCAGCGAAATCTGGAAAAGAAACCCTGAAGCACTGGTGATTTTTGAACACCTGGCCGAAAATTCGGAAGAAACCGAACTGGCCAATTCCGGAATAATGCTTTGGGGAAACATGCATGGCAGTTATACCGAGGCTGCCCGCGGAAATACAGGCAGTTCCGATCTTTCGTGGGCATTGTATAACCGCCGTGGCTGGAATGGGCCCAACCTTGTTTCGTACCCTGAAAGCCACGACGAAGAACGAATTATGTACACCATTAAACAAACCGGGCTGAGCAATGGCAGCTACAACATCAAAAACCAGACAACCGCGCTGAAACGGATTGAATTGAATTCTCTGTTTCACATTTTATTGCCGGGGCCAAAAATGATCTGGCAGTTTGGCGAACGGGGTTATGATCAATCCATTAACCGTTGCGAAAATGGCACAATCAGCAACAACTGCAGGCTTTCGCCAAAACCTTCGTATTGGCAGTACCTGAATAACCCCGACCGTGTGGCACTTTTTAAGATGATGGCCAAACTGAATGAGTTGAAGCAAACTTATGAAGAATTTAGTCCTGAAACGTTTACAACCGATTTAACCGGTGCTGTAAAATCATACCGGCTGACATCAGGAGGAAATCATGCTGTTGCAATCGGGAATTTCGATGTAACAGAAAAAACGGCTGGTTTAGCTTTCCCGGTAACCGGCAAATGGTACGAATTTTTTACCCGCGACTCGGTTGAAATTACCACGGCAAACCAAAGTTTAACACTGGCCCCCGGAGAATACAGGCTTTATTCAACCCGGAAATTTGATGATCCGCATGTGGTAACCAAAAATAAAACGGATATTGAGAAAGGCAGCCTGACCAGTCTTTATCCGAACCCGGCAAAAACTGAAATCAATATTTCCTCACCGGAATTGTTCGGCGGAGTCAAAGTTTATTCAGTTACCGGAAAACTGATGTTTCAGGAAAACTTTTCTGAAAGAGGATTTTATAAACTGAATCTGGATGGATTTGTTCCGGGGGTTTATTTGTTGCAGATTGCCCGAAAATCAGAAACTGTAGCACGAAAATTTACAGTGCAATAAAAAATTGTCGATTTCAGACAAAAAGAAGAAAAAGTGAAATCAGTTAAATAAATTCAGGTTGTAACTGAACATGATTTCGTGTGTTCCGTTGCTGAAAACGTTCAGTTCTGAGGTTGTAATGTCGTAGGAATAACCGATAAGCATTTTGGGTGTAATCTGAAACTGGGTAACAATACCAAATGCATCGCCAAAACGGGCCATTCCTCCTACCCAGAACCGGTCGCGAAAACCGGCAAGTGCCGTGGCTTGTATCGAAATGGGTGCACTTTTTATGTACCGGAACATGCCACTTGTTTTCAGGCCAAAATCCTGGTTTAGTTTGAAATTATAACCACCCATCAGGTACACATGAATTTCCTCTTTGTTAACGTATTCGGTCTGATAATCGTCGCGGGTAATGGTGTTCTCAATAAGTTTCGGGACCGAAAGTCCGAAATAGCTGTTATCGGAATATAAATACAAACCCACCCCGATGTTGGGCAGGAAGTTTTTATAAATATCCTGTGTATAAATCGGGTCGGGGTCAATGGTGATAAGATCTGTCAAAGCTGCACGGTAAAAACTTACCCCGCCTTTTAACCCCATCCCGAGTTTATAGTTGTCGCTGACTTTTAAAAAATAGGAATAGTCGAAGTAAATGCCGGTTTGTTTTTGAGGCCCGATTTTGTCATATAAAACAGAAAAGCCTAATCCAAAATTTTCTTCACCAAAACGGGTATTATAAGAAAAAGAGTAGGTAACCGGTGCATCGGGTATCGAAACCCATTGATTGCGCGATACAAGCAGCGCGTTCGCGTCAGGTTTCGAGCCGGCAAAACCTGGGTTTACAATCAACAGATTATCCATATATTGCGTGTACATCGGGTCCTGCTGCGCGAAAACCTTACTTCCGGTAAAAATTACCAGTGTAAAAACCAAAGCTGATATTGCCGCTTTTAATCCCCTCATCTCCTATCTGTCTAAATAAATTGAACCGGAAATGGGTTTTTTACCATCACCCAAATCAAGAATATAATAGTAAGTTCCGGTTGGTAAATCTTCATTCCCGATTCTGAACCCTGTGTTCGATTTGCCATCCCAGAAAACAGGAGTTGAACTGATTCCATAACCTCGTGCTTCGTAAACCTTGTTTCCCCAGCGGTTGATAATGGATATCGAGTTGTTTTCGTAGAATTCAATACCCAATATTTCGAAATAATCATTGATTCCGTCACCATTGGGTGAAAAAGCATTCGGTATCATAAAATTGAAATCGGTAACCAGAACAAAAACACTGGCATTGTCGCATTGGTTGTTCATATTACAGATTCTGTATTCAAATACATCGGTTCCTTTAAAACCGTTATCGGGGCGGTAATGAACAACATATTTATCAAAATCAACATAGGCAGTTCCATTTTGCGGCGGATTTGAAATTATTAACGACGAAGGATTGATACTGTTTTCAGCATCGATATCGTTTGCTAAAACATCAACAATCAACTCCCGCTGAAAGCTTGTTGTATCATAATCATCAACAGCCACAGGCGCTTGTGTCAACTGCGAAACATTTACCGTATCCTGGTCGGTACATCCAAAACTGTCGGTAATTAATAAATAATAATCTCCAAAACCACTCACAACCGGGTGGGCAGTGTTGGCGCCACTTTCAATTTTTCCTGAAGAA
>JAJUGS010000196.1 GCA_029265875.1 Prolixibacteraceae bacterium
ACCCGATGGCTGGGGATTTCCGCTTTTCGATAAAGTGGCCACCGATCTCGAAACCATGAAAAGACCACGGGCAACGGTAACCGATACCTGGAAATTTGTGATTAATGACCTTGAAGAAGCGATTCCGTTACTCGCCGGGCACAATGATAAATACCGGGCGTCGGAGTGGGCTGCAAAAGGTTTGTTGGCGAAAGTTTACATGCAGTCGCTCTATATTTTCCCTGAAAATAAGGCCAAAGCAAAATCACTGATGGAAAATATCATCAACGCAAGCGGGAAAAAACTGGCAACCCCCGAAGTTTACCGCGATATGTTTTATGGTAACGAAGCCAACGAATTTAACTCCGAGTCGCTGTACGAACTGAGTATGACCATCAACTGGAACCAGAGCGGGCCATGGGCGGGATATACCACCGGCAGCGGAATGCCCATGGTGATGGCTCCCTGGTACATGGACCTCGATATTCGTTTCCGTCCCAACGTGGAAGGTGCAGTTGACCCGCTCACCAAGGAAAACGACATCATCACCTCGAAGAAAAGCAGTGAATGGGGCAACAATTTTATTCACGATGCCAACATCCGTCGTTTCGGATTTTTTGGAATCGGGGGTGACACTGTGCCGAGAAGAACTTTCAACGAAACATTTGTTGCTTCGAAACCACGCGCAATCGACAATTATCCCTATCGGACCGAAGATGCTGAATACAGGCAGAAAAGCCTTTCGCTGAAAAATAATCCGGATCTGGTTGACCCGAGGTTAAAACTGGTGGCTGGTCAGCCTTATGTGGATGAATATATAAACGACAAAGGAAAAGTAACTTTTTACGACCGTTCGAGCGAGGTGAACAACCGTCCCGATTTGCTTACCTGGCAACATCGTAAATTCACCAATATCCGGGGTGTGGAAATGGGGCCTGCCCCGTTTGGCAAAAACCAGAGCAGCGACGCCAATTATCCGGTTGTACGTTTGGCGGATATTTATTTGTTGTATGCCGAATTGATAAAAGATGAAAACCAGGCATTGGCGCTGGAATACATCAACAAAGTTCATCGCCGGGCTTATGGTTTTTCACCCGACTCACCATGTCCGTACGACTATAAAAGTTTGACCGACAGAACGAAAACAGCCGATGAGACAGATCATCTGGCTTACGATGTATTAAAATACGAGCGTTGGGCAGAGCTTTTTGCCGAAGGGCAATGGTGGTGGGATGTCCGTCGCTGGAAAATCGGCCCGCTTGAAGCTGAGTTCTACAAGGAAACCCGTCACGGCAATATTACCTGGAAAGGCGATGAATCGTATGTTCAGCCTATTCCTCAATTAGAACTCGAACGTAACGAAAACATCCAGCAATCAGCCGGATATCCGGGCGTAAGATAAACAAGACTAACATATTAATATGAGAAAAAAATTTCTGAAAATCAATATCCTATTGATTTCGGTGGCTCTTTTTATGGCTTGCGGAAACAACCAAACTGAAAAGCTGACATCGCCTGACGGGAAAATTGTATTGACATTTTCCCTGTCTGACGGAACCCCGTTTTATTCGGTTCAGAAAAATGGTAAAGATGTTATTGCTGCTTCGAAACTTGGTTTTATGTTGAATGTTGGAGATTCGCTTTGTTCTGGTTTTAAAATTATTGATGTTTCGGTTGATTCGCTTAACGAAACCTGGCAGCAAGCCTGGGGCGAAGAAATTGAGGTTAAAAATCATTATAACGGGTTAAAAATCGGTTTACAGGAGAATTCGGGCAAAAAGCGGTTGCTCAACATTGTTTTCCGGGTGTTTGATGAGGGAGTGGGATTTTGTTACGAATTTCCGGAGCAGCCCAACCTGCACGATTTTGAGATTGCAGATGAACTGACGGAGTTTGCCCTGGTTGCCGATGATTCAGCCTGGACAATTCCGGCTTACAAAGGCGAATATTACGAAGTACTCTGGAAAAAGCGACCTGTGAGCACACGTGATACGGTAACCACACCGGTGACCATTGAAACTTCAGATGGAGGTTACATTCTTTTACATGAAGCTAAACTGGTTGATTATGCCAAAATGAATCTTTATCCGGTTTCAGGAACAATACTGAAAGCAGACCTGACTCCCTGGTCATCCGGTGTGAAAGTGTATGCAAAAACACCATTTTCAACACCCTGGCGCATCCTTGTTTTGGCCGATAACCTGAACCAACTCGCAAACGCCCGTTTGATGCTCAATCTTAATGACCCGTCAAAAATGGAGGATACTTCCTGGATTCGCCCTTCGAAATATGTGGGGATCTGGTGGGGAATGCACATGGGAAAATATACCTGGGCACAGGGGCCAAAACACGGCGCCACCACTCAAAATATGAAAGAATACATCGATTTTGCCGCAGTGAATAAAATTCCGGGAGTATTGGTTGAAGGCTGGAACTATGGCTGGGACGGCGATTGGGTAACCCATGGCGACAAATTCAGTTTTACAAAACCTTACCCCGATTTTGATATTGATGAAATCGTAAAATATGCCAACGAAAAAGGTGTGGATATTATTGGACACAACGAAACGGGCGGGGCAACCATCAACTACGAAAACCAGCTTGATTCGGCGTTTGCTTTTTTGCAATCGAAAGGGATTCATTCGGTAAAAACAGGTTATGTAAATGCACTGCTCGATAAAAAAGAGCGTCACAGCAGCCAGTATGGAGTCCGTCATTACCGGAAAGTAATCGAAACTGCTGCAAAATACAAAATTATGGTCGATAACCACGAGCCGGTGATGCCTACCGGTTTGCAGCGCACATATCCGAATTTTATGACCCAGGAAGGAGTTCGCGGGCAGGAATATGACGCGTGGTCGCAGGATGGCGGAAACCCGCCGGAACATACTTGTGTGGTTCCATTTACACGCGGTTTGGCTGGCCCGATGGATTTTACCTTCGGAACCTTTAATTTTAATAATCCTGTTTTCCCGAAAACCCGTGTTCAGACAACCCTTGCCAAGCAACTGGCACTTTATGTGGTAATTTACAGCCCGTTGCAAATGGCTTCCGATTTACCTGAGAATTATAAAGATAAACCTGAATTTGAGTTTATCCGGATGGTTCCGGTTGATTGGGCAAAAACACTTGTATTAGATGGGAAAATAGGTGATTATGTTGTGACTGCACGCAAAGACAAATATTCAGGCGATTGGTACCTGGGTGCCATAACCGACGAAAATTCCCGGTTGCTGAATATCCGTCTCAGTTTTCTGAAACCGGGGAAAAGGTACAGGGCAAAAATTTATAAAGATGCACCCGACGCTCATTGGAAAACAAATCCATATCCGGTTGTGATTGAAGAAGTTGAAGTGGATGCCAATTCTGAAATCGAATTAAATCTTGCTCCGGGTGGGGGCACGGCAATCAGTTTAAAGGAATTATAAAGACAGAAATCAGCGGTTTATTGTTTAGATTTGAAAAACAGATGCACTGTTGAAGAGGCTGCCCTGAGAGGCAGTCTCTTTTTTCTCTTATGTCTGGTATCAGAAATTACAATGTTTCATGCTGTATTCCGTCAATATAAACCATGTCGCCGGTTTTCAGGTTTGCGGCATTGGCTTCATCGGTGTCGATGTGCATGGCCAGTTTATAGTTTGGGCTAACCCTAACCAGCACATCGCCAAAGATGAGTTCACGATTACCCATCACTTTCACCCTGACCGTTGATTTATCTTTAACTCCATATTTCAGGGCATCTTCAGGATGCATATGAATATGGCGGAGTGCGCAAATAATTCCTTTTTCAAGAGTAACAGTCCCGGCAGGTCCTTCAAGTGTGCAACCCGGGGTACCGTTCAGGTCACCCGATTCCCGGATGGGAGGATGGATTCCCAGCTTAAATTGTTCCGTCATGGATATTTCAATCTGGGTTTCTTTTCTTTCAGGGCCTAACACCCTCACTCTGTCAATCGAACCTTTCGGGCCAATGATATTAACCTGTTCTTTACAGGCAAACTGCCCGGGTTGCGACAAATCGCTGTGCCAGGTCAGTTCGTGTCCTTTTCCGAATAAAATCTCAACGTGTTCTTTTGATAAATGCAGATGATGTGCTGAAACTTCAAGCAGAAAAGGTTCTGTTTGTTGTGTCTTCCGTACATCTTTCAGATAGGAACGACTGATAGCACGCAGTGTTTCCCGGGCAATCATTTTCTCCTCATCTGTAGGTACTATCAGAACTTTTACCGGTGAATCATCAGCCGAAATTACCGACACGCCGCCGTTAAATCCGTCTGCATCCCGGTTTTTCTGGTCGTCAAGATGAATTCCCATACATTGCAATCCCTGTAAGGCAAGTGACCGGACACCCGGACTCCCTTGTCCGATACCCCCGGTAAAAATAATCACATCAGTTCCGCCCATGGCAGCCATATAAGCGCCAATGTATTTTCTGATTCTGTAGCTGAACGCTTTGAGCGCAATCAATGCCCTTGTATTACCGGTTGCTGCTGCTTCCTCAATTTCACGCATATCGCCTGAAATTCCTGAAAGTCCTAACAATCCGCTCTTTCTGTTCAGTAACTGGTCGATATCGGCATTCGAAAGCCCTTCTTCGCGCTGCAGGTAGGTGATCACCCCCGGGTCAACATCACCCGATCGGGTTCCCATAATCAGGCCTTCACCCGGGGTAAAACCCATGGTTGTATCCACCGAACGTCCGTGTTCCACCGCAGCAATTGAAGCCCCGTTGCCCAAATGGCAACTGGTTATTTTCAGTTCATTGATTCTTTTCTGAAGGAAACGCGATGCTTTCAGACAAACATAAGAATGCGAGCTTCCGTGAAATCCATAACGGCGGACACCGTGTTTTTCGTAATATTCATAGGGTAATCCGTACAAATAGGCATACGACGGCAAAGTTGAATGAAATGCAGTATCGAAAACAGCTACATGCGGAACCGAGGAAAATACTTTTCTGGCTTCCCTGATTCCGGCAATATTTACCGGATTGTGCAACGGTGCCAGCGGATTCAGTTTTTCCAGTTCCTCGAGAATCTCATCATTGACCACAATCGATTCGCTGAATTTTTCGCCGCCATGAACCATCCGGTGCCCCACCACGCTGATGTCAGCCGGATTTTTAAGCACGCCTGTTTTTTTATCGGATAAAACTTTTAATATGGAATGTAGGGCCTCTGAATATCCGCCTTTTTCCAATTCAAATTTAACTTCACCGCGTGGACCTTTGAATTTCAGCAATGTACCCGACATCCCAATTCGTTCGACAACTCCCGATGCCCTGTTTTCTTTGTTTTCAGAATCGAAAAATGCGTACTTAATTGAAGATGAGCCGCTGTTAATAACCAGTATCTTTTCAGGTCGTTCACCTTTCAATATTAATGCAGTGGGGTCATCGCCGGTTTGTAAGGTAAGTGAAGCCTTATTCGGGTCTTCGGCGAGTTGTTTGATGCGGTCCATAATGGTTTTTGAAACATATTGTAAGAAAACGGGTTCCGACATCAGAACCGATTGAAAAACTTCAACAGGTATTCTTAATATCTTACAATGTGTAGTGGCAATTAAATCGGCAATTATTCTTTCGCGTGACATTAAAGCCATTTCTCCAAATGTGTCACCTTTTTTAAAGAACCCAACCTGCCGCTGTATCCCACCTTGTGCAACCCCTGAAATTTTGAGTTCGCCTTCGAGCAAAACACCCAAAAATGTAGCTTCTTCTCCTAATCTGATTACAGGTTCATTGATTTCATAATAAGCAACTCTTGACGCTTTAACAATATCAGTAATACGTTCTTCTGACAGTTCCCTGAATAATGAAACTTTGGTTTTCAGAAATTTTGCAATTGTGCCTGTCATTTTTTACAAATTTTTTAATTTAAACTCCGAAACCGGAAATACAACTTCTCATTATATCCTGCTCTCTCCCCTGGATTTTCTAACTAATATTAAATTATAACTGCATTTTTTTGAAAGCTGCAAAGATAATCAACATTCCCGGTTTGATGTTTTCAAATGATATTAACTTTTGAGTAAAATGTTCAAGTAGTCCGCAATTCGGGAAAAGGCAAAAAGCAGTGAACGGAATCAGGTCGCTTAAAAAACTGATTGTAGGGATTACTGGAATTGTTTAACATTATTGGCTGGGTGTTTAGGGGTTTTGTCATTAGAACAAAAACGGGGACTTAATCAGCCCCCGTTTATTATCGATTATGTTTTAAATCGTTTCAACATTGATTGCTACCGGTCCCCTGTCGCTTTCTTTTGTTTCAAACTCGACATTCTGACCTGCTTCGAGCGAAAAAACATTGTCTTTCACCCCGGTACGATGCACAAAGAAATCTTTGTTTTCTTCTGATTGAATAAAACCGAATCCCTTTACTGAATCGTACCATTTAACGGTACCTTTCATTTATTAATAGCGTTCTCTGCGGCCGCCACCAAAACCACCACCGCTGTTACGGCGATCACCGCCACTATTAAAACCGCCACGGCGTTCTCCGCCAAAACCTCCGCTGCGACGTTCGCCACCGCCAAAGCTGCGACGTTCACCACCACGGCTTTCGCCGGCAGGTTTCGGAAGCGATTCGTTTACTTTAATGTTACGACCGCTTATTTCAGCATTGTTCAATTCTTTAATGGCATTGTTTGCCTCATCATCATTTGTCATCTCAACAAAACCAAAACCTTTGCTGCGACCTGATAATTTATCAGATACAATTTTGGTGGTTGATACTTCACCGTACTCTTCAAAAATTTCTTTTAAATCTTCAGATCCAAGATTGAATGGAAGATTTCCAACATAAATGTTCATTTGTTACAATTTAAAAAATTAATACCAGAATTTTTAATTACACAACAGTAGCACCACCTCTGTGTTACTTTCTGAAACTGTAATCATCTGAAAAGGAAAACCTGTTTTTTGAGAAATACCGTGAAGAAATACCAGGAAAGGAGAACTGCCCGACTGCCTTAAAAAATTCAGTAAAAAAAAGACCATCTTGTTAAAAATCTGACAGTGGCCAGTAATACTCCAATACTATCATCAAAATAACGTGCCAAAGGTAAACTTTTATTCCTGATTACCAACTTTTGTATCTTCAATTTCTTCAATCGTTAATAGGTTTACATAAACCGCTGAATATAAGTATAATTAACAAGTTGAGCCTGCGTTAAAACCTGCTGATCAGCGAACTTTCAACCCGGTTAAAGTTGTTCCAGACTTCCTGCGCCAGTAATTCGGGTGAAACATTTTTCAGTTTGGCGGCTTTTTCGTAGATTTCGTGAATGCTCATTTGGGCTTCATCGGTTTCAAAAAATACTTTTTCCATGGGTAACCATTTTAGCGATTCAATGGCCATTGCACGTGTATTAAACAAAATTTTACCAAACGAAAACAGGAACCCTCTTTTCCCGAATTGTTTGGTGAGCTCCAACCCACCGGTATAACCATGAAAAATCCAGGGCATTTCAGGACGCATTTTCTGGTGAATCTCAAGAATTTCGTTGTACGCTTTCACACAATGAATAATCAGCGGACGTTTCAACTCATCGGCTAAAACTGCATGGGCCCTGAAAACACGCAGCTGTTCGGTAAAATCACCACCTTTTATTTTATCGAGCCCACATTCTCCCACAAAACATACATGGTCATTTTCGAGCGCTTCTTTAACCATCGAAATCATTACATCGTTCACAGCCTCTGTACCTATATTCCACGGATGTAATCCCACCGAATAAAAATTCCTTCCCCTGAACTTTTCAATTTTTTCGTTGGGTAAAATATTCTGAACCGTGATTGTTTTCTCATCAATTCCCGGTTTGTGCGTGTGAATATTAACAAAAGGTACCTGGTTCATTTTGATTGTATTTTTCAGGCGAGTTCAATCACCTTCTTTACAAGGTTTTCAGCCCCGTCGGCAATCTGGTCGATGGTTGCATCGAGCATATAACAGGGTGTTGTAACAATTTTGTATTTCCTGTCAACCACAATTTCACCGTGTGTTGAATTGATATGCGTTGCACCCATATTTTCGATGGCCTC
>JAJUGS010000087.1 GCA_029265875.1 Prolixibacteraceae bacterium
GATGTGTTACATGCCATCAACGGGCAGGATGCAGTGGAGATTTGCCGGGAAAATGAAGACATTGATTTGGTGATGATGGACATCAGGATGCCGGTGATGGATGGCTATGAAGCCACGCGACAAATCAGGGCATTTAACCGCAAGGTTGTGATTGTCGCACAAACGGCCTTTGCGCTCACGGGCGATCGCGAAAAAGCGCTGGAAGCCGGTTGCAACGATTATATCTCGAAACCCATTAAAAAACAGGACCTGATCCAGGTGATTAACCGGGTTTTAAATAATATTCAATAAGTTTCAAAAACGTGAGAAACTGATAATTACACGTTTAAAATGAGTGGCAAAGAAATAAATATCAAAAAGTTAAGATTCTCCAAACGGTCTGTTTTGATTGCGGTTGTACTTATGTTGTTTTTTGCTGTTCTGTACATGATCTATTCCGACATAAAAAAAAGGGCAGTCAAAGAATTTAATAACGAGCAACTGATATTAGCCAGGACAGCCGCCCAGGGAATCACATCGTTTTTTAACGATTACCTGGCGAACCTCAAATTCCTGGCAGAAATACCGGAAGTGATCAACTTTCAACCCGGCAGTGAATATTACCTCGAACACTTTTTTAATATTCGCAGTAACGAAATTGAAGCTGTTTCGAGGGTGAATGAATATGGACGGATTATTTATTCTTACCCCTTTATTTCCACAATAATTGGTGAGGATATAACGTCTCAGAAACATGTGCAACAACTTTTAAAAACCCATCAACCGGTTATCAGCGACGTATTTATGTCGGTACAGGGATATCTTGCCATTGCCATTCATGTACCGGTCTTCAGCGAAAACACATTTAAAGGAAGTATTGCGGTGTTAATCCCGATCAATAAACTGGGCGAACAATACCTCGGGAACATTAAAATTAAAGGAACCGGAAGCGTTTGGCTGCTGAGCGAAAATGGAGTGGAATTATATTGTCCTTACGATAACCATACAGGCCGGAATTATATTGAAAATTCTCATCACCATGAATTATCGGTTTCGTTAATGGAATTAATCAGCCAAAATGAGAGTGGTTCAACGGTTGGTGTACATTTTGGGTTGAAGAATGCTGAAAATACGGAGGAAGTTAAAAAATATATCACCTTCTATAAAACCCGGATTGGCAATACCTATTGGACCATCCTGATTTCCTGTCACGAGGAAGATATTTATGCAGCATTTAAAAGCCTCCGGAACAGGCTGATATTTTTATTCCTCTTGTTACTGGTTATCCTTACTTATTATTTTTATTCTATTTCGGAGATGCGCAATGTAATACGCGCAGAAGAAAAACGCCGGGAGGCAGAAAAAATACTCCGGGAAAGTGAAGAAAGATTCAGGACTATTTTTGATGAATCGCCCATTGGCATTGAATTGTACAATGCAGAGGGCGTTCAGATAAATGCCAACAAGTCGTCATTATCAATGTTTGGCATTTCTGATAAAGCCGATGTCAGCCATTTTAATTTGTTTGATGGGATCAGCCTGAATACGGAACGGAAAAATCAATTGAAACAAGGAAAATTTGTAAGCTACCAATCTGTTTTTGATTTTGATGTGATAAAGTCACGCGATATGTACAAAACAGCAAGGACCGGGAAAGCCTATTTTGATTATTTTATCACCCCGTTATTCAACCCGGATGACAAAAAAATTAACGGATACCTTTTACAGGTTCAGGATATTACAGAAAGGGTTAAAACAGAAGAGGAGAATATGATGCTCGCACATTCGCTGAAAAGTGTAAACGAATGTGTCAGTATCACCGATCTGGACGATAAGATTTTGTTTGTTAATGAATCGTTTCTGAGAACCTACGGATATACCCGCGACGAATTAATTGGCAAACATCTCGGGTTACTTCGTTCCGAAAATAATCCCCCCGAGGTAACAGACGCAATACTACCGGCAACAATTCAATCGGGCTGGAAGGGAGAATTGTTGAATAAACGGAAAGATGGCTCCGAATTCCCGATTTCTCTGTCAACAACAACGGTAAAAGATAAAAACGGGGAAATAATAGCCCTGATTGGTGTAGTCAGTGATATTACCGAACGCAAAAAATTTGAAAAAGAATTGATTGAGGCAAAGGAAAAGGCACTCGAAAGCGACCGGTTGAAATCGGCATTTCTCGCTAACATGAGCCATGAAATCCGTACGCCCATGAATGGCATTCTCGGGTTTACCAATTTGTTAAGCGAACCAGGCTTGTCAAATAAAGAAATAAGGGAATACATCAAAATTATCCAGAAAAGCGGCGAGCGGATGTTAAATACGGTTAACGATTTAATCGACATATCAAAAATTGAAACCGGGCAAATGCAAGTGGTTTATTCAGAAACGACTGTTAAAGAGCAGATTGTGAATCTGTATAATTTCTTTTACCCTGAAGCTGCTGAAAAAGGGCTCAGTTTTATTTTTAAGGATAATTTAAATCCTGAAAATGTGATGATCAGGACTGATATTGCCAAGCTCGATTCAATTTTGACAAACCTGATTAAAAACGCCATAAAATATACCCAAAAGGGAACTATTGAAATTGGGGCTGCTTTAAACAAAAACACGCTCGAAGTATATGTAAAAGATACAGGAATCGGAATACCCCCCGACCGTCATAAAGCGGTTTTTAACCGGTTTGAACAAGCCGATTTTGGCGACACCCGTGCATTTGAAGGGGCAGGTCTCGGGCTTGCCATCGTTAAAGCCTATATTGAAATGATGGGCGGGGAAATTGATTTAAAATCACAGCCCGGTGTGGGTTCTGTGTTCAGCTTTTTTATTCCTGTTGAAATTGTTGCTGAAGACCCTGCAATTGAAAAATATAATGAAGAGACAAAGAATATGGATGAATTGAAGAAACTTAAAATTCTGATTGTGGAAGACGATCCGGTTGGCCTTCAATTTCTCAAGGCAGTTTTATTCCCATTCGATGCTGATATTTTAACAGCTGAAAATGGATTGATGGCTGTGGAAACTGTGAAGAACAACCCGGATATTGATATTGTACTGATGGATTTAAGAATGCCGGTAATGGATGGTTACGAAGCAACCCGGCAAATCAGGGAATTTAATAAACAGGTTATTATTATTGCACAAACCGCTTTTGCGTTAACAGGCGACAAGGAAAAAGCCATTAATGCCGGTTGCAACGATTATCTTTCGAAACCGATACTTAAAAACGAGCTTTACGAAAAAATCAATTTGTATTCCGGAAAATCCTGAAATTTGGGTTTACCGCAAAAAAAATACAGCCTGGTTTTTACCGGGCTGTATTTTTTTATTTGAAAAGCTGTTTTACTCTTTTTTTCCTGTAACTAATTTGTATTTATTGTCGGAGAAGTATGCGGTAATCAGTAAAACAAAGACCACAACCACAGCAATATAAACACCCGCAGGTATGGGAGCCGGCTCTCCCTGTGCATAGGAATGGAGCCCCGACAGGTAGTAATTTACCCCGAAATAAGTCATCAAAACCGAGCTGAAACCAACCAACGCTGCGGCGCTCATCGCAAAAATTCCTTTAAAACCCGGAATTTTATGCATGTGGCTGATAAAAGTGTAAACAAGTACTGTTACCAATGCCCAGGTTTCTTTCGGGTCCCAGCCCCAGTAACGTCCCCACGACTCGTTGGCCCAAACACCTCCCAGAAATGAGCCGAGCGTAACCATAATTAATCCAATGATTATTGCAATGTCGATTATATTCACCAATTCTTTCAAAGTCAGGTTGATACGTGCTTCGTTGTTTTTATTTCTGAAAATAATAAGAACAAGGTTCAGTAGTCCTAATAGGGCTGCCACGCCCAGAAAACCGTAACTTGAAGTGATGATTGCAACATGCACAATCAGCCAGTAAGATTTTAAAACCGGCACCAGCGGTGTGATTTCGGGGCTCATCCAGCTCATTCCGGCTACCATTAAAGAAAGGCCTGCCAGTAAAGTGGTGACCGAAAGTGTGATTTCAGAGCGGTTGGCAAATAAAATTCCGGCCATGCAGGTAGCCCAGCTGATAAATACCATCGATTCGTATCCGTTGCTCCACGGGGCATGTCCCGAAATGTACCAGCGAATTGCCAGTCCTGCCGTCTGAAAAAGAAACAGGATTACCACAAGCCCCAACATTAGCTTTTTAATGTTTGATAAACCAATTCCGGGTTTAAAAATCGACAACAGGTTTACTACAAGCATCAATAATCCCATGAAAAGGAATATTTTCGAAAGTTTGCCAAAAATGTTAAGGTTGATATACAGCACCTCGAAATTGATTTTAGCTTTTGGCGGAATAATCTTTGCGCCCAGTGTTTGCTGGTTGTTGGCAAGCCTGTCGAGTAGCCCGTTGGCTGCAACCCAGTCCCTTTTTTGCACAGCCGCCAGGTAGCCGGTAAGATTGTTTTTGGCAAAGGTTTCACCTTCGGTACCCAGAATCCGGGCTTCGTTTATCCCAACCCACTTGTGGTTTTCGTCACCGGGAACCGGAAATACAGTGAGGAAATTGCCCATAAAAACCGAATGCAGAATGTTTACCCTTTCGTCAACATTCATCACTTCCTTGTCGAATTTATTTCTTTGATTTGCTTTCTTTTCATAAGCAGCAGTCACCATTTCACCCAGTTTATAATTGCCCGATGCATCGAACATGGCATTGTACGAGGCATAACTGCCTGACACATTTAACATTCTTCTCAATTCGGGATTGCCAATTTTAATAATTGCCTCACCCTGCCATTTTCCCGGGTTTACGTGCATGTCGAGAAACATGGCAGCAGGAGTGTAGCCTTGCCATGAGTTCTTTTTACACACTTTCCGCACAATTTCCGAGGCAAGTGTATTTACAGGCTCCACCCTGCCTTTTGTTGTCTGAACTAAAAGTTTACTGAATTTTGCTACATGCTCATCATTGTATTGCCCGTTGTTCTGCGCACTTGCACTAATGCCGAAGAAAAGGCCAAGGACCAAAACTGTTATCAGTTTTTTGCGTTCGGCCCTCAATTTTGCCGAAGTTTTTATCAATGTTTTGATTCGGCTGTTTTTATTAAAGAAGATAAATACCATTCCAATTGCCATTATCAGATATCCGATATAAGTGACTGTTGTCCCCAATCCATCGTGGTTAACCGAGAGTATGGTTCCCTGTTCATCATGATCGTATGATGATTGGAAAAAGCGGTACCCTCCGTATTTCAGGATGTTATTCATGAAAATACGGAATGGTTTTTCGGTGGCTCCATCTTTTAAAATAACCTCGCTGGCATACGACGAAGGACTGTTCGAGCCAGGATACCTTTCGAGCTGAAAATCTTTCAGAAAAATAGAAAATGGTATTTCGATGATTTTTGACCCGTATGATACAGCAACATTGACCCCTTCTGATTCAACGGAATATTCCTGCCCGGTTTCGCCTTTCGTCCCGAAAACATTTATTGTACGGGTTGCAGTGCCAATTTTCACTTCAGCCTGAAATGCGTCTTTTCCGCTTCCCTGGTTTTGTTGCACATATTGCAGTTTTGCAGTCCCTTTTGTGAGATATTGTTTGACGGCGAAACTTGTATTGCCCCAAACATAAGCTTTTTGAGTACTGATTTCGAACACTGAATCGGGTTTGATAACTGAAGGTTCCTGCCCCATCATTTCCATAACACCAATCGAATCACTGGCAACCGCATAGAGGATGCCTTCCTTTAAAAACAAACTAAGCCCGTTTTCAATGGGTTTCCCGAAACTGAAACTAATTTCACCGCCTTTCAAAATATCGCCATTTCTCAGCAGAAAATCGTTTCTGTTTGTACCGTTGGTAACCGAAATCACTGAAACCAATGGTTCTCCGGAAGGATCGGCAACCAGTATTTCTTCTGCAGATGGCACAAAACCAAGATTTTTAACGGAAATTTGTTTTCCTCCAACCGATACTGTTTTGCTAAACCTGTTAGCCGTGTATGGCGAGAACATCACCGGTTCCTCCGAAATAACAGTTTCGGTTCCCGAAGTTGCTTTAATTGTAATGAAAGTTTGCTCCGAGAGAATGGTATTGGCGGAGGCATTCTCGCGGATGTGCATTGTGCCTTCGTAGCCAACATAGCGTGTTAAACCGGCACCGATAAGGATAATCACAAACGAAATATGGAGTAAAAAACCCGGCCAGCGTTTTTGCTGGATTAATTTGTTCACAAAAACGCTTCCCACCAGATTTACAGCCAACAACACTAATAAAATCTCGAACCAACGGGCATTGTAAACCAAAATCTTAGCTGTGATTGTGCCGTAGTCGTTCTCGATAAAGGTGGCATAACCAATGGCAACCGCAAAAATGGTAACCAACACGCCGGTGAAAAACATGGAAAAAAAGATGGATGCAATTTTTTTCATTGAATACAGTTTTAAACTGATTTTATACATTTTATCGGGGGTAAACATGTAAAAAAAATTCCTTTGCCCCAAAAAGCAAAGGAATTTTTAAGCTCCTTTTTACTCCTCCCATTTATTTTTTCAGGGTAGGATCAGGATGAGAAATTGCTTTTTTAAATTCAGCAAAATTCCAGGCTTTAGCTGCTTCTTTGTGCCCATCGGGTTTTTTACCCAGGTGGCAGGCTTTGCAAGTAGCTTCGGTTGGTTCAACCATCCCTTTTGCAAGCGCCTGTTCTTTATTTTTCATAATAGCCGCAGTTTTGTACATACTGCCCGGACCATGACATGATTCACAGGATACACCTTCGTCAACCTTGATTGTAGCCAGCAAACTTTTGTCAACACTTCCTGCTGTTGAGTGGCATTTCAAACACTCCGGATTTTTCTTGCCTGCATCATCAAGTTTTGCATAGGCTTGTGAATGTCCTGTTTTTTGCCATTGTGCAAATTGTGCTCCTTTTTCGGCTTTGTTATGGCACATTTTGCATCCGTTTACACCGATGTATTTTGCCTGCGCAAAACCTGCAGCGCTGATTGTTAGGGCAAATCCCAAAACAAACATAAATTTCAGATACTTCATTTTTACAGATTTTAAGTTGGTAATAAAATTTTTCTCTCGTTTTATTCAGTTTTAAATATGCATTATTTTTTAATAATTGCCAAAAACAGAAATCAGCAATTTCTCTGCCATTTAATAAAGTGCCGAATGACAGGTTGAACAAAGTTCTGTTTGCCAGGCATCACCAATATCAACCGGATGCCTGAATGTCAAAACCTGGTTGGGGCCTGCAAAAAATACACTGTCGCCAATGGTTTGTGCTTTAATATTGTGGCACAAATTACAGTCTTTCGAGATCACTTTTCCTTCGGTGGTCGAGTGCCGGTTGTTGTGGCAACGGTAGCAGCCATTCGATTCCATGTGACCCAGATTATTCGGGTAGCTTTTCCAGCTTGCTTTCATAAACGGGAAAATATTGGATGCATACCCATTCTGAATTTCGCTGATGGCTGCATCGATATCTGCTTTTCTTGATGCTGCAACATCAGGATATGTTGAGGTATAATACTCGTTAACCGAATTTTGTATTGCCATCATGGCGCTGTCTTTGGTCGAATAATCGACATACAAAACCTGCATGGCCGCCAATTTTATGCCAGGCAATGTTTTAGAGATTTTGCCCGATTTCATTGCATTATCGATAAAATTTTGCGGAGCATTGTAATTGTGCGAAGGCCGGTTGTGACAATCGAGGCAATCCATTACACGGGTTTCAAGCGAGTCAATTTGCTGTTGGCTCAATCCAAGGTCATTGTCAACATACACAAATTCTTCACCGGTTTTTGTATTGGTATATTTTACCCATGGAATCACTTGCCGGTTGTTTTCCAATGGTTTGTATTCAATTTTTACCTCCGGACTGATATGTTGGTGAATACCTTTTACCACACCTGCTGCAGTTTCGTGTGTGCTGGTTTTTACTAACATCTGAAGCATTACTTCCGTGTTGTTTTCGTCGGTGAGGTAGGAATTTTTAACTCTCAGTTTATCATCATAAAACTTCTGTGGCCAGTGACAATGTTCACAGGTTTCCTGAGCCGGGCGCAGGTTGGCAATAGGAGTGGGGATGGGTTGCGGATATTTTTTGGCTATTACCGAGTAAACCTGGTATAATCCCGAAAGTTTGCTTTTTACATACCAGCCGGCGCCTTCTCCAACATGACATTCGACGCAGGCCACCCTTTCGTGTGCCGAACCGTGATAAGTGGTGTATTCCGGCTCCATCACTTTATGGCATAATTTTCCGCAAAACTCCACCGATTCGGTGTAATGAAATGCCTCGTAACTGCCAATGGATGAGATAATCAGCAAAACAACCGTGCCAACAATAAAAATCATTCCGGCATTTCGGGTTGTCTGGGCATTAAAATCAATTACCGGCCAGTTCAGTTCCTTGCCTTCCTGTGTAGCTTTCCGCGCTTTCTTCCGGTTTATTCTCATGCCAATCGGAATCATTAATAACCCGATTATCATAAAACCAGGCAGAATGATATAAATAAAAAGCCCGATATAGGAACCACCAAATCCAAATGCCGTATTCAGCAAAAACAGGGAAATTATGGTGGCAAGATTAAATACCGCGATAACAGTTCCTGAAATTGAAATCCAGTTTTTTATGGAAGATGGTAATTTCATGTCGTTATAATTTTAATGGAATATCAATGAATATACGATTAAAATAATCAAAATCACGCCAATAGACAGGGCAATATATCCAAATGCTTTTACCATTTTCATTTTCGATTTTGAGAATTCAGTTTCAATCGTATATTTTTCCAGCTTGCCCGATTTCACAAGTCTTTCATATTCTCTGGGTCTGTCAGCTTTTAACTCTTCAAGCGGAACATGTCCTGTAAATATTACTGTGTCCATCGGAAATGCTTCGGGACGAAGGTGCGTATTAAAGAAATGGATTGTAAAGATGAACCCAACAGCCAGCAATGCTTCATCGCTGTGAATAATCTGTGCTACATTAATCAGCCAGCCCGGCAGAAAACGGGTGAAGAACTCGGGGAACCAAAGCATTAAACCGGTTGAACCAATAACAACAACTCCCCAGAAAACAGCAAAATAGTCGAATTTTTCCCAGTACGTCCAGCGACCATAATTTGGGCGGGGACCAATACCGATAAACCAACGGATAGACGCCCAGAAATCTTTCAGGTCTTGTTTGTTGAACATGAGCGTATTGCTGCCAAAAATAAAGTTTTTCAGTTTCAGTCCTTTTGATTTTTTCAGTTTGAACAGGGAAACCACATGATAAGCAAAGTACCCGAAAGTAACCACAGCGGCAATTCTGTGCAAAACACCGGCCACCTTGGCGCCACCTATCAATTTGGCCATATACTGTGCCCATTCCATGTACGAAAACTTCAGGATCATTCCTGTCAGCGCCAGGGTGATAAAGCTTACAATCACAAAAATGTGGGTGATTCTTTGTGTTTTTGTAAATCGTCTTACATACACCTGTTTCCCTTCATATTTCGGATGCTCGCGTTTTCTGATCATTTCGCCAATTGAGCGTGGCAACCAGAGCAAAGTATGCAATCCGAATACAAAAAACACACTCAGTAACAAGGCTGTCATTGCCCAGAAAGTATAATAGAGCCAGGGAAATTCTTCTTTGTTGTAATGTGTTGCATGGGTGAGATACCCGGTAAATTTCATGTTCGCATCGGTATGACATTTCTGGCAGGTCTTAACGATGTTTCGCGGGCTGATGGTTGAATTCGGATTGTCCATCTTATAAATGTTGTGCGAACCATGACAATCGGAACAACTTGCTGCCTGTTTATGCCCAAGCCGGTGAGCTTTACCATGATAGGTTTCAAGATAGGTTTCTGCCAGTTCTTTATGACAATTTCCACATTGTTCGGTAATCTGTGCGGTAAATCTGTCACTCTGTACATCAGAAATGCGGTGAGCCGTGTGACAGGTTTCGCAAGTCGGAAGTTTCAACTCGGGTTGTCCGGGTTTGTAACCATGATCGCTGGCAACAAACTGATCATAAATCCCCTTGTGACAATTTCCGCAGGTTGCGGCCAGGTTATTCGGATGAACCGAGGATCTTTCATCTGTTTGTTTCAGGTTTAAATGCGTGGTATGACAATCGGTACAGATGGCAGTCGATAGTAATCCTTTTTCTTCAAGGCTTCTGCCGTGAACACTGGTTGAATAATCGTGCAATGCATCTTTTTCCCTTAAATCGGTGCCAACCAATGCTTTTCCGTTGCTCTGATGACATTTCCCGCAAAGACCCGGAACAGCCGACCGAAATACCGGGGATGTTGCATCAAGTTTTGATTTTACAAGGTGAGAACCATGACAATCAGTACAATACGGTGCATTCTCCATTTTTCTGTCGTATGCCTGTCCGTGCCCGCTTGAAGCATAAATGTCGGCAATTTCGGCATGGCAGCTTGAGCAGTCAACTTTTTCAGCAGTTTCGCATGGGCGGGTAATATGGGGAGTAATATCAGAGTGGCATTTTACACAGGTGATATTTTTGTGAACAGAGTTCGCAATATTCAGCACATCTACTTTCAGCGAAACCTGTTTTCCATCCACCACTTTGTGAACATTATCCCTTTCGTGGCAAACCAGACAGGTTCTGTCGGTAATATTATCCAATACATTTCTGAGTTCAACCTTATGTGGAGGATGGCAATCGGTACAGGCAGGAATTGCCCCGGGGCTTTTTTCCCACAGTGTTTTATTGATGATTTTAACGTGAACGTCTTCAATTCTTGCATGACAGGTCATACAGGTTGCGGCAATATTTTTGCGCGAAACAGTTGAATTGAGATTTGTATGCGGTAAAATTTTATGATTTCCGTGGCAGTCGTTACAGGTGGCAGTAACTGTTAACCCTTTCTGGTACAACCCGATACCATGCGTGCCCTGACTATAATTTTCGAGAATATTGTGTTGAGAAACATTGTAACCTCTCGCAACCGGAGCTCCTTCATGATGACATTGGCCACAAAGTACCGGAATATTCATTTTGTAGGTTCTCGATTTCGGGTCTTTGGGCGTAATTATCTGGTGTGTTCCGTGGCATTCGGAGCAGGTTGGGGCATTGTGGTCATTTCTTTTTAACGCAGCCCCATGAATTCCTTCCATAAACTCGGTCATTGCACCGTCGTGACAATCGCCGCATTTTACCTTTGTCATATTTTCAGGGTGGGGGAATTCGGTCACAGCGGCTTCGGTATGGCAAAAGGTGCACTCCAGGGAACTGTGAACCGATTTTTCAAGCGCATCGGGTTTTACAAAAAGCGAAACTTTTTTTCCACCACGCATTTTGCTGAGGTCCGGATCGTTGTGGCACGATAAACAATCATCGTTGGTTTGTGCTGTTACATTGAAAGCAAAAACCTGTATAAGTATTATCAGATTAAGAATTGATAATAATGAAAATGAACTTTTAGACTGATGACTTGTGAATGAAGCAAATCTGAAAAATTCAGGCCAGATTGTTTTTTTATTTTTCATGAGCTACATTGTTATTTTCGATCCGGTTAAACCCGACTAAATCCCAAAAACATTTAAAAGCCAGATTGATTCCATTGAAATGTTATTCAATGCACATTATGCCAGCCTGTTATAATGCTTTTAAAGTTTTCAGCCGGTGATTTTCCAACAGAAGCTACATATAAATGAATGACAAGAAAAATCGAAATAAAAAAGCCGGCGATTGAATGTGCAACAGCCGTTAACAAAACGCCGCTAAGATTGTAAACCTGTTCGATAATCATTTCTGGGAAAAGCAATGCAAAACCCGAAATGATTACAAACGGCACAAAAACATACATTACAATTACATAGGCAAGTTTCTGCAACGGGTTGAATTTCCTTTTTTCAGAAAGCGGAAAAGGAGACTGCATCCCCTGAAACATCCCGTAAGCATAATACTGGGCCTGTTTAAACAATCTTTTAAAAAAGCCTTTAGGTTTGATTAAGTAAAACCTGATATTGCGTGTGATGATATTACCGATGAAAAAAAACAGGTAATTAACCGTTAACACAATACCGGAAGTATTGTGGATGTTGATGGCTGTTTTAAATTCGATGAACGAATCTTCAACTCCCCATTGCATTGATATGCCCGTGATTATCAGTAATATAATTCCGATTGCATTGATAGCATGCCAGATTCGGAGCCAAAGGGGATAAAAATATAATTTGCTGTTCGCTGAGCTCATTTTATTTCTTTTTTAAAAATCTGAAAACTATGTGAATTGAAATTGCCCCAAGTGTGAGGAAAAATATCAGGTAGCTGAGCTTTTTCAGTAATGGGAACTGCTGGGCACCAATAATATATGATTCGTTGGTGAAAAGTGATTCAACAAAACTGTTATCAGCTCTTGCCTGCAGGTTTTCGTATTTATACAACGAAGCTTTCAGTCTTGAATTGGTATTATGGCATTCATTACATTTTCTGAGTGCCTGGTCTTTACTAAGTATATTGTGAGATACCATCAAACTGTCAGTTACCTGGGTATGGCATTCGATGCACCTGACGTTTTTGAAATGTAACTCCTGGTTGGGCAACCATTCGTGAATTTTTATGATTTGCGGATTCTCATGACCTGCAACCAGTTCATATTTTTTCATGTCGTTGTGACATGATAAACACAGACTGTTACTATAACTTACTATTTCCTGTACGCTGCTGCTGTTGCGGGCAGTAGGGTGGTAGGTATGCTGGTTGTGACAACGGGTACAGGAGAAATTTTCCCCGCTGATTTTATAGTGAACGCTTTTTTTAAATTCTTCGTCGATTTTTTCAAACTGGTACTGAGCATAAGTTGGATCGCCGCCATGACAATCGAGACAATTACTCATAGGTTGTAATTTTAAATTACCATCATGCGGATATTTAGTGTAATCGTACGAGTGGCAGTCAGTGCAGTCAAAACTTTTATGAACACCCATTCTTAATGCGGTGGTATCGATAATATAATAGGGGTTCATCAGTCTTTTCATTTCAGTACCTGTAACTTCGTTCTGAAATGATATAATCTGGGAGGAATGGCATTTCAAACATGCGTGGTTTTTGGGATCATCGTAAGGAGTTTGTGCATTAACCTTACAAAATAAAACGAATAGCAAGCTAAATAATAGAAATTGTAATTTTTTCATGTCTTTATATTGTAATTGAAAGAGGTAAAACTACTTACAGTAATTTTACCTCTTTTCTATCAAATACGTTTTTCATTAAAATCAGAACGCCCACAGACGCGTAATGGTGAACCCAATTGCAATTCCATCTTTGTTAAAACCGGATCTTGTAAACATCATGTTTTCCTGCGGCACCATGCTGGGCGCATTGCTTACATAAATTTGGAAAGCATGGGTAAATGTCGAGATTTGCCAGCCAAGTGCAATATTTGGTTTGTAATCCGGCATTTCTTTTTGTTCCGAAATTGATTCAATCTTCAATGGAGCATTGTAATTAAAAGTAAGTGAAGATTGCGGACTGATTTTAACCCTTCCCAATAAATGTAATCCAACCAGGTCATGATTTTCATTCCAGGTTGAAAGGTTAGTATGCGAAAAACTGGCGCCCCCCTGTATTGAAAGCCAATCTGTAAACTTGCGGCTCACCATTAATTGAGAGAAATAGGAAACCCGGTCTATCAGTTCCAGACTTGCTGGCAGAGTTTCAGCTTTTGTATCTACAATTTCGCCTGTTCCGAATGCATCTTCTGCGCGGCCATCAATGGCCAGAACACCATACAGGGCAACTGATACCGGTATCTTATTGTTATCAGTTTGTTGTAATACGAGATATTTGGCATTCAAATCGGTGTACATTTTCCCTTTTGTAATACCGGCGCCAATCTGAAGATTTTTAACCGGAACATAATCAAGTGCAAGCCTGATGTTTGTGCCAGGTCCATAAATACCCCAAAGATCAGAAATTCCGTTTTCCATTGTTGCAAATTTATGCTGAATGGCAAACCCCAAAGTTTTTTTATCACCAATAGCAGTTGTCTGATCATCAACAAGGTACGGACTTTCAAAAGCAGTTACAGGTGTACCCGGCGTTTGGTCGCTTTCAGTATGCTGTGCAAAAGACCCACTAAAAACGAATCCTGTTAATAGTATGAATAGTATTGATTTTTTCATTTCTTCCACTTTTTAATAGGTTAGTTATTTTTAGCGCCTTCCTCAATCCAGGTAAGAACAATTTTGGCTTCATTGCTGCTGTATTTCTTCCAGGTATGCACGGTTGATGCTGGTGACGGGAAATAATAGATATCACTTTCCGCTGGCGATGTAAGATTTACAAATCCCGGTACAACCTGACTATATGATTTCCCGGTAGAAAGATCTGGAGCAGTACCTCCGGTATTGTGACAGGATACACATTTGTTATCGAAAATTGGCTGAACCTGGGTTGCATAGCTTATTGGCTCGCCGCCCGGATTAGGGTCCACATCTTCTTCAGGTAAAATCCAGTTATACCTGCATCCGGTCATTCCCATTATTGCCAGGATTACCATTAAGAATTGAATTCTTTTTTTCATCGGATTTAACTTTTAATATAAAAAAGACTTCTCATTTATAAGAAGCCTTTTTTATATTGGTTTTACATGAATTCGAAATTAAAGAACTGCGATGGAGTTAGTCAACAGCGCTTTGGTGTATTTAAAATTGTGGATTCCAAGACTGTATTCTCTCAGACAGAATTGGAAATTAAGAATTGCGCCATACTGGGCATTGGTTAAACTCAATTTTGGTAATGTCTTGTTATAATCTTTGGCTGCCTGTGTCCAGCTTCCTGCTGGAGCCGGATTCTGGAATGGGCCTGTTTCATTGGCAGATACATTACCGTTGAATGATCCAGGATTCAGCGATGGATCAAATACGTTGAGGTAACCATCATAATGTTTTGAAGTTAATGAATACCACAGGTTAGCTTCCTGATCATCGCTTTGGTTTAAAATTTCAACTCCGTTAACAACTAATTTGGATGCCAGTGTTTCAAGTAAACCTTTAATTTCAGCACGGGGATTTACCCAATAAGTGGTATTTGATGCGTCAATTGGTGATTGGTGACAGCCAGAAGCATTACAAGTTGTAAAATTACCTTTTGCATAGAAAGTATGGCCACCAGCTTTTCCTACTACACCTGAACCCATGTGGCAGTCTTTACATGAAGCCACAGATGCATGTGCTGAACTTGTATATGCCATTGTGCCGGCAAATTCAACGCCACCCACACCTGCATAAGCAGCACCAACTGTTCCGTAATGTAAATGCATACGGTAGCTGGGCCTGATAATGTTTGTAGTAGCAGTCGGGTTTTCAGCATCCCATGCCATACCTTTCGGGTTTGCTGCAATTGCTGCATAGTCCTGAACATTACCATTTTGCAGATTTGTTTGAGGACGTGGCTGGTGACATTTTACACAAAGATTACTGCTCCCATTATCAGCGGCCAGGTTAACTGTTTTTTTACCACCCCACATGTTAAGTGGAACTGGCGCGGTGGTTGTTA
>JAJUGS010000302.1 GCA_029265875.1 Prolixibacteraceae bacterium
GCAACCTTGTTGTAAAAGCTTTTTAATGGGTTTAAGGCGGTTTCCTCATGGTTAGTTTTTTGTTTGTTTAAGATGATGCCGCAAAGTATCAAAAAGTTGCGTGATTTCAAACAAAAATATTTATTCTTTTTTGACTACAACATCCTGCCACACCTGGTACAAACCAGCAAGAAAGGGTTTGTATTCCAAACCTTCGGGGCCGCGCCGCCGTGTGTAGTTAAGATTTGATTACAATTATGCAGTTTAATTGCAAAATACAAATCAGCCCAGCTACTCTTTGTTTGTAACGATGAGTAGTTGGGCTGATGGTATGAATGAAGGATTACTTAACTAAGCAACAGCGTATTCCACCATTATCAGTTTCTGATCATCGTGGATTTCAAGGTTCTGCCGGTTAATCTCTGAATATCCCTGACCATTAAGCGCTCATCCTGCGAACAAAAAGAAAGGGCAGTTCCGGTGTTTCCGGCGCGTCCGGTGCGGCCAATGCGGTGTACATACGTTTCGGCAACATCAGGCAGGTCATAATTGATCACCATTTTCAGGTCCGCAATATCAATTCCACGGGCAGCAATATCGGTTGCCACAATCACACGGGTTGCACCCGATTTAAAGTTCGTCAGCGCCCTTTGCCGGGCTCCCTGGGTTTTGTTTCCGTGAATTGCCTCACAATCAATTCCCTTACGGGTTAATGTTCTGGCAATTTTATCGGCTCCGTGTTTTGTCCGCGAAAATACCAGCACCGATTTATCCAAATCCTCTTTTAACAACGAAATCAGCAGGTCGCTTTTTTGCTGTTTCTCCACAAAATACAGGTGTTGCTCGATGGTATCAACCACCGAAGCAACGGGTGTAACTTCAACTTTTACCGGTTTGTGTAAAATGGATCTTGCCAGACTATCGATCGCCGACGGCATGGTGGCCGAAAAGAAAAGCGTTTGTTTTTTCGCGGGCAACATGGGCAGCAGTCGCTTGATATCGTGTATAAAACCCATGTCCAGCATCCGGTCGGCTTCATCGAGCACAAAATGACTGATGTGGTTCAGCGAAATATATCGTTGGTTGATCAGGTCAAGCAAACGACCGGGCGTGGCAATCAGAATATCGGTGCCCCTTCTTAGTGCATCAACCTGTGCTTTCTGGCTCACACCTCCAAAAATAACCGTGTGGCGCAGTTGGGTGAAACCGGCATAATCAGCAAAACTTTCGTCAATCTGAATGGCCAGTTCGCGGGTCGGTGTTATAATCAGCGCTTTAATCTCTCTTTTTCTGTCGTTAAACGGCAATTGACTGAGATGTTGAATAATCGGGATGGCAAATGCTGCCGTTTTCCCGGTACCGGTTTGTGCTATTCCCAGCAAATCCTGTCCGCTGAGTGCAACCGGAATTGCTTTCTCCTGAATCGGAGTGGGTATTTCATACTTTTTGTTTAACAAAGCCTTTAAAATAGGCTCTGAAATATTTAAATCTTTAAATGTCATAAAATTGTGTGGCTGCTTTTATGGCAGCGCTTTTTTAAATAAATAATAACCGCAATAAAAAACGTGGAAGAAGCCAGAGCGAAATGTCTGCACGAGATGATATTACGTGATAAAATACTGATACTGTTTTCTGTTTACCTGTTTTCAAAAAAATGCCCTGAATACAGAAACCTGCTTTCAGCAACAATAACAAAACTAAAAAGTTGATTTTGATGTCGATTTTGACGATGAAACGATCTGCGGGCCGGAAGCAGAACAAAACATTGCTAAGAAAGATTCAATAAAAACCTGTTTGTCACGCGGCAAAGGTACATTATTAATCCGGATAAATGTTCAAACAGTAGCTTTCAGAGGCGCCATAAAAAGCAAGTCGCTGAAAATAGTATTAATTTTCAGCGACTTACCCATAAAAAAAAGACACAAGAAACTTATTTATTTGTTAACTCAACCCTTCCTTTTACTGTATTTGAACCGTTTTTACCGGGTTGTCCGCCCCCAACCCAAACTGTAAACCAGCCGGGTTCGGTAACCGGTTTGTCCTCTTTTCCGATGATGGAAAACTGCTCCGGTTTTAATTCAAATTCCACCGTTTTTGTTTCACCCGGGTTCAGACTGATCCTTTTGAATCCTTCCAATTGGTGAATTGGCCGCGGCGTGGAAGCTTTCTCGTCTTTCAGATAAAGCTGAACCACTTCGTCGCCCGCCATTTTTCCGGTATTCTGCACATTCACAGAAACTTTAACCGGTTCGCCCATTTTGGCTTTTCCCTCCATTTTCAAGTTTGAATATTTGAAAGTCGTGTAACTCAACCCGTAACCAAACGGATACAGCGGTTCGCCTGTAAAATAGCGGTAAGTGCGGCCCTGCATGTCGTAATTATCAAAAGCCGGAAGCTGCTCCACCGATTTGTAATAGGTTACCGGCAAACGGCCTGCGGGGTTGTAATCGCCAAAAAGCACATCGGCAACTGCATTACCACCCTCCTGCCCCGGGTATCCGGCAGTAATAATGGCATCCAGGTTTTCGTTTTCCCAGTTAACGGCAATGGCGCTGCCATTCAGCAAAACAAGCACAACCGGTTTTCCGGTGGTTTTCAGCGCTTTTACCAACTCCGACTGTGGTTTTGGCAGATTGAGGTGCGTGCGGTCGCCACCTTCAAAACCATCCACTTTTACCGGCATTTCTTCGCCTTCCAGCCGTTGCGACAAACCAAGAACCACCACCACAACATCAGCTTTCTGTGCGGTTTCCACCGCTTGTTTTGTCATATCGGGATTTGGCATGGCCCAAAGCAGTTTTGCATCGCCATCGCCAAAATAATTCTTGTATTCATACACGAATTTGTATTTCATTCCGGCTTCCAGTTCCACTTGTTTTTCGCTGTGAAAAGCATGATGTTCAGAATTATGTTGCAGAATTTTCTCCCCTTCCAGCCAGATTTCCAACGAGGGCATTCCCCAACTGCCAATACTGTATTTTCCCGAAACAGGTGGCACAAGGTAACCCGTCCAACGCACACTGAAGTTGTCGCTGTCGAGACCACCTGCCGGAGAACCCGATTCCCAGTAAAAGTTGATATTTTCATCGGTACGCACAAAGGCTGGTTCGCCTTCCAGCTTTGCATTGGCAAAATATTCGCCGGTAACGCCCGGTTTTCCATCGGCAGTCAATAAATATTTTTGTTCAATGGGAACTAAATTGTTGATTCCATCGGCCAACGGGGCACCTTCGGCATACAAAACGGTGCTGTTTTTCAGTTTATTCTGAATGCCTTCCAAAACTGTAACCGGATCTTTTGCGATGCCGTTGTAATTGCCAACCAGCGCTTCCCAGTTGTCAGCATTCGGGCCAATTACCGCCACTGTTTTAATGTCTTTTGAAAGTGGCAACGTGTTGTTTTTATTTTTCAGCAGCACAATACTTTTCTGCGCCGCTTCGAGCGCCAGTTTCCGGTTGGCTTCCGAGCAATTCACCGAAAAAGGGATTTGTGCAAATGCCACACTTTTCGGGTCGTCGAACATACCCAGTTTAAAACGGGCTGTAAACACTCTTTTTACCGCCACATCAATATCCTGTTCTGTAAGCAAACCTCTTTTAAATGCTTCACCAAGACTATTATACGAAGATCCGCATTCAAGGTCGGTTCCGGCCTTTACCGAAGCCGCCGCTGCTTCTGCCGCATCTTTTGAATAATTCTGAAAGGAATAATAATCGCTGATGGCCCAGCAGTCTGAAACAAAATATCCCTGAAATCCCCATTCATTCCGCAGGATGTCAAAAAGTTTCGGGTTGGCACAACACGGAATTCCATAAAGTTGGTTGTAGGCACCCATAATGGAATACACTTTGGCGTCAACCACCAGTTTTTTAAAGGCAGCCAGGTACGTTTCGCGCAAATCGCGTTCGCTGACAACCGCGTTAAAATTATGTCTGGATGGTTCAGGCCCTGAATGAACTGCATAATGTTTGGCCGTGGCCACCACTTTCAGGTATTTGGGGTCGTTTCCCTGCAAGCCCTTCACATATTGAGCGCCCAGTTCACCCGTCAGAAAAGGGTCTTCTCCATAAGTTTCGTGTCCGCGTCCCCAGCGAGGGTCGCGGAAAATATTAATATTGGGTGACCAGAAAGTCAAACCCTGGTACATTCCCCGTTTATTCCGGCGGATAAATTCGTGGTGTTTTGCACGGGCTTCGTCAGAAACTGCCGTTCCGACCCGCTGCAATAAATCAGTATCCCACGAGGCTGCAATGGTGATGGATTGCGGAAAAACGGTGGCGTAACCGGCGCGTGCCACTCCATGCAAACATTCGTTCCACCAGTTGTATTCCGGAACCTGTAAATGTGGAATTGCCGGCGATGTAAACAACAACTGACTTGTTTTTTCTTTCAAAGTCATTTGCGAAACCAGCAAATCAACACGTTCTTCAACCGGAAGATTGGGGTTCAGAAATTCAAAATTCTCATTCTGTGAAAAGACTGTGAGTGAAAAGACAGCCGCGAAAAATACAGTGAATAAATATTTCATCGGTGTAATAATGTTTAGATTTTATGCCGGTAAAATTAATATTTGAATCCAAAGAAAACTGAATTAATGTAATTTCGGGCGC
>JAJUGS010000389.1 GCA_029265875.1 Prolixibacteraceae bacterium
ACAATTTGAAAAGCATTTTTCCCGAGCAGAACTGTTTTTGCAATATTCAAACCGTAATCAGGAAGGATATTATCCAAACCTCCCTTTTTATAATAGTGTTTAAAATTCCGGTTGTGTTCACGCCCGGCCATAAATTCGGCAATGCGGCTGCCAAGTCCCGCGTAATTTTTGGGCAGCGGGACGGCGTAATCAACAATGATGATCCGTTTGGCTACCCTTTTCATTTCGCTTAAAATGGGTTGGTACAGATCAGATGGGAACTGGTGCAGTGCCAACGACAGCAGCGCAACATCAAATTCATTATCAGAAAACACAGAAAGGTCAGTGGCATCGCAAACCCTGAATTCAAGATGGCTGAAAACTGATTTTGCCTGTTTTTTCCGGGCAAAGTGAATCATCGATTCTGACAAATCAACGCCCGTCACTTTTCCGGCTTTTGTGGCCAAAACAAAACATTGCGCACCGGTCCCACAGGCAATGTCAATCACTTTTTCGCCATGTTTTATTTCGTGTAAAACTCTTTTTCGGAGTCCGTTCAGCAGCGGATCGATAAATGTTCCGTAAAATATTCCCGTTTCAACCATTTTTCAAATAAAATATTATAAACTCTTAACGGATATTTTTGTTTTTTTAAGGCATTAAAAAATGCATAAAATGAAAAAATACTCAATTATTCTTGCCGCGCTGTTTTGGGTTACTTCAGGATTTAAAACCGATAAACCAGCTTACTTACTTTTCGACAAGGAAGGGAAGACAGAGAAATATGAAAAAATGTTGAAGGAGCTGAAAGATGCAGACATCGTGCTTTTTGGCGAGTCGCACGACAACCCGATTGCCCACTGGCTACAACTGGAGGTGACCAAAGATTTATTTCAGGAAAAAGGTGACAAACTGGTTTTGGGTGCCGAAATGTTTGAAAGCGATGTGCAGGTGGTACTCGATGAATATCTTTCGGGAGCCATTTCAACCAGCAGTTTTGAAAATGAGTCGCGCCCCTGGCCCAATTATAAAACCGATTACAAACCGCTGGTGGAGTTTGCCAAAAAGAATAACCTGAAATTTGTGGCCACCAACATTCCGCGCAGGTATGCTTCGCTTGTAAATTCGAAGGGTTTCGAAGGGCTGGAAACACTTTCTGCTGAGGCAAAGGAATTTCTGCCGCCACTGCCGGTAAAATACGACCCTGAGCTGAATTGCTACAAAAGCATGATGAATATGGAAGGAATGGGCAATCATGTTACGCCGAATTTTCCGAAAGCACAGGCCATCAAAGATGCCACCATGGCACATTTCATTCTGAAAAACTGGTCGAAAAACAAATTGTTTCTCCATTACCACGGTTCCTATCATTCTGAAAACTTTGAAAGTATTTACTGGTACCTGAAACAGGAAAATCCAAAACTAAAAATTGTGACAATCCACACGGTTTCGCAGGCCAATGTGGAAGAACTGGAAAAGGAAAACACCGGGAAAGCCGATTTTACCATTTGCGTGGATGAGGATATGACCAAAACCCGCTGAGATTGTGTTGATTAGATGTTGATTTTCAGAGTGTGGGGTAGAAGGCATCTTTGAAATGCTCCAGTTCAAAGTTTTCGCCAAAGAAAATGACGGTGATGATATCGAAACGGGTGTCGCCTTCCCAGTTTACCTGCTGGATGTAACCATCGGCGGCTTCCACAATGTTTTTGATTTTCTGGTTGGTGACTGCTTCTGACGGGTGTTCGTAACGCAACCCGCTACGGGCTTTTACTTCCACAACCACCAGTTCGTCGCCATCTTTTGCAATAATATCCAGTTCAAGATGACCATAATGATAATTGGTTGCCAGAATTTTGTACCCCAGGTTCAGTAAATGAACCTGTGCCAGTTTTTCTGCTTTTTCTCCTATTTCCTGTTGGGTTGCCATTTTTTGTTGCGGGTTTAAAGTTTCGGGTTCCCAGTTCCCAGTTCCGAATTCCTTATTTCTGATTCCTTATTTCTTATTTTGTCATTTCTCAATCAAAGATCGTTAATCAACATTCGTTAATCGTTAATCCGAAATTCTCAGGCCCGCTTTCTGTTCCGAAACCTCCAGTTTCCAGTTCATTCCAAAAGCAAGTGCCAGGTTTCGTTTGTCGTGACCAGCCGGAAATCCGAAACAAACCGGGTAGTCAAATTCAGCAACAGCTTCGGCAATAATTTCGTGAACGGTTTTTCCAAAAGGTGTTTCGTTGTCTTTCATGTCGGTAAAATCGCCAACTATTAAGCCAGCCAGATTCCCGAGTTTTCCGGCCAGTTTCAGTTGGTGCATCATCCGGTCGGTATGGTACAAATATTCGTCAATGT
>JAJUGS010000193.1 GCA_029265875.1 Prolixibacteraceae bacterium
AAGCCTTAAAGGTAAAAACGCAGTGGATAACTGTCCTTTTCGGTATATTAAGCTGCTGCGATTCAATGGCCGGGATTTGCGGGGGCTGCGGGCAATGAGCAGATAACTGAACCTGCTGTGATTAGAATTGGCCCCGGCCAAAAGTACCCTCTGCGATGGGATGCGAAACCGTGACAGTAAGTTCTTTGAAGATGTTTATTTTAGTTTGGTACACCATTATCAAAATTTTTTGTCGGACAGCCGGACATTTGGACTCACCTTTAAAGAAGTCTTGCTGTTAGATTCCACAAACAAACGGCTGTTCAGCGACCTGATGAAAGGGGTTGGGAGAAACACGAAGAATGACCGTAATAAGAAAGGCGGCTGAAAGTATACACAATCATTGCCCAGCGTCTGATGACAATCATCCCCAAAATGGTGCAAACTAAAAAGGCATTTTCTGTTGTCGCTCCAATGGTCCGGATGCACTTGATTTGTTTGATGGATATATTTGAACTACTTCGGGGTATGAAACGTGAATACTTGAAAAACACTGAGTTTACTGCTTCATCGTTGCAAACAAAACTTGCATTTTGGAAGGGGTGACTTTTGAAATAGAAATAACAACAACTGACTGTTAAAAAATTAGAAGTCACAATCTTCTTTTTTTTTGATTAGTCGGATAATAGTGATTCAAAATAAACTACAAAACTAAATCTGATCATTATGAACAGAAAAATCAACGACTTTAAATTGCGGAATGTACAACTTTATGCACTGTTTGCCCTGCGCATGGTGATTGGCTGGCATTTTTTGTACGAAGGTGTTACAAAACTGATGATGATGCCCAACTGGACTTCCGCGGATTATCTCCAGGCTTCGTCGTGGTGGTTTGCACCGTTTTTTCACTGGATTGCCGAAACACCGCCGGTGTTACTCGCGGTTGACTGGATCAATCTTGTCGGGCTAATTTTTGTGGGGCTGGCGCTAATTTTCGGATTGTTCGAACGCATTGGCGCTGCCATTGGTATGTCGCTGCTTTTCCTTTATTGGTTGTCGAATCCGCCATTTGTTACCAACGATTTTAATGTAATTGCCGAAGGCCACTATCTGGTTATCAACAAAAATATTGTCGAACTTTTTGCACTGGCTGTTTTAATGCTTTTCCCTACGGGCAAGCAGTTGGGTATTCCGGTTTTGCTGAAAAAGAACCGCGTTGTTGCAGTTCCTGAACCCGGTGGGCAGCCCGAGAATACAATTGAACCCGAAAAACCAAATTACAACGATAGGGTTTTGGAACACGCCGCACTCGACCGCCGCGCAATTATCAAAGGGCTCTCGGCGCTTCCGGTGATGGGCGTTTTTGGTTACGCTCTTTACGAAAAAAATAAATGGGAAAGTTATGAAGAACGCAATCTGGTGGATGCAGTAACTGGTGCCAGCGCCAAAACACTCAATATCGCCAGCCTGAAAGAGTTAAAAGGTCAGATTCCGATGGGGAAAATAAAAGACACACCTTTCAGTAAACTCATCCTGGGTGGGAACCTGCTCTCGGGGTGGGCACACTCGCGCGATTTGATATACGTTTCACAACTGGTAAAAGCCTACCATCAGAAAGAAAAAATTTTTGCGACCCTGCTTTTAGCTGAAAAATGTGGTATCAATACCCTGCTGACCAATCCGATTTTGTGCGCGCTGATTGATGAATACTGGAAACGCGGCATTGGCAAAATTCAGTTTATATCAGATTGCGCCGGTTTAAATTACGGACCAAAAGGCGAACCTTCGGCCATGCCTTTCAATGAATATTTAGACAAAGTGAAAAAGGCCATCGACACAGGCGCGGTAGCTTGTTACATTCAGGGCGAAACCACCGACTTTTACATGCAAAACGGTAAACCTGAACTGATTGGAAAAGTAATGGACCTTGTAAAACAAAACGGTTTGCTGGTTGGTATTGGCGCTCACCGCATTGAAAGTATAAAAGCCTGTGTTGATTATGGTTTCTCAACCGATTTCTGGATGAAAACCATGCACCACCACAACTACTGGAGTGCCAACAACCCCGAGTGGCACGACAATAAATTCGATTTTTCACCCGAAGAAACCATTCGTTACATTGGTGAACTGCCGCAACCGGTTATTGGCTTTAAAGTAATGGCTGCCGGGGCAATCCACCCGCGCGACGGATTTAAATATGCGTTCGAAAACGGGGCCGATTTTGTGTGCGCCGGAATGTATGATTTTCAGATGGTGGAAGATGTTAATATTGCCAACGAAATTCTGACCGGGAACCTCAACCGTGTGCGGCCCTGGAGAGGATAATATTGCCGGGGTGCAAAAACAGCACAAAAAATTGATAAATACCATGCAAAAACTCATCGACGAAATTAAAAAAACCAGTGGCGACATGGCTCGCCGTGGATGGGCCGAGTCAAACGGGGGAAACATCAGCCTTCGTTTAAATCCTGAAAATTACGCGTATTTCAAAGGGTTTCAGCCCAAATCCGATTGGGTAAAGTTGCCCATAACCATGCCCGAAATTGCAGGCGAACGTTTTCTGGTAACCGGTACCGGCCGTTTTTTGCGCAACATCGAGGTTTTTCCTGAAAAAAATATCGGCGTAATCGAAATTGACCAGAAAGGTGAAGCCTGGCAATTGCTGTGGGGCTTTGAACCGGTTGGGGCGCCTACTTCGGAGCTTCCTTCGCATTTGTTGTCACACTGCCGTATCAAGGAAAAATCGGATAACCAGTCGTTCGCATTTATCCATACCCATCCCAACAGCGTAATTGCACTGACTTATGCTGTAGCCAATCTCGACACCAAAAGTTTGAGCAAACTGCTGTGGCAAAGCCATGCCGAATGCGTGGTGGTTTTTCCGCAGGGTGTCGAATTTTTACCCTGGCAAATGGCCGGAAGCATGGATTTGGGGCGGGCAACCGCCGAGGCTATGAGCCGCCGTAACCTGGCGGTGTGGGAATTTCACGGCATTTGTGGCTGTGGCCGCAACCTCGACGAGGCTTTTGGCCGCATTGATGTAGCTGAAAAAGCTGCAGAAATCTGCCTTCGCGTAATGGCTGCCGGTGGCGCAAAAAATACATTGACAGAAACACAGATCCGGGCTATCGCCGCCAATTTCAATTGCCCGCTTGACGAATCTCTGTTTGAATGATTTTACATCAGCGGGGTTGAATATCAATAGCCCCGGGTTTAAACCCGGGGAAAGGAAATCGCGGTCAAAAAACCGTCCGCGAGTAAACGTTAAGCAAAGAAACATCCTTTCCACGGACGGAATGGAGTTAAAGCCGGAAAAGAACAAAAAATTACCCCAACGGGGTAAAATATCAATAACCCCGGGTGAAGTGAAACGGAACCCGGGGAAAGGGAACCGAAAGGCATTCTGTCCGTGAGCCAATGATTAGATATGAGTTAACGTCTTTTCGGACGGAACGGAGCTAAAGCCGGAAAAGAACAAAAAATTACCCCAAAGGGGTAGAATATCAATAACCCCGGGTGAAGTGAAACGTAACCCGGGGAATGTAAACCGAAAGGAAACCCGTCCGCGAGCAATTGTATAGTGAAGAGTTAACCTCTTTTCGGACGGAATGGAGAAAACGATGATAACAGTGATAACCAACATTTAAACCAACATGAACCGAACAAAAATAAACCTTTTCTTCTGCCTCCTCCTTTTTGCATTTTCTACCAGTGCAAAAGAGTTTTTTGTTTCCACCACCGGAAGCGACCAATCCCGGGGAACAAAAGAGCAACCTTTTCAAACCATTTTCAAGGCTTCTGAAACGGCCATGCCCGGCGATACCATCACTATCTTGGGTGGCGAATACACCTTGCCACGCCAATTCCGCCCGGTGCGTTCCGGCCTACACGGGAAATGGATTTTATATCGCGGAGCACCCGGACAAACCGTTGTTTTCGACGGACGCCTGATCAAAAAGGTCGTTCAGCGGGGCGATTCTGTACAGTTCAGCCGACAGACAGCCGGGTTGTTTCAGATTGAAAAAGTGAATTACCTGCGCTTCGAAAACATTGGCGTGCGTAATTCTGATGCCGCTGGTTTTATCGTTCGTGGCCCCGAATGCAAAAAGATTGAACTGATCGACTGCAAGTCGCACCAAACCCACAATTCAGGAATCGGGCTGTGGTATTGCGATTCGGTGCTTGTAAAGAATTGCGAAATCACCGCTGCCAACGACAATGACCCAAAATATTATTTACCCGGGCAGCAACGGAGAGGAGAAGCTCCGCATGAGGCACTTTCCATTTGCGGCGCCACCCATTTCGAGGTTTGCCACAACCATCTGCACCAATGTTACAAAGAGGGAATCGACTGCAAGGAAGTGAGTGCACACGGTGTGATCCATCACAACCGTGTACACGATGTTCCGCGTCAGGCTTACTATGCCGATGCCTGGTTCGGGTTGCTCGAAGATGTTGAATTTCATTCGAATATTGCTTATAACTGTATGTGGGGATTTGCCATCAGCGTCGAAGGCAAAGGCTCCGAGTTGCGCAACGTCCGCTTTCATCACAACCTCATTTACAACATAACCGGCGCGGGCGTTCTCTTTGGCATGTGGGGGAATAACCTGCTGAGGTCCGACATCCACATCTACAACAACACGTTTTATCGTTGCGGCTCGCCACAGGTTTTCAGTGGTGGCGTGGGCAGTTTCGATATTTTGTCGAAAAACTTCCGCGATGTTTACATCTACCGCAACATTTGCGACAAAGGCTGGGACTACGAAATGGGTTTCACTTTCACTCCCGAAGAAGTGGAAAAAGCGCTGAAAGAGCAAAATTTTATAGCTGCCGAGAACCTGTTCGAAGGGCCGAAGAACCGTCCCAGCCGCAAAGGTCAGTTCGATGTGATGGTGTACGAATACCTTCCGCCTGACAACCAGATTGGCGCCCCGCTTTACCGCAACGAACTGAAATTTGATTTCGTGCCCGAGCAAATTCCTGAAGTAAAATCCACCGGCAGAAAGTGGAAATACGAACCATCGCCCTGGTTTGGGGCCTTTGAACCAGTTAAATAAAATAGGATGAAGAAATTAGTTTTTGCCTTGATAACAGGCTTATTTATAGTTGCTTCTTTACAAGCGAAGGAAGTAAAATGGACCGCCCACTGGATTATGCACCCTACTGTCCAGCCGCAGGACCATGCCATGATTTTATTCCGCAAAAGCTTCGAACTTCCGGCCAAACCCGCAAAGTTTGTCGTGCATGTTTCGGCTGACAATCATTACCGCTTGTTTGTAAACGGCAAATACATCACGCGCGGCCCGGCGCATGGTGATATTTCGCATTGGTTTTACGAAACGCTCGACCTGGCTGATTACCTTCAGGCGGGTAAAAACGTGATAGCTGCCGAGGTGGTGAACTGGGGGCCAAAACGCTCGTTTACCTTTTTTTCGCAGATGACCTCGTTCATTATGCAGGGCGATTCGGAGGCCGAAAAAATGGTGAACACGTCCGGCGGAAGCTGGAAATGTCTGCAAAACGAGGCATTCAATGCCAAAATGGTTGACTGGATGATGGATAGAAATACCATCGACTTTGGACTGTACGTGGGCAATCCCTCCGACAGCATCGTGGGCGAGAAGTACCCGTGGGGCTGGGAAACGCCCGATTACAACGACTTGGCCTGGCTTCCGGCCAAATGGTGCGACATTGCCGGAGGACGAGATGTGCAACACGCCGGTGGAATCCTGTTTTCAGGGGGTAAATTGTTAATTCCACGCCGGGTCGGCCTCCTGAAAGAGGAAAAAGCTCTGTTCGCCAGCATCCGCCGCTCTTCGGGAATGGAAGTACCCGAAAATTTTATAAAAGGAACAGGAAATCTAGTAATTCCGCCCAACAAAAAAGTAACTATTCTGATTGACAACTCCGTTGAGACAATGGGCTATCCTGAATTAGTTGTTTCAGGCGGAAAAGATGCGCGCATTCAGGCCATGTATGCCGAAAACCTGATTGTAAAAGCCAAGTCGCCCAAAGGAAACCGCGATGAAATCAATGGAAAATACATGGTGGGAATCAAGGATGTTTTCATTCCTGACGGCGGTAAAAACCGGCTGTTCAAACCAACGTACCTCCGTGCTTTCCGATATATTCAACTGGATATTGAAACCCGGGATTCGCCTTTGACCATCGAAAATTATGTGAATGTAGCCAGTCATGCACCCATTGAACGTAAAGCCGAATTTGCAACCGAACATCCGTTGCCGGCATGGATTATGGATGCAGGGTGGCGCACGGTGAGCATCTGCGCGCAGGATTATTTGCTGTCGGATGCCTATTACGAGCAAATGCAATACACAGGCGATTCGCGGGTACATAACCTTTCGTTGCTCACCCTTTCCGGCGACGACCGTCTGACCCGCAATGCGCTGATTCAGTTCGACCAATCGCGCATTCCCGAAGGTTTGACTTATGCCTGTTACCCCAATCCGTTCCATCTGATCATTCCTTCGTACTCGCTCATCTGGATTGACCAGGTACACGACTACATGCTATGGAAAGACGACAAGGTATTTATTGCCGGATTTGAATTGGGCATCAGCAACGTTTTGCATTGGTTCGAACAAAAAATGCAGCCCAACGGACTAATCGGCAAAATGGACTGGTGGGGCGCGCTGGCCTGGCCACGACATTACAAAAACGGCGAACCACCCACCATTTACGAGGGAAACAACACGCTCTACACCTTGCATTATGCTTACACACTGCGCCATGCCGCCGATATTTTCGACTACCTCGGGAAATTGGCGCAGGCTGCAGAGTACCGCAACCGCGCCAACCAAATTTGCGTGGCGGTAAACAAGCTTTGCAAAAATCAGGATGGATTTTACACCGAATCGCCTGATAACAAACAGGTGAGCCAAATCACGAATCTGCTTGCAATTTTGGCCGAAGCAACTACCGGCGACGAAGCTAAAATGCTGATGGGCAAATTGCTCGAACCGAAAGACTGGTTTGGTCAGGTGGATTTGTTCCTGCATTTGTACCTGTTCGAAGCCATGAACAAAACCGGATATCAGGATAATTTTATGAGTGAGCTTACCGAATGGCAACTGATGAAAGACCGCCGCATGTCAGGATTTGCCGAAGTTCCGCTCGAATGGGGCGAGGAAAACCAGCGGTCGGAATGCCATCCGTGGAGCTCATCGCCCAATGTGTTCCTGTTTAAAACTGTTTGCGGAATCAATCCCACATCAATAGGGCACAAAACGGTGGAGATTGCCCCAAATTTCGGAGAATTAACAACGATAAATGCCGTTTATCCACATCCGTTAGGTGATATCGAACTGAATTTACGAAAAGTGGATTCACGGATCGAAGGAACGATAGTTACTCCAAAAACCATGCAGTGCACTTTAGTTTGGGGCAATCAGAAATTGAATTTAAAGGCCGGAAAACAAATAGTAAAGTTTGAAAAGGATTGATTATGATTGAACTACAATTTTTAGTCCTGAAAGGACGGCATCTATTAGCCCAGGGCAAACGACGAAGGAGTGTCGCCCTGGGTTGGAAAACGGGTTTAAAAATCGTCCGCGAGAAAAAGTTTATTCAAGAGAATTTCTTGCTTCGGACGAAATGGATCAACTCTATATTTTTGCAAATCATGCTTACAACAGCTACCATTTACCCATTAATAAAAATTGTCCGAACCTACGGTTCTAAATATAGGTAATGGTGATTTTCAGTGTGGACGGAATAAATTCCATCCCTACAATAACAAGCGAGCCTGCGGCTCTTTCTTGCAAATCACGTAGTGATGCTGGTGTTGTAGCCCCGGATTTTAATCCGGGAAAACGAATAAATGATTTGTCAAAGAGTTCCATAGGAACGGAATATCTATTGAGAAGAAAAATTAATAAAAAATGAGGGAGGATACACGATAGCTGCCTCAGACAGGGTTCTATTTTTCCACCCTGGGCTGATAGAAACCGTCCTTTCAGGACTAAAAAAAATTAAAAACTAAACGATATGCCAACAAAACTCATTTTAATCATCGCAATTTGCGCAACGTTCGCCTTGTCATCCGCCGCGCAGGACCTGAAAAACTG
>JAJUGS010000190.1 GCA_029265875.1 Prolixibacteraceae bacterium
ACGAATACGCAAAATATTATTCCGACGAATCGTTTTGGGAGAAGCTGAAAAACTATGCAAAAGCGGCTGGAGTAAAAGTGGTTTATGCTGTTTTGCTGTTGTATTATGCCATGAAAGACAGCAGTGTGAGCCTGAAAACGAAACTTTATATTGCTGCAGCACTGGGGTATTTTATTCTGCCCACCGATGCAGTGGCTGATTTTTTGCCAATAATAGGTTTTACCGATGATCTGGGCGTTTTGCTTTTTGCGCTGAAACAGGTTTCTTCGGCCATTACACCGGCTGTTAAGGAAAATGCACGAAATAAAATAAAAGAGTGGTTTGAGCAGGCCGATGAAAAGGAAATGCTTGAGCTGGAAGAAAAAATCTCTGATTAAACAAAAAGAATATGAAACAATTAACCGACTTTTTTGAGGGGAAACAGGTAAATAAAATCCTGGATATGGGCACCGGGACCGGTGATTTTATAAAAGTGCTGAAAAATGTTTTTCCGAAAGCAGAAATTACCGGAATTGATCCGCTGGAAGAGTCGCTGAAAGAGGCAAAAAAGAATTATCCGGATGTACATTTTGAGAAAATGAGCGGCGAAAAACTGGCTTTTGAAAATGGTCAGTTTGATGTGGCCAGTATTTCAATGGCCTTGCACCACCTGCCCGATATTCAGGCCGCTTTCGGCGAAATGAAAAGGGTGCTGAAGCCCGGCGGCTGGATAATTGTCAACGAATTGGTGAGTGATGGACTGAACCCGGCACAGGAAGTGCACAAAATGTTACATCATTTCAGAAGCACAATTGACAGAATGCTTGGGGAGCATCACCGCGAAGCCTTTACACGGGCTGAAATTCCGGTTATTGTTGAAAATGCCGGTTTGCAAATTGAACTTCAGTTTATTGACGACAGGGGTACTCCTGATGCACCCGCGAATTACCCGACGAGAATTGAGAAAATGGAGGATCATCTCGAAAAAATTAACGGAATGGCTGAATACAAAACGTTAAAGCAACAACTCAAAGAATTCAGCAAATTGATTGAAGAGCATGGTTTTCAGCCTTCGCCAAGAATGGTGATTGTTGGTAGAAAATAATAAAAAAAAGAGCCGTTCTGTTTTGCAAATGAACGGCTCATACAATTTATAGAGCAGTTAAGTTTATCCTTTCAACGCTTCAGCACCGCTGGTAATTTCGAGAATTTCGCCTGTAATACTTGCCTGGCGCGCTTTGTTGTATTGCAACGTCAAATAATTCAGTAATTCGGTGGCATTATCGGTTGCCTTGTGCATGGCAGTTAAGCGCGCGCCGTGCTCGGCTGCAAACGAATCAATAATGGCTTTGTAAAACTGAATCTTCAGTATCCTGGGAATCAACACTTTGATAATGTATTCTTTTGATGGTTCAAAAATATAATCTGCATTATTTTTTGCGTTTGTGTTGTCGCCCAATTCAACCGGAAGAAACTGTTCGGTTGTCTGGATTTGAACCGCGGCATTTTTAAACTGGTTGTAAACAAGTTCCACCCGGTCAAATTTCCCGGCTTCAAAATCGGCCATCACCTGGTTGGCAATGGCAGCCACATTTTCGAAATTCAGATTGTCAAAAATATCATTGTTATTGTCAGAAACATTCATTTTCAGATGTTTAAGCTGACGCATGCCCTGTTTGCCAATGCAGAGAAAACTTACATTTCCTTTTTTATACTGATCGCTGTATTTTTCGTGGACCAGCCTGGCTGCGTTTTTCGAAATGTTTGAATTAAAACCGCCACAAAGCCCGCGGTTCGAGGTGATCAGGATTATCAACACTTTTTCCGGCTCGCGTTGCCGGGTAAAAATTGAATCTTCCGCATTTTCAAGGCTTGAACCCAGCGAAGTAAGGATTCCATGCAATTTGTTGGCATACGGCCGGATTTGTGAAACAGCGTCCTGCGCTTTTTTCAGTTTTGCCGCCGAAACAATCTTCATGGCACTGGTCACCTGTCGCGTGGTTTTTACCGAGGCTATCCGGATTCGTATTTCTTTTAAACCTGCCATAAACAGTTAATGAGTGAATTAGTTATTGCGTTAATGTGGAGTACACATTTTTCATTATGTCATTTTTCTGCAAAACGGGTAAAAATGTAAATCATTAAAATAATCAGGGATGAAAGTTTCTTCCGCAATTACTCATTTACTCAATTACCCAATCACTTATACTCTACTTTTTAAATTTCTCCGACACTTCGGCTGCCACTTTTCTGATTATCTGTTCTCCGGTTTCTGTCAGGTTTCCGGCTTTCAGTTCGTCAAGCAAACTTCTGTGCTGCAATTGCAGTACTTCAAGAAATTCTGATTCAAAATCTTTCACCTTTTCGACCGGCACCTCTCTTAAAAGTTCTTTTGAACCACAATAAACAATGGCAATCTGCAATTCCACCGGAATTGGATTGTACTGACCCTGCTTCAGGATTTCCACATTTTTGCGGCCTTTGTCGAGAATACGCATGGTGGCATTGTCGAGATCGGAACCAAACTTTGAAAATGCCTCGAGTTCACGGAACTGTGCCTGGTCGATTTTCAGGGTACCGGCAATTTTTTTCATCGCTTTCACCTGGGCGCTTCCTCCCACACGCGAAACTGAAATACCCACGTTGATGGCCGGGCGAATACCCGCGTTGAACAACTGTGGTTCGAGGAAAATCTGTCCGTCGGTGATTGAAATCACGTTGGTGGGAATATATGCCGAAACGTCGCCCGCCTGTGTTTCGATGATGGGCAGCGCAGTGAGCGAACCACCACCTTTGACTTTGCCTTTCAGACATTCGGGCAGATCGTTCATTTTTGCTGCGATTTCGTCACTTTCAATAATCTTGGCTGCTCTTTCCAATAATCTGGAATGTAAATAGAATACATCGCCGGGGTAGGCTTCGCGGCCTGGCGGACGACGTAGCAACAACGAAACGTCACGGTACGAAACCGCCTGTTTTGAAAGATCGTCGTAAATAATCAGTGCATGACGACCGGTATCACGGAAAAACTCCCCGATTGAAGCTCCGGCATAGGGTGCATAAAACTGCAATGCGGCAGGGTCGGAGGCAGGAGCCGAAACAATGATGGTATAATCCATTGCACCATGTTTTTCGAGCGTCGAAGCAATATTCGCCACAGTCGATCCTTTCTGACCAACTGCCACATAAATGCAGTAAACAGGGTCGCCTTTTTCGAAGTTTTCTCGCTGGTTGATGATGGTATCAATGGCAATGGCAGTTTTTCCGGTCTGGCGGTCGCCAATAATCAGCTCGCGCTGTCCGCGGCCAATGGGAATCATGGCATCGATGGCTTTAATCCCGGTCTGCAATGGCTGGGCAACTTTCTGACGGTAAATAACCCCGGGTGCTTTTCTTTCAAGTGGCATTTCAAGCAATTCACCCTGAATAGGGCCTTTCCCGTCAACCGGTTCGCCAAGTGTGTTGATAACGCGGCCCAACAATTGTTCGCCCACCATGATGGAGGCAATTCTCTGCAGCCGTTTAACGCTGTCGCCTTCTTTTACCTGCGATGTCAGCCCCAGTAAAACTGCTCCCACGTTGTCTTCTTCGAGGTTCAGCACGATTCCCTTTACACCACTTTCAAACTCGATCATTTCGTTCGATTCAACATTCGAAAGTCCGTAAATACGGGCGATTCCGTCGCCAACCTGCAAAACGGTGCCAACTTCTTCGAGTTCTGCCTGGGTTTTAAAACCTTCAAGCTGCTGTTTTAAAATCTGGGATATTTCAGCGGGTTTTATGTTTGCCATCTTTTTGTTTTTTTACAGATAATATCTTGTTAATTAATGCTGTTCCAGTAATTGTTGCCTGATTTTTTTCAGTTGGGTAGCCACACTTGCGTCGTATTGTTTGTCGTCAACTCTCAAAATCATTCCGCCAATCAGTTCAGGGTTTATCCGGGTTGAAAGTTCGATGCCGGCACCTGTTTCTTTTTCAATAATTTTCCTGATTTTCTCAGTCGTTTCGCCATTGATTTCAGTGGCTGTAATCAGGGTGGCGGTTTTTATGTTCTGATCTTTTCGGGTTAGTTCGAGAAAATTCCGGCAAATACCCGGGATTTCAGCCTCTCGCTTGTTTTCGGTGATTAATACCAGAAATTTCAGGGTAAGATCATGCACCTGGTTTTTAAAAATACGGTTGATCAATTCTGATTTTTGCTTTGTTTTTACAACCGGACTGTTCAACAATCCAATAAACTCGGGTGAGTTGTTACAAATTGAAAATATATTTTCAACGTCGGATTTTAATTCTCCCAACAGATTTTTATCTTTTGCAGTCTGGAAAAACGCTTTCGCGTATCGCACCCTGATCAAGCTGTCCATTTCGTCTAATTCAGTTTAATTTCGTCAATCAGGCCGTCCACTATTTTCTCCTGCTCACTTTTGTTGCTCAGTTCTTTTTTAATCACTTTTTCAGCAATCAGCACCGAAAGTTCGGCGACCTGATTTTTCAGTTCGTTGACAGCGGCCGTTTTTTCTGCCTCAATCTGCTGTTTTGCCAGCTCAATGCTTTTTGCCGCTTCCTGGGCTGCTTTTTCTTTGGCTTCGGCAATAATTTTATCCTTTATTTCACGGGCTTCTTTCAGGATTTCGTTTTTTTCCTGTTTTGCTTCAGCAATGATTTTTTCATTTTCAGCTTTCAGTCCGGCCACTTCTTTTTTGGCTTCATCGGCTGAATTTAATGCTTTGGCAATCGATTCTTCCCTGTCTTTCAGTGCATTCAGAATTGGCTTCCAGGCAAATTTCCGTAGTATAAAAAGAACGATGCCAAAAATGATGAGCATCCAGAATATTGTACCGGGATTTGGTGTAACTAAACCCATAGTTTCAGTTTTAAACAGTTTTTTGTTTTTGTTGACGGTGCAATCCCCGGCAATCCCGGGGTATTGCAGTCAAAAAATGTTTCCATTAAATAAAGATTACGAGAGCACAGATAATTACTGCGAAGAAGGCAACCCCTTCAATCAAAGCAGCAGCAACGATCATGTTCGAGCGGATTTCGCCCACCGATTCGGGCTGACGGGCAATGGCTTCCATGGCACTTGCACCAATATTACCAATACCGATACCGGCACCAATGGCGGCCAGACCTGCACCAATGGCAGCACCCAGTTTCCCTAAAGTGGCTCCCGCTGCAGCTTGTAATAAAATTGCTGATAACATAGCATTTAATTTAAATGGTTATTAATGATGTTCTGCCGTGGCCATCCCAAAATAGAGGGCCGAAAGCAGCGTAAAAACATAAGCTTGTATAAATGATACCAAAACGTCGAGCAAAAGAATAAATACCGAAAAGGCAATTGACAGCGGGCTTACTCCAAAACCAGCCGCCGTTCCCATCAGGCTGCCGAAAATAAAGATGAGGCTGACAAAAACGGTCACAATCATGTGGCCGGCCATCATGTTGGCAAAGAGTCGCACCATCAGCACAAACGGTTTGGTAATTACACCGGTGAGTTCAACGATGGGCATCAGCGGAATCGGGAATTTCAGCCACCACGGAACATCGGGATTGTAAATTTCCTTCCAGTAATGTTTGTTGCCACTCAATGTGGTAATTACAAAAGTAAATAATGCAAGCACCATTGTAACACTGATGTTGCCGGTTACGTTGGCGCCAAACGGAACTACCGGGATGAGTCCCATCAGGTTCAGCAACAAAATAAAAAAGAAAAGTGTCAGCAAATAGGGCATGTACTTTTCGTATTTTTTGTCGCCGATGGTTGGCCGGGCAATCTGGTCGCGGACAAAGATCACCACGGGTTCCACCAGGTTCTGAAGCCCGGTGGGCGCCTTGTCAACATTTTTCACCAGTTTTCGGGCAACCGAAATAAAAATCCACAGCATGATAAGCACCGCTACAAAAATTTCGGCAACAGCTTTTGTTACTGAAAGGTCAATTGGTTTCCCGGTTTCGTTTCCTGCCGCATCCAGTTCCACAATTTTCCCTTCAAATTCCTTCGCCTGTGAAATCCGGAACCCATTGTACGCATCATGCCCGTGATGAAACTTCGATGACATGAAAATGTGCCAGTTTTTTCCACCATGAAGTTCCGGATTTTTGCTGTATAATATCACCGGAAGTGGGATGCTGACATGGGTGTCTCCAAACGATACAATATGCCAGTCATAACTGTCGGAAACATGTTCGATGATAAATTTCCCGGCATCAAATTTTTCGGCCGGAACCGAATCTGCAGCATGATTGCCACCCGTTACGTGATTCTCTTCTGCAAATATTGGTGTATAAGAAAAAAGGCTGATTGTAAAAATCAATAATATTCCGGCGAAACGCTTTAACATATTGTTCTTTTTAATATCAAAGGCTTACAAATTTATAAGTTTTTCAATACTGAAGTCCAAAAACCACCTACTCAAAACATCAAATAAGTGCTTCAGGTTTTATGTTTTTTTAATTATTTTTTTGAAGAAGCAGATGAAGTAAGTAAAATAACTTCGAATACTGTGAAAACCAGGTATAGAATCATGAAAACGATGGTGAAAATTTTTGCATTTTCCCGGTCGGTTATAATATAAACAATAACAAAAGCCGAATAAAAAACAAGTTTCAGAAAGGTGAGAATCATGTTACTCCGGGTGAATTTGCCCATCGGCGATTTTGAAAGATGCGTTTGCCAGGTATGAATCGCGACGGAGAATAAAACAAAAAACAAAAGGACGAAGGGAAACACGGGAAGATAATATTGTGGCAAAACAAAGGTAAAAACCACCCAGCCTGTTATTACCAGGAAAACGGCAAGAGAAAGTATTTTCAGAAGATATTGTTTCATAAAAAGGGGAAGTTTTATTTTTTCAACAGTCCTTTTACACCGTAAAGTATGGCGATTATTACCGAGAAAATCATCAGAATAAGTGTAATAATCCTGAATTCGTTTTTCAGCCATTGATCAATTTTGTACCCGGCAAATGTAAAAATTCCGATGATGGCCATCATTTCGAAACCCAGGCTTGAATAGCGGATAAAGTTGTCGAACCGGTTTTTTGGGTTGTTATCAGTCGGTTTCATTTTCCGGTTTCGGGCTGTTCATTACACAAGTGCCCGAAAACAGGGACCCTGGTTCAACAGACAGCCTACCAACAATAATATCACCAACAATTTGGGCTGTGGATTTTAACGAAAGCAACTCGGAGGCTGTAATTTTACCTTTTATAAAGCCCGAAGTCTCAATATTCCCACAATTAATCTGGCCTTCAATCCGCCCGTTCGGCCCGACAACCAGGCGGCCCTTCACCGCAATGTTGCCATACAATTCACCATCAATCCTGATGTCACCATTGGCAAGTATGTCGCCTTTGATTTTTGTTCCTTCGCTGATCAGGTTAACCGATTGACTTTGGCTTTCGCCATATGGTTTTACAAGTGGTTTTGACATTTTACCTTGTTCTTTTTAGCCTGTTTTTCGGAGCCTGAAAATACAACTTTTTGATAGTCCACCAAAACTATTTATTGATTGTGATTATGATAAAAGGGAAATAAAACTTAATAATGACAAAACACTCTTTTTTTATCGGTCACCCAACGGGCTAAAATTTTAACTTTGCAGAAAAAATTTTTATGGCGCACGAATTGAAAGAGCGACAGCGGTTGCCCAAATGTATGAAAATGAAAATGCCCAAAGGGGAAAGCTATTCAAAGGTGAAAAACCTGGTGAATGCAAACGGGCTGCACACCATTTGTACAAGCGGCAATTGCCCGAATATCGGGGAATGCTGGAACCGCGGAACGGCCACTTTTATGATTCTGGGGAATATTTGTACCCGAAAATGCAAATTCTGTGCAGTCCCCAACGGAAGGCCACTCCCACCTGACGAAAACGAACCTTTGAAATTGGCAGAAACTATTCGAATTATGGGAGTTAAACACGCTGTAATTACCTCGGTTGACCGCGACGACCTCGATGACCAGGGAGCCGGAATATGGGCCAGAACCATCACCGAAGTGAAAAGGCTGAACCCTGAAACACGTATTGAAGTGTTGATACCCGATTTCCGCGGAAATACCGAATTGATTCAGCAGGTGATTGATGCCGGCCCGGATGTGATTTCGCATAACCTTGAAACCACTGAACGTCTGACTCCTTTCGTGCGTTTTGCCTCGAAATACCGCCGG
>JAJUGS010000352.1 GCA_029265875.1 Prolixibacteraceae bacterium
GCCCGATGCCGCAAACCCGTTTCGTATTGCAGAAAGCCATCGAATTAGGACTGAAACCTATCGTGGTTATCAACAAAGTAGATAAACCCAACTGCACACCCGATATTGCACAGGAAAAGGTTTTCGACCTGATGTTCAGTCTCGAAGCCACCGAAGACCAGCTCGATTTCCCCACCGTTTTTGGTTCGTCGAAAGCCGGCTGGATGGGCCCCGACTGGAAAACGCCAACCACCGACATCACTTATCTGCTTGATACCATTTTGGAACACATTCCTGCATCAACACACCGCGAAGGTTCGTTGCAGATGCGTATCACCTCGCTCGATTACTCGTCGTACATCGGCCGGATTGCCGTGGGAAAAGTAACCCGCGGAACACTGGTTCCCGGCTCGCAGGTTTCGTTGGTAAAACGCGACGGAACCATTCAGAAAACCACTTTAAAAGAAGTTTTTCTGTTTGAAGGACTGGGCAAGGAAAAAACAAAACTGCCGGTTCCGTGTGGCGAAATCTGCGCGGTGCTTGGTTTGGATGGGTTTGATATTGGCGATACGGTAGCCGATGGCGAAGAACCGGAAGGACTTGCACCCATTAAAGTTGACGAGCCCACCATGAGTATGTTGTTTGTGGCCAACAACTCTCCTTTCTTTGGAAAAGATGGCAAATTTGTAACCTCACGCCAGCTCCGCGACAGGCTGTTTAAGGAAACCGAAAAAAACCTGGCATTGCGTGTTGAAGAAACCGATTCTGCCGACTCGTTCCTGGTGTACGGACGCGGAATTCTTCACCTTTCGGTTTTGGTGGAAACCATGCGCCGCGAAGGTTTTGAAATGCAGTTGGGGCAGCCCAAAGTTTTAATAAAAGAAATCGACGGCGTTAAACATGAACCCATTGAAGCACTCACTGTGCATGTTCCCGAAATATTTGCCGGAAAAGTAATCGAACTGGTTACCCAACGCAAAGCCGACATTGTTTCAATTGAAGTAAAAAACGAACGCTCGCACATGGATTTCCTGATTCCGGCGCGCGGTTTAATCGGACTGCGTAACCAGATGCTCACCGCCACCGAAGGCGAAGCGATAATGGCACACCGTTTTTATGCCTACGAACCCTGGAAAGGCGATTTGGGTGTCCGTCGCAACGGCGCACTGATTTCGCTCGAAACAGGTACGGCCATCGCCTACTCCATCGATAAACTGCAGGACCGCGGACGATTCTTTGTGGAACCAGGGGAGGATGTGTACATGGGCCAGGTGATTGGCGAAAACACCCGTCAGGACGACCTTACCCTGAATATTGTACGTACAAAAAAACTCACCAATATGCGTGCTTCAGGTTCCGACGAGAAAACAAGCATTGCTCCCGCAGTAAAATTCTCACTCGAGGAAGCCATGGAATACCTGCGCAACGACGAGTACCTCGAGGTAACGCCAAAGTACCAGCGTATCCGCAAAATCCTGCTCGACGAAAACGACCGCAAACGGCAGGCGAAAGTGGTAAACTCGTGATTGAGTGATTGAGTGATTGAGTGAACGAGTTAGTGAGTTAGTGAGTTAGTGAGTAATTGAGTAAATTGCGGCTGACTGCTGGCTGCTGGGACAATTCAATCATTTTAACGCAAAACACGCAAAGGTTTCGCTAAGTTCGTTAAGCAAAACTTTTGCGTCCTCTGCGTTTTCCCCGCGTCCACTGTGTTAAAAAATCCAGAATGAGGCATCCGGTTTCAAATATAAAGCATCCAGCATAAATCTCTACAAATCTCAACCAATCTCCACTCTTCTTTATCCAGTATCCAGCATCTTCTTTATCAATCTCCACCAATCACTTTTTTATCCTTTTTTCCCTACCTTTAGTCCCGACCAAAAACAAATCAGATGAATAAACCAGTCATTCTTGCCATGCTTGTCCTGCTGTTGTTTCCGGCACAGGCACAGCAAATCAGCAATAGTTTTTATAAGGTTCAGTTTGATAAAAAAACCGGGCAACTTTCGGGTGTCACAATTTCGGGTGAACCGCTGTTTTCGGGTGCGGTGAATGCCATTTTGCCCGCTGGAAATCTTTATACCTCTGAAAGTAAAAACTACCGTTACAAAACCACGCAAACCGCCGACAGCAAAGGAAATCCGATGTTGGTCATTTATGGAACCGACAAAAATAAAAAGCTCGATTTCACGCAGCAAATCACGCTTTTCAACAATCTTCCTGCGATTGGATTAGAGGTGGTTTACAAAAATGTCACCGGCAAAAGCATCAACATCCGCAGCCTCGAACCGTTGCGATTGGTGCAACAAAATGGCGATATGCTTTTTTTTGGCAATGCTGAAAAATGCCTCACTAACGGCGCGATGTATTACGATGCCGGAAATATTCAGTACCTGTCCAAACCCTGGATTCGGCCCGAACCCTATGGCGAAACCAAAGGTGGTGTGATAAGCGACACACTGCTGACGGCCAATCCGCTGACCGCACAAAGCTGGTGGAATATTTCGCTTTTTGATGATACTGAAAAACCTGCACTCACCGCCGGCTACCTTCTCAACGCCAACACGCTCGGGCGGTTGCAGGTATTGAAACACGACGGCAATCAGCTTTCGCTGGTGGCCGAGTCAGTGCTGAATCCAGGTTTTATGCTGAAATCAGGCCGTGAAATCAGCTCCGACCAACTGGTGCTGGTAACGGATGAAAATGTGTACAAAGCCAATCAAAATTACGCCTCGCTGATGCAGGAAAAAATGGACAATCCAACATGCAGCGTGGTAAACGGCTGGTGCAACTGGTTTTACACGATGGATGTTTTCAGCGAAAACGAGATTCTCGAAAATGCTGTTTTTGCCGCCAAAAACCTGAAACCTTATGGGCTGGAATACATCCAGATTGACGAGGGGTTCCAGACCACCCATGGCGACTGGCAGGGCAACCAGCGGTTTCCGCACGGGCTGAAATGGCTCTGCGACAGCATCAAAAGCCTCGGGCTGAAACCGGGAATCTGGATTGCGCCGTTTGTGATATCCGAAAACTCTGAGGTATATAAAAACCACCCCGACTGGCTGTTAAAGGACAAAACCGGCCAACCCGTGCGCATCGGGCCATGGCCATCGGAAAACACCGACTGGTACCGCAATGAAACGCCCAAACGCTACGGACTCGACCTCACCCACCCCGATGCCGAAAAGTGGTACACAACCCTCATCAACACCCTTGCCAACCGCTGGGGTTTTGAGATGATAAAAGTGGATTTTGTGGCGTGGACGGTTTTCTCGGCTCAGCAGTTTTATAACCCGGGCGCATCGCCCGCGCAGGTGTAGCGCCGTGCCCTGGAAATCATGCGGAAAACCGCCGGCGAAAACTGCCAC
>JAJUGS010000010.1 GCA_029265875.1 Prolixibacteraceae bacterium
AGGCCGGCTGAAACCACAATCCAACGAAGGATTTCGGGTTTTATCCGGCCTGCCAGTTTTCCGCCAATCCAGCCACCGGTGAGGGAACCGAAAATCATGATAAACGCAATCCACCAGTCAACTTTGCCTGAAAAAGCAAAATAAATAGCGGCAGCCAGATTGATCACAAAGCCCAGTGCCTGCTTCAGAAAATTCAGCCTTGTCATGTTTTCGTCGGTGACAAAACCCAGAACAGCCATCAATATCACACCCAGTCCGGCTCCAAAATAACCACCATAAACAGCCGCCATAAAAACAGCCCCCATCATAAAAACCGGGTTGTGATGCTCCGAGTGTTTTTGTCCTAAACGGCTGATAACCCAGTTCTTTATTTTAACCTGGAACGCCAGCAGTGCAGTGGCCAACAAAATCAGGTACGGAATCAGGCTTTTAAATGCATCTTCGCTGGTATTCAGAATTAGCAATCCTCCTGCCAATCCTCCTAAAATAGATACTGGCAGTAACTTTTTGAGTCTTACCGATTGCGATTTGAAAGCATCGCGTTGTGCCCACATTCCGCCAATGGTGCCCGGAACCAATGCCACAGTGTTAGTTACATTGGCAACCACCGGCGAAATGCCAATTGCCAGCAAAGCCGGGAAACTGACCAAAGTTCCGCCACCCGCCATGGCATTGATAAATCCGGCTGCCAAAGCTGCCATAAAAACCAGTATTTCGTTCAAATGCGGCATCAGATTTTTTTCAAGATTTGCAAAGATGGAAATTGCTTGAATATCTCAATTCATAAATCCGGCTTTTTATTGAAGTTTTTAACCCGAAAAATACATAGTGATTCAATATATTTTAAATTTGACATAAGCAGAACATCTTAAAATCAGAATTATGAAAAAAGTATTGCAATTTGCTGTCATCGTGATTGTTGCCATTGTACTGATTTATATACTTGGCCCAAAACCTCCAAAACCGGTTTTGAAAAACGATTTACCTGTAATTACGGCATCAATTGCCGGGCTTGATAATATTGCTGCAAAAAATGATTCAGGTCTCAATATAAAACCGGATAACCAAACCCGAATTATCTGGGCAAACGACACGCTGAAACAGCCCACAAAATATGCAGTGCTTTATCTGCATGGCTTTTCGGCATCGTGGTACGAAGGATATCCCGCCAACGTGGATTTTGCAAGGAAATTTGGGTTCAACGCCTATTTCCCACGCCTGGCCTCGCATGGAATTATTACTGATGATGCATTGATTGACATGACACCCGACCGTTTGTGGGAATCGGCCAAACAGGCGCTGATGGTTGCCCATATTCTGGGCGAAAAAGTGATAATTATGAGTACTTCAACGGGCGGAACACTGGGGTTGAAGCTGGCTGCCGAATTTCCTGATTTGGTCGATGCTTTAATATTATATTCTCCCAACATCAAAATCAATAACAGTGCTGCCTTTTTGCTGTCGAAACCCTGGGGATTGCAGATTGGCAGAAAAGTAACCGGCAGCACTCACCGTGTTACAAGCGAAAATTTTGATTCAAAAGACTGCCAGTACTGGGATTGCCGCTACCGGATGGAAGCCGTGGTTTACCTGCAACAACTGGTGGAGGCCACCATGAATAAATCGACATTCGAAAGGGTGAAAACACCTGTTTTTCTGGCTTATTATTACAAAGACGAAACACACCAGGATGAAACTGTTCGGGTTGACGCCATGCTTGAAATGTTCGATAAGTTGGGAACAACTCCGGAAATGAAAGAAAAAATGGCGTTCCCGGATGCCGGAAACCATGTGATTGCCTGTGAACTGACTTCAAAATCGTACAGGGAAGTTTTTGACGAAACTGTAAAATTTGCTGAAAAGGTTTTGAAACTTCAGCCGGTAGCCGAATAATTGCTGTTTCAATATTGTTTCCGTTATAAAATTTTAGCTGCAGCAGCTTCATCAATAAACCAGATCAATTCACCATTTTGAGGTGTGATGTAATAGGCAGGTAATAATTTGGCCGCTTCGTCATCGTTCATAATTTCGGCAATCCGCTGGGCTTTGCTTTCGCCAGTCACCAGAAAGTAAATCCGGTTGGCATTGTTCAACACTTTTCCGGTCAGCGTGATTCGTTTTTGTCCCGACAAAGGATGACTGGTAACTGCGCAAATCCTTTCATCTTCAAATAGTTCAATTTCATCGGGGAAGATTGATGCTGTATGGCCATCTTCGCCCAAACCCAGAATCACCAGGTCAAAAACCGGACTGTCGCCCCGAAAATTGAGGTTCGCTTTTATTTCTTCAGAATAACGGATGGCTTCTTTTTCAGGGTCTTCTTCTCCCCTGATGCGGTGAACATTTTCTGCAGGGATCAGAATCGCAGAGAGTAAAAGATCGTTTGCTGCCTTGAAATTACTTTGATCATTTTCCGGTGAAACACATCTTTCGTCGCCCCACCAGAAATGAACCCGTCCCCAATCTATTTCCGCCTGGTATTTTGTGGCCAGCTTTCGAAACAACAACGACGGCGTTTTGCCCCCTGACAACAGAATATGAATTGGTTCCTGAACTGAAGCTTTGGTCAACTGGTAAATTTCTTTTGCCAGTGCTTTAACTGTTTTTTTCGGATTCTTATAGATTTTTACTTCTGTTGTGCCTGCCATGCTTCTGGATATTATTTTTGAATTGAAAAATAGGTAAAAAATTACAGTTCGCAATAAAGTCCGTCGTTGGTGAGGTTTTTGCACGGATAGCGCCAACTGGCACCGGTAATCAGTTTGTCAGCATTTTCGGGTCCCCAGGTTCCGGCCGGATAACCATAAATCGGTATTTCAGGATTGGTTTCCCAGGCATTCAGAATGGGCTGAACAAACTGCCAGGCCTGTTCAACAGCATCGCCCCTGGCATACAAAGTGGCATCGCCCTGCATGCAATCCAGCAGCAATCTTTCGTAAGCCGATGGCACCGTAACATTGGCAAGATCGGAGTAATGAAAATCCATGTTTACGGTCTGAACATCAAACCCGGCGCCCGGTGTTTTCATGCCAAATTTCAGTAGAATTCCCTCGTCGGGCTGAATTCTGATGATCAGCTGGTTATTTACAGGGCCGGCAGTTTTGCCAAAAAGCTGGTGTGGTACTTTTTTAAAATGAATGACCACCTCGGTTACCCGCGTTGGCATTTTTTTCCCGGTGCGGATGTAAAAAGGCACGCCTGCCCAGCGCCAATTATCGATAAAAAACTTCAGTGCCACAAATGTTTCGGTCCTCGAAAGCGGATCAACACCACTTTCCTCGCGATACCCCGGTATTTTTTCGCCTTTGATAACCGACGATGTGTATTGTCCGCGGATTACGCAGCGGTCAATCATGTTCTCGCGAAATGGCCGGAGCGACTGAAAAACCTTGACAATCTCGTTTCTGATGGCATTGGCTTCGATAATAACCGGTGGCTCCATGGCCACAAATCCCACAAGTTGCATCAGGTGGTTTTGCACCATGTCGCGCAAAGCGCCCGAGTGGTCGTAATATCCGCCACGCCCTTCCACTCCCAGGCTTTCAGCAGAGGTGATTTCCACACGGTCGATGTAATTGTGGTTCCAGAGTGGTTCAAAAATGCCGTTAGAAAAACGGGTAACCAACATATTCTGAACCGTTTCTTTGCCCAAATAATGATCGATGCGGTAAATCTGGTCTTCATCAAAATAATTAAGCAACTGAATGTTCAGTTCTTTGGCAGTTTCGAGGTTGGTGCCAAAAGGTTTCTCAACAATCAGTCTGCGGAAATATTTGTTGGAACGGCTTAATCCGTTTTCATGCAGAAAGCGCGGTATTACACTGTAAAGCGAAGGAGGGGTTGAAAGATAAAAAATGTAATTTTCGGGTATTTCGAGTTTTTTTGATAGTTCGTCCAACCGGTTTTTCAGCGGAATAAAATCACCAGCCGAATCGTTTGAAACAGGTTGGTAATAAAGTTTTTGCAGAAATGTTGCAGTTTCTGCATCATCCGGCAAAAATCCGGTTGACCGTTTTCTGAATTCGTCGTCAGACAAAACAGAACGCGATGCGCCCAGAACGGCAAATTTTTCGGGCAGCAGTTTTTGTTTGAAAAGATCAAAAATCGCCGGTATCAGTTTGCGTTTGGTGAGATCACCCGATGCACCAAAAATAATTAGAATATGATTTGCGGTCGTTTTCATTGTTCATTTTTACCCATTTCAACACAAAAAACAAGCATATTGTTTTTTACAGATAAAAACCAAAGATTGAAATTTTCAGTTCCGGCCTCTGAATTAAGCACTGCCTTAAATTCCCTTTCACAAGTCAGGTCAAACGGAGTAATCAGAATTTGTTTGTTGAACTGAACTCCTTTTTGCGGGCTACACTTAAAAATTGCTTCTTTGGCGCACCAGTAAAGCAATTGCAGCAATTTTGGCTGATCCGATTTTTGTATGTTTTCCATTTCTGCAGGATGAAGAAACCGTTTGGCAATGCGGTCGGTATCGCGGTTTATGGTTTCAACATCCACCCCACAGTTTAACTCCGAAATAAAAACCACAACCAGGTTGGCTGAATGTGAAATGCTGATGAATTTCCGGCTGTTCAGCAAGGTTGGTTTTCCGTCGGGTTGGTAAACAATTTCACTTTTTTCGCCGGTGATTTTTTCAGTCAGTATTCTTGTTGCAAGAAATTCAACCTGCCTTTTGGGGGCTGAAATCATCGAAAACCGGGCTTTCCCGGCATCCGAAAGTTTTAACCTGTTTAGCAATTCAGCAGGTGTTTCGGTCATTTCCCAAATCCCTGCATTTCCGTATTCGAATTGTATTTGCTGAATAAACGGCATCAGTTCCAGCTTGTTGATTCAATCAACCTGATTACATCGGGTTCCAGAAAATCGATGACCGGTTTCAGCGAGTCGATATTCGGAACATCGCGTATGTAAAGGGCTCCGCGCAGAAAATGAGTGGTGCTGTCGGTTAAAAAAAACTGTAGCGGAGAGGCTGCATTCCCTTCAATTTTATAAATCAGGCCATAAACTTTCTTTCCTTTATTCACAAAAACCTGTTCGGTAATGGCGTCGGCTTTAATGGAATGTTTGTAGGCGAGTGTCCTCGATTCTTCCATTAACTCGTTGAGCAATATCTTTTTGCCTTTTTCAGCTTCATTCAAGGTAAAATAGGAAATATGAATTTCGGCTTTATTCGCAGGTACTTCAATATTTGTCCAGAATAGTTTATCCGGATTATCCGGGTCTTGCTCAATATGCGAATAATCAGGTATTTCAAAACTGTAGGGATAGCTTTCTGTGATCCGATGGTAGCTTTTTTCAGGGAAGTCAATCCGGAAATAGGAACGTGGTTTGGGTGTGTATTTTTGTTTGCAACTGTTTGCAAAAATGAATGCCACCACGGAAAAAAAGATGACAACTGTTTTGAAGGCTCCGTATTTATTCGTCATCTGTATTTTTGTCAATTTCCACTTTTATTTTTTTGATTCGGCGCTCATCTGCCTCTTCAATGGTAAACGTGTATTGGTTGTAAACTATTTTATCATGCAGTTGCGGAATTGCGCCTTTCAGTTCAAGAATCAATCCTGCAAGGGTTTCAGAATCTCCTTTAACATCTTCGAAATCAAGTTCATTGCTCCGGGTGGTTTTAATAAAGTCAGTCAGTAATATTTTACCATCGAACAACCAGGTTTTTTCATCAATGCGACTGAAAAAGTGGTCTTCTTCATCAAACTCGTCCACAATTTCCCCCACAATTTCTTCGAGCACATCTTCCAGTGTTACGATTCCCGAAGTACCTCCATATTCGTCGATTACAATAGCCAGATGAACTTTGTTCTTTTGAAATTCACCCAGTAACGAATTAATTTTCTTGGTTTCAGGTACATAGAATGGCGGTCTGATTAAAGTTTGCCAGTTAAACGAATTTCCTTTGTGGCTGTGAATCAGAATATCCTTGATATACAAAACTCCCTGAATGTTGTCGAAGGAGCCCGAGTAAACCGGGATTCTTGAAAACCCGGATTCAACAATCACATTCAGCACCGTTGAAAAACTCGATTTTATATCCAGTGAAACCACGTCAACGCGGGGTTTCATGATGTCACCCACATTTTTGTTGCCAAATTTCACAATCCCTTCCAGAATTTCTTTGTCTTCTTCCAAAACCGGGTCATCCGACATTTTTAAAGCCTGCGTAATGTCTTCCATCGACAGGGGGGAGCGATGATTGCCGTTTGTATATCTCAGGAAATTTGGGAAACTACGAATAAAACCAGTTACCGGGCTAAACAGGAATCCGGCAAAAATCAGAGGCCATTCTGCAATTTTCAGGATTAAATCAGGCAAAAGTCCGGCTAATAAAAGCGGTACAATTTCTCCAAAAACAAGCAGAATTCCAACAATTAAAAGAATCAATACCGATTGATGTTGAACAGACTGTTCAGAAAAAAAGGTAAAACCACCGAACAAATAAACGAGTGAAATAACAACTGATATGTTAATTATTCCTTTTAACAATATAAATGTGGATTTCAGTTTTTCCTGATTTTCAACAAGATTCAGAAAGTACCTGCTGAAACTGAATTTCCTTTTTTTCTGAAATTCTTTGTCGAGGATATGGCTGAAACTGGCTGTTTCAGAACTTCGGATAAAGACAAGCAAAAGCAATAAAATGATGACAATCACCAAAAACTGAGAAGTTTCAGGAGTGTTTAAAACTTCTGTGCCGGGTGGCAATGATGATTGTAACGTGTCCGTTTCCAAAATTCAGTTGAATTGGTTAAAAAGGAAGGTCTTCGTCGCCTTCGGGAGCTTCAATTTCGGGTGCCGGAGCAGGCTGAAATGAATCAGTCTGGTTGCTTCTGCCATTTGCAATTCCCCTGTTTTCAGCCGATTCGCGGTTGCCCAGCAACTGCATCACATCGCCATAAATTTCGGTGATGTATCTTTTATTACCGGACTGGTCGTCGTAACTGCGGGTTCTGAGTCTTCCTTCGATATACAATTGGCGGCCTTTTGTAACATATTTTTCGGCCACATCAGCCAGCCCCCGCCATAAAACGATATTGTGCCATTCGGTGGTGGTAACTTTTTCGCCATTTTTTGCGGTGTAGGTTTCAGAGGTGGCCAGTGTAAAATTGGCAACTTTCACACCTGCATCAAGATTCCTGACTTCGGGATCTTTCCCCACATTTCCAACTAAGATTACTTTGTTAACTGACATATCTTTATTTTTTAAAAGGATAACATCTAAAAATACAAAACAATCAGAATAAACTGAATACTAATAAAATTATCTGTTGCCCGTTTTTATTACTGCCGCCTCAAGCAGGCGCGGCACTGCAAATTTAAAAATATCTTTCTTATGAATTTTTAAAAAACCATTACAGTCAGCAGGTATTTTTCCAATTGTTAAATAAATAAAGCGGGCATAAATAATCTGGTGGGTGAGTACGTGTTTATATAATTCAGATATTGAATTGATTGTGAGGTTTTCGTTTTTTATAAAATCAAACGGGATTTCAAGAATTTTCTCATCTCTTAATTGATGATGGCTTTCTGCCAACGGAAATTGGTAAAGATTTTTCCAGATGTCATTTCCGGTTCTTTTCTGAAGTAAAACAAAATCGCTGTCTTCTATTATATAATAGTAAAAATACCGGTTGACGGTTTTTACTTTTTTCGATTTTACCGGTAATTCATTTATTGTTTCATGAATAGCAGAGTAACAGGATTTTGCCAATGGGCAAGTTGCACAATCGGGATTGGATGGTACACACTGCAGGGCTCCGAATTCCATCATGGCCTGGTTATAATTCCCGGCATTTTTTTCTGGAACCAAACTGTTTGCCAGGTCCTGAAATTCTTTTTTGCCGTTTGTAGAATCAATCGGGGTAAAAATGCCAAAATACCGGCTGAGCACACGATAAATATTGCCGTCAATTGCTGCAACCGGTATGTCAAAGGCTATCGATGCGATTGCTGCTGCGGTGTAATTACCAATCCCGGGAAGTTTTTTAATTGCGTTGAAATCATCGGGGAAAACACCTGAAAAGTCATTTGCGATTATTTTGGCAGCCAGGTGGAGGTTGCGCGCACGTGTGTAGTATCCGAGGCCCTGCCACATTTTCAGTACCAAATCTTCGGGAGCCAAAGCAAGATCAAATACTGTGGGGAATTGTTGCAAAAAGCGGTTGTAATAGTGAGTAGCCTGCGCCACACGGGTTTGCTGCAACATAATTTCTGAAATCCAGATATTGTATGGATCGCGGGTTTCGCGCCACGGAAGATCACGCTTGTTGATTTTATACCAATCAGAAATTGCGCGTTTAAAAAAGTCCATATTTGATAAGTACTTTAAAATCTTTTAGAAAAACAAAAATAAATAATTGAAAAGCTTTTGGGTTTTTAAATAATTTTTATTTTTGCACACTCAAAATAATCGTTTAATATATTGAAAATTAAATAATTTAAAAAAATGACAAAGGCAGATATCGTAAACGAAGTAGCGAAGAATACCGGAATTGAAAAGGTAACAGTACAGAAAGCAGTTGAAGCTTTTATGGAAACAGTGAAAGATTCGTTAGTTGATGGTAAGAATGTTTACCTGAGAGGTTTCGGAAGTTTTGTAGTGAAGAAAAGAGCTGAAAAAACAGCCAGGAATATTTCTAAAAACACTACAATTATTATCCCATCTCACAATATTCCTTCGTTCAAACCAGCAAAAACTTTTATCTCTGAAGTTAAAAAACAAGTAAAATAAAAAGTTATGCCAAGCGGAAAGAAGAGAAAAAGACATAAAATGGCCACCCACAAACGCAAAAAAAGATTGCGGAAGAACAGGCACAAAAAGAAAAAATAAGATTTTAACGAAATTCTTATTTATACATTTTGATTAAACCTAAGGCATTTCTGTCTTAGGTTTAATCTGTTTAATGAATTATATTTATCATAGTTAAAGTTAAAGAAACTGGTTGTGAGTAGCGATTTAATAATTGATGTAACTCCATCCGAAATCGTAATCGCTTTACAGGAAGACAAAAAGCTTGTTGAATTAACCCGCGAACGTAGCGGTGCAAAATTTGCTGTTGGCGACATTTACCTGGGGAAAGTTAAAAAAATAATGCCCAGTTTAAATGCTGCATTCGTTGATGTTGGATACGAAAAAGATGCATTTTTGCACTACCTCGATCTTGGCCCCCAGTTTGCCACCCTCAATAAATTCGTCAGGATGGCCATTTCAAAAAAAAACAAACTTTCCTCAATCGGGCGTTTACAATCTGAACCCGATATCAATAAAGAAGGAAAAATTGGTGATTTGCTGAAAGAGGGACAAAAAATACTGGTTCAGGTTTCAAAAGAACCCATTTCAACAAAAGGACCGCGTTTAACCTCCGAAATCTCGATTGCCGGAAGAAATATTGTTTTAATGCCTTTCAGCGATAAAGTTTCTGTGTCGCAGAAAATTAAAACGAACGAAGAAAAAAACAGGCTTAAAAAGCTGGTACAAAGTATTAAACCCAGGAAATTCGGTGTTATTGTGCGAACAGTAGCCGAGGGTAAAATGGTCGCAGAGCTCGACCAGGAACTCAATGGCCTGGTGAATAAATGGGAATCGGTTTTCGGGAAACTGGCCAAAGCAAACGCCCCATCGCTTATTATTGGCGAAATTGACAGAACAACAGCATTGCTCCGCGATATTTACCATTCCGATTTTAACAGCATCATTGTTAACGATCAGGATGTTTGTAACGAAATCAGTGAATATCTCGGAAGCATTCAGGCTGAAAAAAGAAAGATTGTAAAATTTTATAAGGGCAAAGCGCCAATTTTCGAATATTACGGAATCGAAAAACAGATAAAGGCGGCATTTGGCAAAACAGTATCGTTTAAAGACGGGGCCTATTTAATTGTTGAACACACAGAAGCTTTTCATGTAATTGATGTAAATAGCGGTAACCGGGTAAAGATGGGAGTTGACCAGGAAGCCAACGCATTGGAAGTCAACCTGGCAGCCTGTAACGAAATTGCCCGTCAGCTCAGGCTGAGAGATATGGGCGGGATAATTGTGATCGATTTCATTGATATGCACCTGCCTGCTAACAGGCAAAAGGTGTACGACCACATGAAACAGGTAATGGAATCTGACAGGACAAAACACAATATTTTGCCATTGAGCAAGTTTTGCCTGATGCAAATCACCCGCCAACGCGTGAGACCGGAAGAAAGCATTGAAACTGCTGAAAATTGCCCGGTTTGTAAAGGAAGTGGTAAGGTTTCGCCTACTATTTTGTTTGCCGATGAAATTGGAAACAAAGTGAATTATGCTTTCAAGGATTTGCAAAAGAAAAAGCTCACACTCAAAGTTCACCCTTATTTGGCTGCATATCTTACAAAGGGGCTGATGAGTATCAGAAACAAATGGTACCTGAAATATTTCAGATGGGTGAATGTGGAAGCCAACAATTCGTTCTCCTACCTCGAATATCATATTTTTGACGAAAATCTGGAAGAATTAATACTTTAGGCAGAAAAGCCGTTCGTAAACCGGGCGGCTTTTTTGTTGTTTGTCATTTATGTTTTTTAATATTGCTGTGTTGTTTTAACCCCGAATAAGAATTTTTGACAGTTTGGAAGTTTGGATTGATTTTTGAATGTAAATATCTATATTATTAAATACGTTTCGGTAATCAGTAATAACAAATTTTTGTTGACATGAGGAAAGCACTTTTTATAATTTTATTGATTTTTAGTTCAGTACTGTTAAATGCCCAGATTGTAAATCCTACAAAATGGGAATTCAGTTCGAAACAAAATGGAAATGAAGCAGATTTAATTTTCAAAGCCACCATCGAATCAGGCTGGCATCTTTATGATACTGAACTTCCGGAAGGTGGGCCGATTGCCACAGCTTTTGTTTTTGCCGATTCAACACTTTTCGATTTTGTTGGGCCGTTACAGAAAAATCCTCAGCCTGAAATTCATTTCGATCCCAATTTTCAGATCAATGTCGGATATTTCAATGGTGAAGCCACACTGGTTCAAAAGATAAAACTCAAATCATCTGAAAAGGTGGAAATAAAAGGGTATGTTTTATTTATGAGCTGCAACGATGAAAACTGCACGCCTCCTGAAGAAACGCCTTTTTCATTTGTTTTTAATGCTGATAATTCAAAAGAAAAAAATGAATCAGTTGCAATAACCAATAACGATATTGCTTCAGCAAGCGGAAATTCTGCCCAGACAATCTGGATTTTTATACTGATTTCGGCCTTGGCAGGATTTGCGGCAGTGCTCACGCCCTGTGTTTTCCCCATGATTCCGATGACCGTTTCATTTTTTATGCGCGGAAGCGAAAATCGTGGAAAAGCCATCAAAACCGGGTTTTTCTTCGGATTTTCCATTATCCTGATTTTTACATTGTTGGGTGCCTTGTTTTCGCTTGGGATTTTCGGTCCCAATGTCGGGAATATTCTAAGTACCCACTGGATTCCCAACCTTTTGTTTTTTCTTTTGTTCCTGGTTTTTGCTGTTTCCTTTTTTGGAGCATTCGAAATGGTTTTGCCCAGCAGTCTTGTAAATAAAACCGATGCGCAAGCTGACAAAGGTGGTTTGATTGGCGCGTTTTTTATGGCCTTAACAACGGTGATTGTTTCATTTTCGTGTACAGGGCCATTTATCGGGGCGTTGATTATTGAAGCGGTTCAGGGTGGGGGGATGCGACCTCTCATAGGGATGTTTTTCTTTGGTCTCGCATTTGCAACTCCATTTACATTGCTTGCCATTTTCCCTTCGGCACTCAATAAATTGCCACGTTCAGGTGGCTGGCTGAATTCGATTAAAGTGGTTTTTGCCTTTATTTTGCTGGCTTTTGGAATGAAATTTCTCAGCAATATCGACCAGGTTTATGGATTTAACCTGATTTCGCGCGAAATCTATCTTTCAATCTGGATTGTATTATTCTTTATGCTCGGGCTCTATTTGCTGGGCAAAATCAAATTCCCGCACGACAGCGATCTTCCATATCTGGGAGTTGGAAGATTTTTACTTTCGGTGGCCGTTTTTTCATTTGTAGTTTACCTTTTCACTGGATTGGTTGGCAATTCGCTTTCCGGAATTGCTTCACTGATTCCGCCAGCGAGCGAAAAACCGTATTCAGTGCAGACGGTTTCAGGTCAGGCTGCCGCGCCTGTGGCGCTTTGCGGTACTCCCAAATACGCCGATAAATTGCACCTTCCGCATGGACTAACGGGTTATTTCGATTTTGAACAAGGTGTAGCCTGCGCAAAAGAACAAAACAAACCCTTGCTGGTGGTTTTTAAAGGACACGCCTGCGCCAATTGTAAAAAGATGGAAAGCACAGTTTGGGACAACCCGGAATTGCTGAAAAAGATTGCTGAAAAATACGTGATTGTTGGTTTATATACCGATGACAGGACTGCATTACCTGAAAATGAGTGGATAACTTCTGCGGTTGATGGAAGTGTGAAAAAAACAATGGGGAAAAAGAATCTGGATATTCAGATTTCGAAGTACCAGACCAACAGCATTCCTTTTCATGTAATTATAAAACCTGACGGAAGTGAAATAAAAATGGGCGTGACTTTTGATGATGCCGAATTCCAGACTTTTATCGATAAAGGACTTGAATAGAAAACACTAAATTATGGTAAATATCAGCAGGCTGAACCTTCAAAACACCCTTTTCTGGAATGTGGATACCCAGGTCGATTTTATGGAACCTGGCGGGAAATTATATGTTCAGGATGCTGAAAAATTAAAACCTGTATTGAAGAAAATCACGAAACTGGCAGAAGAAAAGTCGGTTTTTGTGGTGAATACTGCCGATTATCATCACGATGGTTCTGCGGAATTGTCGCAAAATCCGGATTTCAAATCAACATTCCCGCCTCACTGTATGGCGGAATCTCCAGGGGCCGCGTATATCCCAGAAACAAATCCGGCAAATCCGGTGATTATTAACTGGGATAGAGGACAGGATATTGATGGTTTAATTGAGAAGATTCAAAATACAAAAGAAGTTATTATCAGAAAAGACGCCTTTGATGTATTTGCCGGAAATCCATACACCGACATAATACTTCAGCGTTTGAACCCCGAAACCGTGGTGGTTTATGGTGTTACCACCAATGTTTGTGTGAACGATGCAGTTGTGGGGCTATTAAAAAGAGGGAAAAATGTATTGGTTGTCAGCGATGCAATTAAAGAGTTGCCAAATCTTCCGCTGCCATTTGAAAAATGGGGCAAACTCGGAATTGATTTGATTACTTTCAGTGAATTAAAAGCCATGATAGGTTAACTTTTCCGGTGATATTCTTCTAAAAACCGTTTTTCAATTAATGAGCTGCTTTTTACTGAATTTCGCAACCACTGAAGTTTGATCGTTGTTTTCTCGAAGTCAGTCAATTTCCAGGGTATATTTTCTGAATTCCTGAGCTTTTCAGTTAAGTAATACAAAATAATGGCAGCAGAAACCGAAATATTGTAGCTTTCGGTGAAACCAAACATCGGTATTTTTAAAAACTCATCAGCTTCCTGCAAAATGGTTTCAGTTACACCCGGCAATTCAGAGCCAAAAACAAGGGCAAATTTTCCTTTTGAATAATCGAAACCGGGCAATTCCACATCGTTAATATGCGGGGTTGTGGCAACAATCCGGTAGCCTTCTTTTTTTAGCCTTTGCAGTGCCTCCCGGCTTTTGTTTTCCGACTTTTCGTAAGTATGAAGAGTAAGCCATTTCGAGGCTCCCATTGCCACTTCCGTGTCAACCTGGAATTTGTTCCTGTTTTCAATTACATGAACGTTTTGAATTCCGGTACAATCGCAGGTCCGCAATACAGCACTGGCATTTTGTGCCTGAAAAATATCTTCCAGCACAACTGTTATATAATTTGTGCGGTTTTCCACAATGCGGTTAAATAAAGCCAGTCTTTCTTCAGTAACTGCTGATGATAAACAATTGAAAAGCTGATAAACCAGTTCCTGTTCCATTTATGAATTCCTATTAACTAATACTTACAGGTTTTTATATTTTGTAAAAAAACAAAAATCTTTGTAAAAAGCGGGGCATAAAAAAAGGGGAAATGTCATTTCCCCTTTTTTAATTTTGTCTGCTTTTGCACTAAACTGCGTCAGCAAGTTCAGCACCAGCTTTAAATTTCACCACTTTTTTAGCAGGAATTGTAATTTCTTTACCGGTTTGCGGATTTCTGCCGGTTCTTTTACCACGTTCAGATACTGAGAAAGATCCAAAACCAATGAGAGCAACACGGTCGCCAGCTTTTAAAGCGTCGGTTGTTGCAGCAATGAAAGCGTCAATCGCTTTTTTTGCATCTACTTTAGTCAGGCCAGCTCCTGCGGCCACTGCATCAATTAGTTGTGCTTTGTTCATACGGCAAAAATTTAATTAAATGTTTAAAATGTTGATAGATAATTGTTTAATAAAACGGTTAAGTTTTTATCGTGTAAAGTTAATCTTCAATTCTTATGTCAAAAGTTCTGAAACGCCAATAAAATCAATTGTTTCAGAGAACTTTTATAAGTGTTCACTAAATTCTGAAATATGTTTTAAAAAAACAATTTTTATCTCATATTTTTTTTTGAACGGGTTTTTAACTTTTTTAAAAATAGTATTTGCGAATTAAAAATTTGTTCTACTTTTGTCGCGCCTGGAGAGATGGCAGAGTGGTCGATCGCGGCGGTCTTGAAAACCGTTGAACTGAGAGGTTCCGGGGGTTCGAATCCCTCTCTCTCCGCAAAAAATCCACAAGTTTCTGCTTGTGGATTTTTTAATAAAAACGTTTTGGCAAACATAAAATGCCAATTGACAATTTAAAAGAAATTTGAGGGCTGCAAAATGGAACTGTATAGGTATTCAGGAATGAATTACTATATTTGCAACCGCAAAAATAAACACGGGCGTAGTTCAAGGGTAGAATAGCGGTCTCCAAAACCGTTGATGGGAGTTCGAATCTCTCCGCCCGTGCCAGCAAAAAGCTGCAGAAATGCAGCTTTTTCTTTTTTATTCAGTTTTGATGCTTTATTTTCGGTTTTAAATTCCAATACATGGAGGTTGATGTTTTTATTCCGTGTTTTATCGATCAGTTATATCCTGAAACTGCCCGAAGTTTTATTAAAGTGCTTGAAAAGGCTGGTTGTAAAGTGTTTTATAACCCTGAACAAACCTGTTGCGGACAGCCATCGTTTAACAGCGGATACTGGAAAGAAACACGTAAACTGGCCAGGAAATTCATCACCGATTTTAGTTCAGGGAGGGTTATTGTTGCTCCATCGGCATCCTGTACCGGTTTTATCAGAAATAATTACGGAAAACTGTTTACCGATGATGCCCGGTTGCTTGCCGAAGTGAAAAAACTGACACCCAAAGTTTTTGAATTTACCGACTTTCTTGTCAACCATTTAAACCAAATTGAATTTGGTGCTGAATTTTGTCACAAAGTTACTTTTCATGATGCGTGTAGTGGTTTACGCGAATATGGGATTAAAGATGAACCAAGGATATTGCTCGGCAATGTAAAAGGCCTGGAACTGGTGGAAATGGAGAATACAAATGTTTGTTGCGGTTTCGGGGGGACTTTCTCAGCCAAGTTTCATCACATTTCAACAGCCATGACCGAACAAAAAGTGGAAAATGCCCTGAAAACCGGTGCTGATTATATCGTTTCCACGGAAGCTTCGTGTATTATGAATATCGAGGCATACATCAAAAAACAAAAACTGCCGGTAAAGGCAATTCATCTTGCCGATATCCTGGCTGCAAATATCAAAAGTTAATCCTTTCTAATTCTTCTTCTGACTTGCGACTTGACTTCCTTCATTCTCAGAACACCTGCATTTTATGTAAATGGGTGTACCGGCCTTTCAATGCCAGAAGTTCCTCGTGAGTTCCCCGCTCTACAATTTTACCCTCGTGGAAAACGCAAATAAGGTCGGCATTGCGGACGGTTGAAAGCCGGTGTGCAATTACAAGGGAAGTACGGTTTTTCATGAGGTTTTCCAGAGCATCCTGTACCAGTCGTTCCGATTCGGTATCCAGGGCCGAAGTGGCTTCATCGAGAATTAAAATCGGCGGGTTTTTGAGAATAGCACGCGCAATACTGAGCCGCTGGCGCTGTCCGCCTGAAAGTTTGCTGCCGCGGTCGCCAATAACTGTATCATAACCGTTTTCAGTTTCGATGATGAAATTATGCGCATTGGCAACTTTAGCCGCTGCTATCACTGCTTCCATAGTTGTGTTTTCAACCCCGAAAGCGATGTTATTATAGATTGTATCATTAAAAAGAATGGCGTCCTGGTTCACATTTCCCATCAGGTCGCGCAGGTCATGCAGTTTTATATCCCTGATATCAACCCCATCGATAAGAATTTGTCCTTCAATTACATCATAAAAACGGGGAAGGAGATCCACAAATGTGGTTTTTCCGCTTCCCGACTGGCCCACCAGTGCAATGGTTTTCCCCTTTTCAATTTTCAGCGAAACATTTTTCAATACAATTTTTTCATCGTATGCGAATGTTACATTTCTGTATTCAATTGCTTCATTCAATGTTTTTACTGTTTTAGCATCTTTTGCTTCCGGAATGGTAACTTCGGCAAGCAGGATTTTATCAATACGGTCCATCGAAGCGAGTCCTTTCTGGATACTGTAGATGGCTTGAGTAAAGGCTTTTGCCGGGTTGATGATCTGGTAGAAAATTCCGAGATAAATAATAAATGAGGCGCCGTTTAGTTCGCTGTGTTTCCCAATAATCAGTGAGCCGCCATACCAGACAACAATTATAATTACAAAAGTCCCGATCAGTTCACTCAACGGGTGGGCAAGTTCTCTTCTCCACATCAGGCGGTTCATGATACTGCGGTAATCACTCAGTTCTTGTCCGAACCGGTTATTCATCTTTTTTTCGGCATTGAAAGCTTTTATGATTCGTAATCCGCCTAAAGTTTCTTCCACCGTGGTAAGGATCATGCCCATTTTATTTTGCCCTTCCATCGACACTTTTTTCAGCGACTTGCCAATGCGGCCGATTAAAAAGCCAGCCACCGGCAGAACAAGAAAAATAAAAATTGTCAGGCTCGGGCTCATAACCAACATGGAAATCAGCAACACAATAATGATGACCGGATTTTTCAGAAACATGTCAAGCGATGACATAATCGAGTTCTCAACTTCCGCAACATCACCGGTGATTCGGGCAATAATATCGCCTTTTCGTTCTTCTGAAAAGAAGGGCAGTGCCAGCCTCAGGATTTTAGCATAAATCTGTTCGCGCATGTCTTTTACAACTCCGTTGCGGATAAAAACTGCTTCGTAAGCCCCGAGATATGCAAATCCGACTTTCAGGAAAGTTGCAAATACAACAAACAGACCGACCAGCAGGAGCGTCATTCCCGTTCCATAATCGTGTTTGATTAAAGTAACATAGTAGTAGAGATTATTTTTTATCACATCGAAATTGACCGACCAGGGCAAAAGCTGGTTAACATCTTCCGATAATTCAAAAAGAATTTCGAGGATAGGGCTCATCAAAGCCATCGAAAAAACAGTAAAAAGTGCTGAAAGCAGGTTGAAAAGAAAATTCAGAATCAACTGCTTTTTATAAGGCGGAATGTATCTTTTTAAAACTCCAAAAAACTCCTTCATGAAATTGGATTATTGTTGATTGGCAACCTTTGCTGTTGCTTAAAAAATACCGGTATAATTTTGTGGTGTAATCTTTTTCAATTCTTCTTTTACCTGTTCTGAAACGTCCAATGTGTCAATAAAATTGTGAATTGATTGCTGTGTAATTGTTTCATTTTTCCGTGTCAGATCTTTCAGTGCTTCGTAGGGATTTGGGAAAAACTCGCGCCGCAAAATGGTTTGAATCGCTTCGGCCACCACGGCCCAGTTTTCTTCCAGGTCTTTTGCAATGGCTGCTTCATTCAGTAAAAGTTTGTTCAATCCTTTTAAAGTCGATTGCAGCGCAATAAGCGTGTGGCCAAACGGCACACCCACGAATCGGGTAACCGTTGAATCGGTGAGGTCGCGTTGCAGGCGCGAAACCGGCAGTTTGTCAGAAAGCTGGACAAACCCGGCGTTGGCAATCCCTATGTTTCCTTCCGAGTTTTCAAAATCAATGGGGTTTACTTTGTGGGGCATGGTTGACGAACCCACTTCGCCTTTTTTGATTTTCTGTTTAAAATAGCCCATCGAAATGTACATCCAGATATCGCGGTCGAGATCGAGAACGATGTTGTTGATGCGCCGCAAGGCATCGAAAATGGCGCTGTGATCGTCGTAATGCGCGATCTGCGTGGTGTATTTCGACCGTTCGATTCCCAGCGAATATTTACAAAAATCATTGGCAAAACTCTCCCAGTCAATATTCGGATAAGCTACAAAATGGGCATTGAAATTACCCGTCGCCCCGCCAAATTTGGCAAAACAGGGGAGGGCTTTCAGTTGCTCCAGCTGAACATTCAATCGTTCAACAAAAACCATAATTTCTTTGCCGAGCTTTGTGGGTGACGCGGGTTGTCCGTGTGTTTTGGCCAGCATCGGAATGTCTTTCCATTGTTCCGCCAATTCCGAAAGTTTGGCAACCAGCTCATCAATCACCGGGTAGTATTCAAATTTTAAGGCATCCAGTATCGAAAGCGGGAGCGAAGTGTTGTTGGCATCCTGCGAGGTGAGCGCAAAATGGATAAATTCTTTGTAAGCTGAAAGCCCGATTTGGTCAAATTCTTCTTTCAGAAAATACTCAACGGCTTTCACATCATGATTGGTTATGCTTTCGATATCTTTTATCCGCGAGGCATTTTCAACCGAAAATTCGCGGTGTATCTTCCGCAGCGCTTCTTTTTTGTCATTTTCAACGTTAGCAAGCTGAGGAAGCGGAATATCACAAAGCGCAATAAAATATTCAATCTCCACAAAAACACGGTATTTGATGAGTGCGTATTCGCTGAAATACTTCCAAAGATTTTCGACTTTGTTGCTGTACCTGCCATCAACCGGCGAAACTGCCAAAAGTGCATTCATTCCCATTCTGCTGATATTATTTGAATTACAACGAAATTACTGATTTTGTTTTTTGTTCAAAACTATCTTTTATCTGTTCAACTCTTCAAAAGAGAGGCGCAAAGTTAATAATAAACAGGGGTTTTTCAGAAAGAATGATATTGTTCAAAAATTATCAGGATTAATGTTTCTATCTTCGCTGCTGAACCTTCGTATTTTGACGGTGTTTATTGTGAGTTGAAAAGATTTTTGTGATGGATAAAACACGCGTTTCGGTTGTGTCGTATTTAAACAGCAGACCATTTATGTATGGTTTACAACATGCCGAAGTATTGAAAAAACTGGATGTTACTCCTGATATTCCTTCGAAAGTTGCCGCCAAACTGGCGTTTAACCAAACCGATATCGGGCTGATTCCGGTTGCCGGACTTGAGGACCTCGACGAATATTATATTATTGGTGACTATTGCATCGGGGCGGTGGGAAAAGTAAAAACAGTTGTGATTGTTTCCGACGTTCCGATTGAGGAAGTGGATACCATTTTAATGGACTACCAGTCGCGCAGTTCGGTTTTGTTAGCCAAAGTGCTGGCAAAATTCTGGTGGAAAAAGGAGTTTACGTGGGAAAATACCTGTAACGATTTTCACAGAGTTTCGATTGCTGGAAAAACTGCCGGTGTGGTAATTGGCGACAGGGTTTTTGAAATTGAAAACCAATACAAATACCTTTATGATTTGAGCGAGGAATGGCTCCGTTTTACGGGTTTGCCTTTTGTATTTGCTGTTTGGGCTGCCAATAAAAAAATAGAAAGTTCGCTTGTAACTGAGTTTAATGAAGCCTTAAAGCTGGGAATCAGTGAAATCAGCCAAACAATCGATAACCTGCAGATTGAATATCCGGGTGTTGATATTGCCGGTTATTTCGCACAAAATATTAGTTTTGAACTGGATGAGCAAAAAAAGGCCGGCATGAAACGATTTCTTGAGCTGGCCCGAAAACTCGAACCTGTTGAAACTGGAAAATGAAAACACTGAATTTTTGGGGATTATTTTTTCTGTTGCTGATAATGGCAACCGGAACCGGAGCAAAGGAAACCGGAGAGAAACTGGTTTACAAACTCAACATCAAACAAGATATCAGCAAAGCCACCTGGCGGCAAACCCGGCAGGCTTTTGATGCTGCTGACTCACTCGGGGCCGATATTTTTCTGATCCACATGAATACTTACGGCGGAACCGTGCTGGATGCCGATTCCATCCGCACAAAAATCCTGCACAGTAAAATTCCGGTTTTTGTTTTTATCGATAACAACGCAGCTTCGGCCGGAGCACTCATTTCAATTGCCTGCGACAGTATTTATATGCGCCCGGAAAGCAGTATCGGGGCGGCAACCGTGGTGAACCCCACCGGTGAGGCCATGCCCGACAAGTACCAGAGTTACATGCGTTCCACGATGCGGGCAACCGCCGAAGCACACGGAAAAGACACGATAATTACAGCCACCGATACCATTATTAAATGGCGGCGCGATCCGAAAATTGCCGAAGCAATGGTCGATCCTTCGGTTTTTATACCTGGTTTGATTGACTCGGGAAAAGTGCTGACTTTTACGCCCACCGAAGCTATCGAAAACGGTTTTTGCGAAGGAACCGCCGAAAATATTGAAGAGGTAATGAAAAACGCCGGCATTGAAAAATATACCCTCGTTGAATATGAACCCACAACAATTGAACGGATAATCGGATTCCTTGTTTCTCCGTTGGTTTCGGGATTGCTGATTATGGCCATCATTGGAGGGATTTATTTTGAAATGCAATCGCCCGGGATCGGTTTTGCGCTCGGAGTTGCGGTGGTGGCGGCCATTCTGTATTTTGCCCCGCTTTATCTCGAAGGGCTGGCTGCCAACTGGGAAATCCTTGTTTTCATCATCGGGATCATCCTCGTTATTGTCGAAATATTTGTATTTCCCGGGTTTGGTGTAGCCGGAATCTCGGGGATTGTGCTGATTTTCGGTGGTCTGGTTCTAAGTCTCATCAACAATGTGAATTTTGATTTTGAAGGGGTTGAAATGTCGGCGGTGGCGGTGGCTGTAACCACGGTTGTATTGGGAGTTTTTGGCGGTTTTGTTGGTTCGCTTTTATTGGGGAAAAAACTTTTTACGGCGGAATCGGGAGCGTTTGCCAACCTTTCCCTGCAATCGATTCAGGACGTAAAAGAGGGTTTTGTGTGTATCGAAAACGGTATGTTGGAACTAAAAGGAAAAACCGGCGTTGCACAAACTGTTCTCCGCCCATCAGGGAAAGTGCTGATTGAAAACGAAATTTATGATGCCGTTGCGCTGACCGGCTACATCGAGAAAGGCGACAAAGTGCTGGTTACTAAAGTGGAAGCCACACAACTCTATGTCGAAAAAGTCTGAATCGTTGCAACGATGCTGAATCGTGCAGGTTAATTTTGAAGGCACATGCGGATGTCAGAAACTATGAAACGATTTTATCAAACACAGAAAATATTTCTGCTGATTTTTATGGGAATTTTGCTGATAACCGGGTGTAAACAGCAAAAGAAACCGGCAGAAATAAAACCGGAATCAATGCAAACTGATTCTGTTCCGATCAGCGAAAATTCACTTTTTGATGGTAAAACCCTCGACGGCTGGGCTGTTACGGAATACGGAACACAGGGAATTGTTTCGGTATCGGAGGGGAAAATTGTGCTGAATTACGGTGACGGTTGTACCGGGATTAACTGGCTGGGTGATTTCCCCAAATCGGATTACGAAGTTACACTCGAAGCCCGCAGAACCGTTGGCAACGACTTTTTCTGTGGCATAACCTTCCCGGTAAACGAACAGTTTTGCAGCCTGATTGTGGGTGGCTGGGGCGGCCCGGTGGTAGGGTTGAGTTGTATCGACGGCGAAGATGCTGCCCATAATATCACCAAAACACTCAAAAAATTTGAAAAGAACACGTGGTACAAAATCAGGCTCAGGGTTGATAATAAAAATATTTCAGCCTGGATTGATGAGGAAAAACTGGTTGATTTTGCATACAATGGCCACAAACTCTCGCTCCGTGCCGAAGTGGGGCTTTCAAAACCTTTCGGATTGTTTACCTGGGAAACAACGGGCGAAATCAGAAACCTGGCGTTGAAAAATCCTGCTATTAACGAATGATAATTAACGAATGGCGATTTTGCGATTTTCAGAATAATGATTAATCAATCATAACTAATCATTTATCATTACTTTTTCTTCTTTTTCTTCAGGTAATCCGCCTGCTCTTTTTCGTGGTCTTTCATCAGTTTTTTCCAGTTGTAGTTGGTATCGAGGCTGAAATCGACAATCTGATTGTACAAACCCATGTCAACTTCCAGCACCGGGATTTCGTGACCCAGAAATTCTTCAATTTGTGCCAGTATTTCTTTTTCCCCGCTGCTGCAAAACGAAACTGCCAGCCCTTTTTTTGTTCCGCGTCCGGTGCGTCCAACCCGGTGAACGTAGTTTTCGGCCACTTCCGGCAGGTCGTAATTCACCACAATGTCAACATCCGGAATATCGATCCCGCGGGCACTCACGTCGGTGGCGATCAGCAGTTTGTTGATACCTTTTTTGAAATTCTCCATGGTGCGTGTACGTTCGGCGTGGCTCTTGTCGCTATGAATGGTAGTTCCCAAAATCTCAACTCTTTCCATGGCACTTTTCACCCTTTCTGCCCGCACTTTGGTACGCACGAAAACGAGAATTTTGGCATCGGGATGTTGACCAATCAGCCTTTCGAGAAAAGCCCTTTTGTCGTCCATTTCGATAAAAGCCACCGAGTGCTCAATGTTTTTGGCAACCGGGTTTTTGGGTGATATCTGGATGCGGATGGGTTTATTCACCAGCGAATAAGCCAGTTTTTTGATGGTGGGATTGATGGTGGCCGAGAAAAACAAGGTTTGGCGTTTAACCGGTAAAAACCGCATCATGTCCCTGATATCTTTGATAAAACCGAGGTCGAGCATGTGGTCGGCTTCATCCAGTATCAGTATTTCAATGTTATCGAGTTTCAGAAATCCCTGGCTGACAAGGTCGAACATGCGGCCCGGCGTTGCCACCAATACATCGGTCCCCTGTTGCAGCGCCTCAATTTGCGGGGCCTGCTCAACACCGCCGTGTAAGGCTAAAATTTTCACGCCTGTATTTTCTGCCAGCGATATAAAAACACCCGCAATCTGCCGGGCCAGTTCGTGCGTGGGAACCATTACCAGGCAACGGATGTTGGTTTTCCGGCCGGTTTTTTTGGCCGATTGTATTTTGTTTATCACCGGGATGGCAAAAGCTGCTGTTTTTCCGGTACCGGTTTGGGCAATTGCCAGCACATCTTCCCCATTTAAAACCGGAGGGATGGCTTTAAACTGAATATCGGTTGGCCGGCGGAATCCCAGTTTTTCAAGGTTTGTTTTCAGTTCAGTGGAAATATGGTAATCGGTAAATTTCATTGGATGTGATATTTCGGCAAAGATAAAAGAAAGATTAACGAATGAAGAATGATGATTAACGAATGAAGAATGATGATTAACGATTGAAGAATGGTGATTAATGAATGAAGAATGGTGATTAATGAATGAAGAATGGTGATTAACGATTGAAGAATGGTGATTAACGATTGAAGAACCTGAAATCGTGAAGACTGGAACTATTACAACGACGCCCAGATTCTTGCCAGCGAATACCCCGGAGCTTTTATTTCGAGGTCGAGAAAATAGCCAAAGGGAGTTTGTGCAGTGGTGTAACCTGCATTCTGTAAACGTTTTTCGGCCAGGTTAAAAATTTCGCGGGTAAACTCAACCGAAGCTTTTGATTCGGAAAGATGGGCAAACGAATGAAGAATGAGGCTGTTGCAGTTATTTTTCCGGGCGGTCCATTTCAGGTGGTTGACCAGTTTTTTTTCGCGGCTGGCAACGTCGAACTGTTCGTCGGCCTCTTCAACCTGGATAAATGCAAGAATGCTGTTGGCGAAAGTTTTTCCTTCGGTAATTTCTTCGGCTGAATCAAGGTTTCGGGTATTTGGGCGGTAACTGAATTCATCAACAAACATCACCAATACTTTCATTCTTCCGGCTGGTTCATCAGTTCATCACTTTTTTTATCGATCCACTCAATTATTGCTTTTTGGGTTTCTTTGTCCAGTTTTGCTTCGCGATGCATCATTACATAAGGTTTCAAGGGCATGGTTCCGCGCTCAATTTCCTGTTTCATATCTTCCAGCGCTTTTATTTTATCGTAATCATCCAGCGTCTTCCATTCCGAAAGATTCAGTTCTTTTTTGCCATTGGTGATATGTTGGTTGATCATCCACGAAACCGGGGAAATTTTATGGTACCACAGGTACTTTGTGTTGTTGGAATGACAATCGAGACAGGCATTTTGAAAAGCTTCCTTAACTTCAGATGGCATATTTTCGGAATTGATAACCAGGTTTTCCGTGCTTTCTGAAATATTTTTTTCAGGCTGAAAAAACTGGGTAACAACAAAAGCGACAAACAATGCTGCGGCGGAAATGATGATCAGCTTCTTCATAATCTTAATCGGTAAAAAATACCCGGAAAATCTGTCACGACAGCACTCTTCCGGGTATTTTGGTTAAAAATGCCATTATTTTTTCATCAGGGCTTTGCCTTCACTTTTTGCCCAGTCGATCAGGATTTTCTTTTCTGCATCCGTTAATTTTTTGTCGGGGAATTTTTCAAGGAATTTTGCCGGTGGCATTTCGTTTTCCTCAACGGTTTCGGCAATTTCGCCCAACGCGTGGATCATCTCTTTTTTGCCCAGCGTATCAAATGTTTTCAGGTCGAGTTTTTCCTTGGCCTTGTCGTTCTTCGAGTCGGTGTTGTGGCAGCCAAAACATGATTTTTCAATCACCGCCTTAACATTGTCGGGCATCACAGGGGCTTTTGTTTCGGTAGGGTTAACCGACGCTTTCAGCCAACCTGCCGAAACAAATAATGCAAACAGTGTGATAACAAAGTGTTTTTTTCTGATCATGGTAATTTAGTTTTATAGTGAATAAATTCGTTATATTCAATATTATAACATTATTGGTCCATTTTTGTTTTAAACATAAATCTGTCTTTGTACCGAAATTGTTTTTGAGATATTAAAAATTACATTTGTGGATAAAAATCGCCAGTTTTTATGAACCGATTATATTCAGGGATTTTGATATTGATACTCATTTTGGCAACAGGGCAAATTAGTGCCCAGTTATCAAAAATGGGGGTTCCGTTGAAAATAAAACAGTTAAAAAGTTCACGTGGCGGGAAAGTCGAAATGCCCTCATTTCTTTCGTATTTCAGCAGCGAAGTGCAAACCGTGCAGGATGAAAAGCAACTGAAACCATTCAAATTTGCTCATGGTTACCCGGTGAACCTGACAACCGGGAATTCTGGAGAATGGTTTTCTGCAGCCGATTCAGAAGATATGGCTGTGTGGCGGTTAACCATAAAATCGGCGGGTGCCTATTCGCTCAATCTTGTTTTTGATGATTTTGAGATACCAGAAAACGCCCGCTTATTTGTTTACAGCGAAACAGAAGAATATCTTTTAGGTGCTTTTACACAAGATAACAATTCAGCATCACGAAAATTTGCCATTTCCCCGGTTGCGGGCGATGAGATTACCGTACAATACGAAGTACCGGAAAAACTCAGTCATGTCGATCCTTTCAGGATTATACAGGTGAATCACGATTATGTGGGAATTTTAAAGTCGGGCACTCGCCGGCCAATGGGCAAAACAGCAGGCTCGTGCAATATTGATATTAATTGTGATGCCTGGGGCAGTTGGGAAGAACCTAAAAATTCAGTGGTGCGCATCATTATTAATAAACCGGGAGGATCGGAAATCTGCACTGGTGTGCTTGTAAATAACACAGCCGAAAATCAAAAGCCGTATGTTTTATCGGCGGCACACTGTTTCGACAAGTGGAGCTATGCTGAAACCTCTGTTTTTACATTTAATTACGAAAGTCCGTTTTGTAAACCTTTAGATGGCGATCCATCCAATTCAATTTCAGGTGCTGCCATGAAAGCTCAGTTCGACAGTCTTGATTTTGCCCTGGTGCTGCTGAATACGGTTCCGCCTCCTGAGTACCGTCCGTATTATGCAGGTTGGAACAGAATCTCTGAAGTTTCCGAATCATCTGTTAGCATTCATCATCCACAGGGCGATATTAAAAAGCTGGCCAACGACAATGATGCTTCGGTAATTGCCACATTCGACTCGCCATACGTAAAAAACGGGCATCTCAGGATCTTAAAATGGGAAGGCGGTACTACCGAACAGGGTTCTTCAGGAGGCCCGTTGTTCGATCAGAATAAACTGTTAAAGGGAACTTTAACCGGCGGTTCGGCGGTTTGTGGAAAATCGGTGGATGATTATTTTGCCAGGCTGGCACTTGCCTGGGATTACAAAAACGATTCAACGAAACAGTTAAAATACTGGCTCGACCCTTTAAAAACAAACCCCGCGACCCTGCAGGGAAAACAGTTTTATACGGAAGCAGATTTATGCGGGGCGTTTACCAATCTGACAGATATTGACTCTTATGCACTTGTTCCAATAAAAAACGGGACCGAATTTGCCGGTTATTGGGGTGGTTCAAACAGCGTTGGGATTACTGAAATAACTGAAAAATTCAAGACCGAGGCAAATCTGCATTTAAAAGGAATATCGCTTGGAGTGGGCCGTATTAAAAACGCTATAAAAAGCCAGAACAGCGAGATTACCATCAAAATTTATAATGGCACTTCGGTACCCGGGCAACCCATTTATTCGCAAAGCGTGAAAACTTCGGAATTGGCTCCTGATGCCATGAATTATATCCCGTTTACAAAAGTTGTAAAACCCGGAACCGAGTTTTTTGCCGGTTTCGAGATTTCAAATGTTGCTGCACCCGATTCTTTTGCCATTTACCAGTCATTAAAAGCATCCACCCAAACTAACAGCTGTTTTATCAGGAAGAATAATCAATGGAATGCTTTTTCCAGCCTGAACGCCGAAAAAAAAACCATGTCGAACATTATCGAACTGGTTGCCTGCAATATCAACAATTTCAATACCGATACACCCAGGGTTGAAAATCCGTTAGATATTGTGGTGTTCCCGAATCCTGTCACTTCAACATTCACGGTTGAAGCTGGTAAAGAAATTACTGCACAGCAAATAAAAGTATATAATGTCGCAGGACAATTGTGCACCTGCAAAATCACCCCAATCGGCGACAGAAAATTAAATGTGGATATGAGAGGCAATGTTTCGGGGATCTATTTTGTACATTATAACAACGGCAACAGTTTCATTACCAAAAAGATTTCATTTGTTCAGTGGTGATCAGCATTGCTTATCTCGTTAATTTAAGCAACCCATTGATGATCGTTAACGGGTGAGGCGGATTGCCTGGGATGTACAGATCGATTTTTACATCTTTCAGAATACTGCGTTCGAGTGCTGCGCTGTCGGCAAAAATGCCACCGCTGATTGCATCGACTCCGCACAAGATAAAGAGTTTGGGTGATGGAATGGCTTCCCAGGTAGTTTTCAGTGCTTCGGCCATGTTTTCCGAAATGGGGCCGGTAACCACCACGCCATCAGCATATCGCGGTGAAGCCACAAATTCAATTCCATACCTGCCCATATCAAAATTGGCATTTCCACAGGCGTTCAGTTCAAACTCACACGAATTGTCGCCACCTGCCGAAACCTGCCTTAATTTCAGTGATTTGCCAAAAACTGTTTTAATTTTTGGGTCGATCAAAGTCTGGTCCAGCTCAATATTTTTTTTCTCACCCTCAGAAATAATAAGGTTTTCGAGCTTGTTTGTACTGATTTTATGGTCGTTTGTGAAAGTGATTTTTTCAGGAAAACGAAAAGCACATTCGCCGCAGAAGTTGCATTTTGCAAGGTTAATTCTGACAGGATTTGCCGAAATGGCATTTAACGGGCAGCAACTCACCAGTGCATTTTCATCCACTTTTAGGGAACTGATTTCCGTCCGTCCGCGAAAAGGTGCCGGAACTTCGGCTTTTGTGGGATCAGTGATAAATTGTTTGCCGTTGTGTTTTATGATTTTAATTTCCTGTAACATCTTCAGTTTTTTAAAGGTCGAATCCGCAGTAACTTAAATTGTAACTCTTATTGTTGATCGGAAAGTCGGAAATTTCAAGGTTTCGCAACGAAAGTTCCAGTGCTTTCCAGTTGTGAAACGATGGGTCCTTTATTTTGTAATAAACCAGTTCCCCGTTTTTGCCCGTCACAGCGGTGTGGCAAATCTCACCGCGCCAGCCTTCCACCAGCGAAACGGCCAGTCTTCCGGGTTTCAGCGCAATATCACTGACTGGTTTTGGAGAAGGATGGACAAATTCTTCGTTTTTTAATACTTCCCTGATCCAGAAAATGGATTGTTTTATCTCTTTCCGGCGCAGCAAAAAACGGGAGAAAACGTCACCTTTTGGCAAAACTATTGGGGTGTATGGATGTTTTACAAATGCTTTGGAAGGGTGGCTTTTCCGAACATCGCGCGGAATATTTGCCATTCGTGCAACCATCCCGACTGCCCCGATTTTCCGCATTTGTTGCTCGGTAACAGTTCCGATATCATCAAAACGGTTTTCAACACTGGGCAAACGGTAAGTGAGGTGGGCCAGTTCAACAAATTGTTTTTCGTATTTATCGAGAGTTTGCAGAATCTGACTTTTGAGCTGATTTGTCAAAGGGTAGTGCGTTCCTCCTGTTCTGATCATTCCTTTTCCAAGCCGGTTTCCGCACCACGCCTGGGTTTGGTTGATGATTGCCGTGCGGAGAATTCCAAAAATACTGGCTCCGAGGTTGTAAGCCACGTCTGTGCAAAGTGCAGAAATATCGGCAGTGTGCACGGCAATGCGCTCCAGTTCCAGTGCGATTGAGCGTTCAATATCAAGCTGAGTGGCTGTTTCAATTCCGGCAAGCGATTCCATTATACCGGCAAAGGCCAGGCTGTGACCAACTGTCGTATCTCCCGCAACCGATTCGGCCACAATATTACGTTGCAGCAAAGTTTGTTTATCCAATAAAGTCTGTTCAACTCCGCGGTGTTGCCAGCCCAACTGTATTTCGAGGTGCAACACATTTTCGCCATTACAGATAAACCTGAAATGCCCCGGTTCGATAATTCCGGCATGAACGGGACCAACGCCAACTTCGTGCAGTTCATTACTTTCGATGGAATAAAACGGATAATCGTTAATTTTTAGGTTCGTATCAGCGCGGTTATGCGCAAATCTGACCGGTTTCAGCCACGGATGCCCCGGAAAACCAACACCAAAGTTCTCGTGAATTTCGCGCTCGAAAATATGAAGTGCGTTGATTTGTGGTGTCAGCGATGCGAGTTCCTGTTCGACATTTTTCGGTAAAAAATGGGAGAGAATAAAAATATTTTGGGTGGAGTCGTTTGCAATGGCAGCTATAAATTTAAGTCCATCATCCTGGGGAAAAGCAAAATAGGTGACACAGTGATTTTCGTTAAGCGTCAGCAATTCAATTATTTCTTTGCTGAAATCCGCGTAATTTAAAACCGGGATCAAATCGGTTTCAATGGATTTGCAATTTTGAATTATACAATATTTTTTGTTTTCAGAAACCATGTGGCGTCAGTTTAAAAGTTGAATGGTCTGTTTGATCAGATCGGTTAAAATTGCTGGAGGATTGAATCCCATGTAAATTACCGCGAAAAACAGCACAAACTGCGAAACCGGTTCAAGGCGGTTGGCGAAAACGGCATCAGGTTTAAAATTCTCGGGGAGATCAGCAAAAAGCAGGTGCATGGTTTTTGAAATTATAAAATACATAATAATAGTCATCATGATCAGAACCGCAACGGCAGTAACAATGAATCCCTCTGAAAAAAGCGCTTTGAAAATCATGAACTCGGTAATAAACAAACCCGATGGCGGAATGGCAGTTACAGAGATAATTCCCAATAAAAAGGCGAGCGCCCCGGTCGGATTCAACTTAAAGTAGGAACCGGTGTCTTTGATCCATCCGCTGTGAAAGAATGCCCGCACCTGTCCGAACTGAAAAAATAATCCGCCTTTTATAAACGAGTGAAAAACAAGGTGCAGCAATGCCGCGTAATACCCTGCTTTCCCTGCAGAAATGGTAATTAAAATAAGTGCAACATGTTCCATGCTGGAAAAGGCAAACATCCTTTTGTATCGTTTAATTCTGAATAACTGAATGGTTGCCAGCGAAATGCTGATTAACCCGGTAACCAGTAAAACGTTTTGTGCCCACGAATTCAGCGGGGTTTGATTGATAACTGTGTACACCCTGAAAATGGCTATGAAACCCGCATTGATCATGGCAGTTGAAAAAATGGCATTCACCGGCGACGGCGCAACTGTTTTGGCATCAATGGTTCCGGCGTAAAACGGGAAAACATTCAGCTTGGCGCTGTAACCGGTAAGTATCAGAACGAAAGCGGTTTTCAGAAAAAACGGGTCCATTTTCTGTGCGACCGATGCAAGATACGACACCGAAAGATTGGCGCCTTCGGGCGAAGTAGCCTGGGTTGCCAAAATCAGAATACCCAAAAATGCGATGGCAATTCCCACTGACGAAAGAAAAAGATATTTCCAGGCAGCTTCGAGCGGTGTTTCATACCGGTTGTGAAAAATCAGGAAGGTCATGCAGAGTGTGGTCGCTTCAATGCTGACCCACATCAACACAATATTTTCGGCAAAATAAACTGACGAAAGTGCCGTGGCCAGAATAATCATAATTGCAGCAAAACGGGTTTCGCTTTTTACGTCTTTTACATGCCTTTTGAAATAGAGATTGGAATGAAACAGCGTCGGGACCAGCAGGATGCTTAAAAGTGCATTCATCAGCACCGACAAGCTGTCGAACTGATAATAGACCGTATCGAAAGAATCCAGATTTTTGTAGGAATAAACGGTTAACAGACAATGAAGGGCTACAAACAGTGTGCTTCCGACTGCCATGATGATTCTGTTAGCAAACAGAAAAATCAGCAGGCTCAAAACAAACGCTATCCCGAAAAAAAGTAAAATCATAGTCTAATTTGTAATTAACGTTTTATTACGCATCACCCCCTGCCCCCTCAAGGGGGTAATTGTTTCAATGTTTTTAGTGCGTATTTTAACGGTAAATCTCCCCATGAGGGGATAAAGGGGTGATAAATAGCTATACATTAATGTTTTATTCATCTCACTTAATCTTTTAACTGGCTCAGTTTACTGGCCGAAATTGTATCAAAAGTATCCTTCACCTTGTTCATAAAAACACCGATTACCAACACTGCAATCAACACGTCTAACAAAACCGCCAGGCTCACAAGAAATGGCATTTCGCCACCAACCGCAAGCGACAGCAAAAAAGCGCCGTTTTCAATAATGAGAAAACCAACGAGGTGACTGAAAATATTTTTATGGATGATGATGAAATACATTCCTCCTATCACGGTTGCCAGCGCCACGGTAAAAAATCGTAACTGAATCACTTCGTTGTTGATGGTGTAGCTCATCAGAAAACATCCGATCAGAACCGCTGAAATAATGATTAATGAATAAAAAACGGGCACTTTGCTTTCGTGGACCCTTTTTAACTGGTTTTGATGACGCAGCCGGTTCAGAAACCAGGGAATTATAATTGCCTTGACAATCAAAGTTTCAAGCAGAATTACAATCAGTCCGAGGAGTTGAATATGAATGAGGTTGTTAAAGGCAATTCCAAAAAGTAAAGTTCCCTGAATGGCAAGCAACCAGATAAAATTCGATACTCTTTCGGAAAGGAAAAAGTACACGAGGGTTGCGGCGAACAAAACAATCAGAACAATAACCATATCAATTCATTAAAATTATTTTTCCGGTAATAATCAGTACCGACAGAAATCCAAGTATGGCTAACGCTGTCAGTGAAATGATCCACTGCGCATTTTTGGCCATTTTGTTTCTTGCCCTGAACGACTCAAAAACACCAACCGAAATGGCAAAAAGAAATTCAACAACAAGAAAAATAACCAGTTGAGCAGCAAAATAATCTTGCATCGGCAGTACAAAATTAAAAATGAGTGCGCCATAAACCGCAAACTTAAATCCGTTGGCAAACTGAATCAAAGCAAGATCGAACCCACTGTAATCGAGCTACATCTCTTCGTGTAACATGGTTAGTTCGAGATGTGTTTTTGGGTCGTCAACCGGCAGGCGTCTGTTTTCGACCATGGCAATCAACAAAAAGATGTAAACTGCAAGCAGTG
>JAJUGS010000197.1 GCA_029265875.1 Prolixibacteraceae bacterium
ACCGGCAATATTGATGCACGTGACTTTAAAACCCTGCGCGATTTAATGCCGGTGCTGGCGGAAATTGATTTGAGCGGGGCTAATGTGACTGAATATTTGGGAGTAGTTGGAACAGAGAGTACAGAAAATATCGAATATTTTGAAAACGAGTTACCAAATAATGCACTAAAATCATAAGCAAGTCTTTCATTTTTAGAATTTTCCGAATCTGTTAAAAGCATTAGCTCTGTTGCATTTTCTGGTTACTCGGCATTGAAGTTCATTACTTTACTTGGATCTTTCAGATAAACCTGATGGCGTCTATTGGGTAAACATCAGCTCAAACAAGAAAAAAGAAACGGTAAAAATTGTTTTAAGAAAATAGAATCCCTCCCCTATACTCCATTTAAGCGGATAATCGACTGGTTATCCGCTTTTTATTTGTTTCAATATTGGTGATACTTTTTAACTATTTTATCCTTTTATCTTTATTATGGCAATTTTCAGAAATTGAACCCAATGAATATAACTCAACCCAACATTTTGGTAAAGCAAAAAATAAATCTTGATGATTTCAGGTAATAATGCAATGTCGTTTAGTTAATGAGAATAAATATTGTTTTAACCGCAAAGTTCGCAAAGCCTATCGCAGAGAACCACAAAGAAATCATATAATAATTGACTCTGCGGTACTTTGCGATTTCTCAGCTACTCTGCGTTTAAACTTTTCAGAATTCAGAATATAAACTAAACGGTATTGGGTAATAATGTGCAAATTTTTAGTTTTGGTTACAGTGTTGCCGATGAAAATATTTATATATTTGCAGCCGCAAAAGGGGGTTTAGCTCAGTTGGCTAGAGCGTTTGACTGGCAGTCAAAAGGTCACCGGTTCGATTCCGGTAATCTCCACAAAAAAGGCTGGATAATTTATCCGGTCTTTTTTGTTTCAAATTTACCCTCGTTTTCCCAGACGTGTGGCAATAATACTGATGATAAAAATCTGCATGGCATGAAAAATCATCAACGGTAGCTGAATAATCCCTGCTGTAGCTGAATTTTGATACAATATTTTGGAAAAAAAAGTTCCGTGAACCAGCGATTTTTTGGTTCCGCAGAATTTGGCCGTTATGGCATCTTCCGTATTGAATTTCAACACCCGCGCCATTTTTGCTGCAAGTAAATAAAACACCCAGAATATTATACTCGGTAAATAACTACCAGATGCCTGTTTTTCATAACCTGAACCTGTCGTACCGGATTGAACGGCAAAGTGCCTGGAAAACTTACGTCTGGAATTTTTCGTTTTACAATGTTTACAACCGGCTTAATCCGTGGTATAATTACAAACAGGGCGACAAAATAAAACAGATCACAATTTTCCGGGTTATTCCTTCGGTTTCGTTTACTCATAAATGGTAAGCCATTATACTTTCTTTCCAACTTTCTGATTTTGATATTTTATCCTTCAGTTTAATAAGAAATAAAAAATCAGGAATGAGAAAGTACCCGGTAAATGACAGAATCATTACCCTATTTCTTTTGCAGGGTCCCAGAAACGTTCTTTAAAATTCAGCATTCGTTCGTCCTCATCGAAGAGCAGGCCTTCGTTTTCGAGGAGTTCGCGCATGGCATCGGGCGTGTCGAAATGGTGTTTGCCGGTGAGCAGCCCGTTGCGGTTTACAACGCGGTGTGCCGGAACAAATTCAGCGCTGTGGTGCGAGGCATTCATGGCCCAGCCCACCATCCGCGCGGCTCCGGGCGAACCCAGGTAAGCCGCAATAGCGCCGTAAGAGGTCACTCTTCCCGGTGGGATGAGTTTTACCACTTCGTAAACCTGGCTGAAAAAATCGGACATCTCTGTTAGATTATTAGATATTAGTAGTGAGTAATGAGACAAAGAAATAAATTCCGGATGAAATTTGTACGGGCGGAAGGAATATAGTTTTTCTACATTCCTCAATCAAAAATCGTTAATCGACATTCGCAATCGTTTTTTCCGCGTTTGCTTTTCAAACTACGGGCAGTTCCAGGGTGGCGCACATTCCCCGGGTTGAAACCCGGGGTTATTCAAATTTAACCCCTACAGGGTCTTTTCACATGCTTATGGCTTCCCATTCCTACTCAATTACCCATTCACCCATTCACCTTTTCTTCCCCATTCAGGCAATCAAGCATTTCAGCATTCATGCATTTTACAAGTCCCTCGCACTGCGGCCAAAACTGCGGTATTCGTCGCGTTCAATCTTCACTTCCGGTTCTTTTATTTCTTCGTTATGAAGTCGGAAAGCAAGGTATTTGATTTTGATGCCGCGGTCGAGCCACTGTTTTTCGTAGAAAGTTTTAATCTGGAGCAGGTCGTTCAGGTATTCCGAATCGTACAAATCCTGCGTTTCGGCAATGATTTCAAACTGATTAAGATGAACCAGTTCGCGGGTATAGGAAAACTGGAAGTTGCTGTCGGTTTTCAGGTGGATAATACCCCCAGGCTGCAAAATCCTGCGGTATCTTTCCAGGAAAAACGAGGAAGTAAGCCGGCGGCTTGTTTTTTTCATCTGCGGATCGGGAAAAGTAAGCCAGATTTCAGTCACTTCACCGGGCGTAAAAAAACGGTCGATGGCTTCGATGTTGGTTCTCAGAAATGCCGCATTTTTCAGGTTTTTTGCGATTGCCTGTTTGGCCCCTGTAAACATGCGCGCGCCTTTAATATCGACCCCGATGAAATTCAGTACAGGATATTTTTCAGCCAGTTGAACGGTGTATTCGCCTTTGCCGCATCCCAGTTCCAGAATAACCGGATGGCTGTTGCCAAAAACTTTATCGGCCCAGCAACCTTTTAAATAAAAATCTTCGTTGTTTAATTGCCTGAGCGGAGCCTGAATCACATTCTGAAAATGCTCCATTTCGGCAAATTTTGCAAGTTTGTTTTTACTCACAGCCAAAAACTTTTGTTGATGATTCAGTTTAAAACAATAACACAGAGCTGTTTATTGTTGTTCGATTTTGATTCCCACATCCGAAATACCTTCGAGAATTTTCCCGCGCATTCCGTGTTGGATTTTAATTTCGTAAACTCCGGACTTCGGGAAATAAACACTGCCCCGGTACAGATTTTCGGTGGTTTTGAAGCCACCAAACCCGGAGCCCAGCCATTTTCCTGCCGGGTCAGCCAGTGTAACTTCAAAAGTGTCGGTAACGGTGGTGTCGCCTGGCTGTGTAATATTTACAAACAGCCAGAGATTGCTGTATTTATAATCAATATCATTTCGCACATTGATAAAAAACCGGTGCATTTTCAGCGTGTCGGTAACCGGGACCTCAAATTTCAGGAGCGAATCTTTGTTCCAGGTTGCGTTGGCAATTGGTGTGAAATTATTATAAATCACTTTTTTATCGCACGACGAAAACAGGGCGACCAGGATGATTAGCAGGGCAATATTAAAAAGTGGATTTTTCATTTCTGGTTCTGACCTGAACGACGTTGTACATTTCTGTGGATATTGCGTTTCTTTTTCCGGTTAGCACCTTTGGGTTTGTCAAAACGGGTAAGATCTCCCTGTTCAACAACATTGTGGAAAGTATCGGGTTCTTTTTCCCTGTTCACAACAGGGGCCTCTTCTTTGTCTATCAGTTTTGCAGGTTTTGCCCCTTTCCGGTTCATTTTCTGAATTTCGGAAACCCTTGCAACCGGAACATATACCTGGTCTGAAGGCGTGTTTCCCTGTTTGACATAAAGATACACGCCCCTGAAAACGTCGGCTTTCAGGTAATAATAAGTGCCAGTTTCTGTTTCAAGCGGAATATTGGCAGGCGGGAAATTCCGTTGTGCATCCACATACGAAGCCAGTTCGAAATTGAGGCAGCATTTCAGTTTGGCGCACTGACCGGCTAATTTCTGTGGGTTGGGCGAAATATCCTGATAACGGGCAGCATTGGTGGAAACCGAGATAAAATTGTGCATCCAGGTTGAACAGCAGATTTCGCGTCCGCAGGGCCCGATTCCCCCGATTCGCCCAGCTTCCTGCCGCGCCCCGATTTGTTTCATTTCTATACGGATGCGGAAGGTTTCGGCCAATACTTTAATGAGTTGCCTGAAATCCACACGGTCGTCGGCTATGTAATAGAAGATGGCTTTTGTTTTATCGCCCTGGTATTCCACGTCGCCGATTTTCATATCAAGTTTCAGTTGCGCGGTAATCTGGCGCGATTTGATCATTGTTTCGTGTTCAAGCGCGATGGCTTCTTTCCATTTTTCAATGTCGGTAGGTTTGGCAAGGCGGTAAATTTTTCTGAGTTCGCCATTCACAAGCGTTGGTTTGTGCTTTTTCATCTGCAACTCAACCAGCGGTCCCACCAGCGAAACAATGCCGATATCATGTCCGGGGCTGCTTTCAACAGCCACCAGGTCACCGGTTTTGATGCTCAGGTTGTTTGAATTCTGGTAATAATCTTTCCGGGTGTTTTTAAACCGAACTTCCACCACATTGTGCAATTGCAAGGGTGGCTGCACATCTTTCAGCCAGTCGTTTACATGAAGTTTTGCACAACAACCATGTTTTGTTTTACAATAACCCCTGTCAATGGTATCGATATCCTGATCGTGCATAGATTCAAATTGAATACCGGGAAACAATGTCCCCGGATTGCAAAAGTAATGATTAAATGTAATTTGCCGATTGATTGACCATTTTTTAAAAAGAGTCTGAATAGAAGAATCTGATTTGGGATAAACGGATAACAGAATCTGGTGAAAAGGAGATTGATTGAGACTTGTTGGGATTGATTGAGATTTGGTGATTGGAATTTGCCTGTTGCCAACAACCTGCTAATTTCTTCAAATTGTAAATGGTAAATCAGTAAATGGTAAATTTCTTTTGATTTCCGTCTCCGGTCTCCGGTCTTCCAACTTTCTTCTACTTCTTAATCAGCCGCACCATTCTGAGGGCTGTATCAAGAAAAATGATCCGGGGCTGGCCGTTCCAGGCAATTTGCTTGGTGGCGGTTTCAAATTCGTTATATAGCTGGATTACATTTTGTTCGTTAATAAACGGTGCAAATTGTTTTCCCCAGTTTTTTTCCTCTTCGTTGAGGTAAACCATTTCACTGTTGTTAAAATTCATCATAAAATACTCGCGAACGAGCCTTGAAGCATAAGCAAAAAAAGCTTTTTGTTTATCGCGGCCGATTGCGGCCATTTCATCGGCCCACTTCATTTGTGCCAGCACTTCGCGTTTGTAAGCCTGGCGCATCATTTCCTGGAACTTGTGGAAGTAGAATTTTTCGTCTTCATTGGGGATGACGTATTCCCGGGCTTTGATAAAATTACCCCCTGCCAGCCGGATGGCATCGCCTATTTGCGCAGGGTCGGCACCTTCAAGCGACTGGAGCGCGAGCCGCATCGATTCGTCGTCGATAAACGGAAATTTCACAGGCTGTGTTCTCGAACGGATGGTCCCGATTACCGCTTCCTCGTCTTCGGTAATCAGGATAAAAAGTGTTTTGCTTGGCGGTTCTTCAATAATTTTCAGGAGTTTATTGGAGCAAACCTGGTTCATTTTTTCAGGCAGCCAGATAATCATGGTTTTGTATTCCGCTTCAAACGATTTCAGGTTCAGCTTGCGGTAAACCACGTCGCTTTCGCGTTCGTAAATCATCCCCTGTGCATTGCCGGCATCAATAAAATCGAGCCAGTCGCTGAATGAAAAATAGGGGCTCGCCAACACCTTTTCACGCCATTCAGTAATAAAATCATCGCTTACAGGTTTGCTGTTTTTTGCAGAGTTATAAATCGGAAAAACAAAATGCAGATCGGGGTGCGCCAGTTTGTTGTATTTATGGCACGACGGGCAAACACCTAACGATTCGGTGGCCGAACGGTTACTGCATGAAATATACTGTGCGTAAGCAATGGCCATGGCCAGCTTTCCGGTTCCCGAAGGCCCGGCAAACAGGAGTGCATGGCTGACACGTTCTTCCTGAACCGATTGGATCAGCCGTTTCTTGATATTCTCCTGCCCTATGACGTCTCTGAAAAACATGAGCCCAAAAATAGTGTTTTAAAAACTGATATTACAAGCGCCAAAAACAAAGAAATGAAATTTGATTCCTGATGCTGGATTCTGGTTGATGGAATGGTGATTGTTGGAGATTTGGATACCGGATTTTTTGATTCGGGATTCTGGATTTGAAAGAAAGAGATTGATGAAAATTGATGTGATTTGTTTTTTGAGATTTGGAGTTTGAAACCCTGATCGGGAATTTCTGTCAACCCTGAACCCGAAACTTGTAACCCGGGATCCGCAATATTGATCTTTACCAGGTTATCGGAACATTAAATTCTTTTAAGCTGAAATTAGGGCACTGTTTCGCAAAAATTAATTTTTTATCTTTGGTTGCTTTTCTGAAAACCAAATAAATAGAATAATATGCAAACGATTAACACTTACAATTTTAAAGGGAAAAAAGCCCTGATCCGCGTTGATTTCAACGTGCCGCTCAACGAAAATTTCGAGATTACCGACGACACCCGTATTGTGGCAGCAATCCCGACAATCAAAAAGATTTTGGCTGAAGGTGGTTCGGCTATTATTATGTCGCATTTTGGCCGCCCGAAAGATGGCCCGAATCCAAAATATTCAATGAAACATCTTGTTGGTCATTTTAGCAAATTGCTGGGTCAGGAAGTAAAACTGGCCCCCGATTGTATCGGTGCTGAAGTTCAGGCAATGGCTGCTGAACTCAAACCGGGCGAAGTGTTGTTGCTCGAAAACCTTCGTTTCCACAAGGAAGAAGAAAAAGGCGACGAAACTTTTGCAGGCGAACTGGCCAAGCTGGGCGATTGCTGGGTAAACGATGCTTTTGGTACAGCACACCGTGCACACGCTTCAACTGCCGTAATGGCAAAATTCTTCCCGAACGACAAAATGTTTGGTTACCTGGTTGAAAGCGAAGTGGAAAGCCTTGATAAAGTGGTTTCGAAACCGGTTCGCCCGATGACAGCTATCATGGGAGGCGCAAAAGTTTCGACCAAAATCACCATTATCGAAAATATGCTGAACAAAGTTGATAACCTCATTCTGGGTGGTGGAATGACTTTTACATTCGTAAAAGCCAACGGTGGAAACATCGGCAACTCGCTGGTGGAAGACGATTTCCTGGAAATGGCGCTGAATATTCAGAAAATTGCCAAAGAAAAAGGCGTTAACCTGGTGATGGCAACCGATGTGGTGGCTGCCGATGCTTTCAGTGAAGAAGCCAATACACAGGTAGTCCCGGCCAACGCTATTCCGGAAGGCTGGATGGGTTTGGATGCCGGTCCTGAGAGTATTGCGAAATTCAAAGAGGTGATTGAAAACTCGGGAACCATTCTGTGGAACGGTCCGGTAGGCGTTTTCGAAATGGATAAATTTGCCGTGGGAACAAAAGCAGTAGGTGCTGCCATTGTGAATGCTACTAAAAAAGGCGCTTTCTCGCTGGTAGGCGGTGGCGACTCGGTAGCTGCGGTTAACAAATTTGGCATTGCCGACGGTGTTTCCTACATTTCAACTGCCGGTGGCGCCATGCTCGAGACCCTTGAAGGCAAAGTACTTCCGGGTATTGCAGCGGTAAGGGGAGAATAAAGCCCCTCCCTGCCCCTCCCCACAAGGGAGGGAAATTAAAAAGACAAACATGAAAAATTGATAAACCCGGGGTTTTTCTCCGACAGAAAAGGATGGCATCTTTTGGGAAAGATGCCATCCTTCGTTTTAGTTGAAAATCAGATTTCCCGGAAACCTTATTTTCTGTTCTCAAACCTTAGTAGTAAATTCACCAGCAGAAATCAAAAACTTTATTCCGATGAAATCAAAATCGCTGCTTGTTGACGAACAGTTTTCGAAATTCAATTGTGCCCAGACTGTTTTCAGCTTGTTTGCACCTGAATTGGGCATCGATGAAAAAACAGCACTGAAAATTGCCAGCGGTTTTGGCGGCGGAATGGCCTGCGCCGAAACCTGTG
>JAJUGS010000112.1 GCA_029265875.1 Prolixibacteraceae bacterium
ACTTTATTATTGTTGAAAGGGAAGCCAGGGATGAAGCTGAAAGGCCACAAATGATCACCGCTCTTAAAGTTGATGAAAACACAAAAATGGGTATTGTTGCTGACGTAAAAACAGAATTACGAAAAGCTGCAGCTCTCCATATTTTGTATTCTTCACGAAAAGTATCTGAATTGGGAAAATAAAATCCTGATTATAAATAACTAAAAAAGAGGCTATCCTTGCCAAAGGATGGCCTCTTTTTTTATAAGTTAAAGTTATCAAACACAATACTTAGCATCAAAGAGGTTTAAAAATAATCGACAAACTTTTCAATCCCCACAATTGGGTTGATTTATCCAGGAAATACAGTGTTTAGTAGTGTCGAAATTAATTAGCCTGTTACCTGCAATTCAATACAACGTATTTGCCAGGTGGCAAATTTTGTAAATTAAAGAATTCAAAAACTTCCGGGTTCACATCAAAACCGGCTAAACTATTGAAAATAAAACTTACCATGTTGGGGAAATTTGACTTCAATAAAAGTATTCTTTTGAACTATCAAATAATTGATTATCCGAAACCATTAATTGCGACTTGGTCTTTGGGTTATTGTTGCAAGAAAGCCATCATGTTTATTTATTTTCCATGTAGTCTGTTAAAGTATTTTTAATAATGAGATTCTTTCCCTCCCCGTCTGGTCAGGTCAGGCGGGGCTTCATGTCATTCCGGGTATAGCAAGGAATCTCATCAAAATTTACCGGACGGTAGTGATTTTTTATCGATGAAAGATGCTCTTTGTAATACTTTCATGAGTACAAATCAACAAAAGGGATAAAAAAACCGACCGTATAAGAATCATCTCATACGGTCGGTTGAATTAATCTGCCCTGTTCCCACGTAACTATACTTTGCAGGAGGACAGCGGGCAAAAACTTACTATTTCACAAATTTTATCACCGTATCTCTTGATTTAACGAAGTACAAGCCTTTTGAATAGCGGCTTACATCAAAAACATGATGTGTGCCCGGAACAACAACTTCTTCCAATTTTACGCCAAGACTGTTGTAAATAGCCACTCTTTCACCTGCTGATGATAAAGTGACATGCAGTTTTGTATCAACCGGATTCGGGTAAACTTTGAAAGTTTCAGCTTTATTCTGAAGTACAGGCACCAGTCCCATATCTGCCTCACTTACAACACTTACACTGTCAAGATAAACAGTACCGGTTGCCTGCGAAATCATATACTGGATTTTCTGAACAGTAGATGGTTTTATCTGATCAAATGTTACGTGGAATGTGTACCACTTTGGTTCGGTGGTAACCGGGAAAGTCCATTCAGAACGACCATTTGATTCAGGGTCAGAAGAAACACCATAACGATTGTAGTTATTGCCCGATGTGTCTTCAAAATCGAAACAGATATTTCTGTCATTATCAGCCCAGGCTACAAATTTAATGATGTATGGAATATTCGGAATACCAGCCAGGTTCGATTGATTAAACTGGTAATGCCAGTTTTCAGATGCATGTGCTTTGGTACTGGCAAGAACTGCCACTCCATCAACGACATTACTCGGAATTGATGATGCACCATAATCACCATCTACCCAACCTCCCCAATATGTAGCAGAACCATTAGCTTCAACCAAGTCGAAATTACCATTTTTAACAATATTTACTTCATCAATCGTGATTTTCTGACCACTAATGGTAATTTCACAGGTGGCATCTTCATATGAACCGTCCTGTGCTGCAGCTGTAACAACCACAACGCCGTCCATGATTCCAGTTACAACTCCTGTATTGCTTACTGATGCACGACCAGTACTACCTTCTTTGGGAGCCACTGTCCATTTTAAAGTTTTTACTGTGGCATTTTCCGGAAGTATGGTAGCTACAACCTGGAAAGTTCCGTTGTCTTCAGTAATTGAACCACCCTGTAATGTTATTTTTTCGATTAAAGTATTGGATTCAGCCCCTTCAAAAGTAATCCTGCCTGCATCATCCATATTGGCCCATGATTCATCCAAATTACCAGTATTGGCCCAAACTGCTCTTTTACGGGCTGCATCGCCGGGATCTCTGTCAATTATGGTTACATCAAAACCCATAACTCCTGTTTTGTCAAATCCAACACCATCTTTGTCTTTCAGATAGTCCCATGGGAAGAAGTATTCAGCAACATAGTTCGGGTCTTCCACTTTAAATGCATGTTTAATGCCTGTATTGGCATCGGTTTGCAATGCGCCATCAAGGATTCCAGCTTTAAAACCGGGTGCCCACTGGTAATGCCCCTGACCATCCTGTCCTCCACCTAAACCATCTTCAAGTACGTAGTTACAATCGAAATAAATCTCAGGTTTGTCATATTCCCAGTCGTTTCCGGCTGGTGTAACCATGTAGTTCGGATAAAAAGCATCATCAGTTACCTGAAGAATCAGATAGATTCCATCATCATCCCATAAAGCTTTCCATGTTGTTTCCCCAGGATCACCTACACTAGGCATTTCAGTCCTGAAGTTTTTATCGATGTTGTAAACATTGGCTGTACCCCAGATTTCGTCCACAACACCATCAATAACAGGAGCTGTAGTTGCTTTAACTATAACCCCTTCAGGTCGTTGTGCAAAAACAGCATTTACCAGTAAGATTCCTAAGAATAATGTAAATAGTTTCCTCATAGTTCTCGTTTTTTTTAATTAATAAATATTTAGCTTAAATCATTTTTTTTGAATTTTTATTCCCAGCACTTTCCCTCCTTAATGTACTTGCAAAGATTAAATTTTCTAAGCCAATATTATCATTTTTTTAATTTATTTTCAAATACTAAGGTTAAATTCTTTTAATAAACATAAGAATTCTTCCTTTTTTTTCAACAAGCATTCAGCCAATATCCACCAATTGAAAAGACACAAAAAGAGGGTTGCTCCAAATCAGGAACAACCCTCTTCGCAAAAAAAAGTGGTTATTTCACAAATTTTACAACTGTATCTTTTGATTTTACAAAGTACAAGCCTTTTGAAAAACGGCTAACTGAAGATTGCCAAATTATAACACTTACTTTCCGTGATTTTGCTGGGTAAATTACCAGATTTTTCTGAAGTGGGCCGATTCAAAAACCTGGTTTCTTATAACCCATTTACTGTTGTCATTTTCTTTTAATCGAAGTTTATCATTGCCAGCAGCCTTGTAAAATAATGCCAGCGGCAGCAAAATCACATAAAATAAAAGCCCTAATACAAGTTTCGAAAAAACAAGATTCAGCATGTCTGCCAGCCAAAACCAGATTTTTGTAATTAAGGCGGCCAATGGTTTTATAAAAATCCCAACAAGCCCAAAAAACAATGAAATATAGAGAAATGCATAACCTTCGGTGATCAGAAAAACCACCAAAAACCCCGTTGTTAAAACCAGGCTTGTTTCGTATATTTTCGTTTTATCTTTCATCTGAAATCAGAAAAGCGTATAAATAAAAGGTGCAATTGCACTGCCACTGCTGATTACAATTAAAAGGCCAAATAACAGCAAGATAATGATGACTGGCATCAACCACCACTTTTTCCGTTCTTTCAGGTACAACCACAAGTCTTTTATAAATTCCATTTCATAAACTTTTAAAATTCAAAATTAATCAGGTTTAAAATTACTCATCCTGTATTTATCCGGCCAAACTGGTTGCTCTTTTTTATCGAGAATATAGTTTCCAATCACCAGGTAGTCCATTTCGGTATTCATAAAACACCGGTAGGCTTCATCGGGTGTACAAACAATGGGTTCGCCCCTTACATTGAAACTGGTGTTTACAATTACGCCAAAACCAGTCAGCTTTTTAAATTCATTTATCAGTTCCCAATAATCAGGATTTGTTTCTTTATTTACTGTCTGAATCCGGGCCGAATCGTCGATGTGTGTAACAGCCGGAATATCCGATCGTTGAAAATAAAGCCGTTCCATCATTGGCAATTCGAAATAATTTTCCGGTTTCGGGTTCAGATGTTTGTCATTTACCCGGGCCACTAACAACATGTAAGGCGATTCGCAATTCAGGTCAAAAAACTCATTCCTGTCTTCATCAAGCACCGAAGGCGCGAATGGCCTGAAACTCTCACGATACTTGATTTTCAGGTTCAACTTTAATTGCATTTCCTTGTTCCGTGCATCTCCCAAAATACTTCGGTTCCCAAGGGCCCTTGGACCAAATTCCATTTTCCCCTGAAACCAGCCAACCACATTCCCTTCAGCGATTAAACGGGCAGTTGTTTTCGCCAATTGCGTAAAATTCTCTGCCTTTTCAAAAACAGCATTGTAATAACGCACTGCTTGCTCAATTTCCCGATCGGTAAAATCGGGCCCCAATAAGCTGCCCGACATGCCATCATCCTGAGAAACAAACCTTTCTTTTTCAAAATAAATATGATACGCCGAAAGCGCTGCTCCAACTGCGCCCCCGGCATCACCGGCAGCAGGCTGGATAAATAACCGTTCGAACAAACCTGATTGAAGTAATTTACCGTTAGCAACACAATTAAGCGCCACACCACCTGCCAGACACAGATTTTTCGCACCCGTCAGTCTTTTTGCTTCTCCGGCCATTTTCAACATAATATCTTCGGTAACCTGCTGAATGGCGAGTGCCAGGTTGGAGTGGTGCTGTTCAATTTTACTTTCAGGGTCACGCCGGCTGAAACCAAAGAGCTGCTCCCATTTTTTGTCGGGAACCATCCTGAGACCTGATGCATAGCTGAAATAATCCTGGTTTAACCAGATTGAACCATCTTCGTGGATGTGCACCAGTTTTTTTGTTATTATTTTCACAAAACGGTTTACTTCCTCACTTCCCGGGATTCCGTAGGGCGCCAGGCCCATCAGTTTGTATTCTCCTGAATTAACCGTAAAACCAAGGTAATACGTAAAGGCAGAATAAAGCAACCCTGCAGAATGAGGGAAATGCATCTCTTTCAATATTTTCAGGCCGTTTCCATTTCCTTCGCAAATTGATGCAGTAGCCCACTCTCCCACTCCATCGACCGTTAAAACAGCAGCTTCTTCAAATGGTGACGGAAAAAATGCGCTCGCTGCGTGCGACAAATGGTGTTCAGGGAATAAAAGCAGGGCTGTTTTTTTATTGTAACCCTCAAACCGGCTTAATTCATTGTGCAAAATCTTTTTCATGAAAAGTTTTTCCTTCATCCAAACCGGCATGGCCGTGACAAAAGAAACAATGCCCCGCGGTGCAAAACCGTAATAGGTTTCCAGCAATCTTTCAAATTTCAGCAGCGGCTTGTCGTAAAAAACAATGGCGTCCAACTCATTTATTCTGACAGACTGAGAACTCAAACAAAAACTGATTGCATGAAACGGGAAAGAAGGGTCGTGTTTGATTCGGGTAAACCTCTCTTCCTGCGCGGCTGCCACAATTTTTCCATCAACCACCAGGGCGGCGGCTGAATCGTGATAATAGGCTGATATTCCGAGAATTTTCACTTGCTTGTTTTTTAGTTCTGATTCTGAATAACCTCGGGGTTCGGTGCTGATCCCGCGCTTAGCCGTTCGAACTCTTTCAGGCTTTTCTGAGCATTTCCAACATCACCCAGTGCTGAATAATATTCGGCGAGTGTTTTCTGAAATGCAGGATCGAACCGGAATTCACTTTCTGTTTTTAGCAGATAAATCCCTGCCTTTTTAAAATCTTTCATCTCCAATGCAAGCTCTCCAATCATCCTTTCGGCAACCGGAGAAATATATCTGTTGAGAGAGTTTTCAAGGATGGCAATTGCTTCGGCTGATTTTTTCTCTCCTGCAAGTTTACGGGCCAACTCCACCTCGGCTTTTGTTTGAAAAGGCACATAACGTGTATATACATATTCTTTGGGTGGAACCTGCAAATAACGCCCGGCATTCACTCTTTTCAGTTCGTTGGCCGCAGCATTGGCTTTATCTTTATCACCGTTGTAAACAAATGAAATATAAGTTTTCACAAGAACGTTCACCTTTTTATCGTCGGGTGCAATGGCAAAAGCCTGTTCAAAGCTTTTTACTGCATTTTCATAATCAGCCTTCAAAAAATAAATCTCACCAATCCTGAATTTTGCAAAAAACGAATCTTCAAATTCAAGCGATTTCTGGAAATATTTCAATGCAAGCGGCAAATCGCCAAGTTGTAGCAATAAATTGGCTGCATCGCGATAATTAACCGCAATGTAAGGATTCATCCTGATCAAGGCTTCGTATTCCTTAAAAGCCTTTTCAGGCTTCCCTCGTTTTTCATAGTACTCAGCCAATTGAAGCCGCAAATCTTCAACAGCCAGGACCGGATTCCTGACTTTCGAAAATGCGAGTGAGTCAACAACCGATTTCGAACGATAAATGGTTTTATAATTATACTCTTTTGAAGGATCAGTTATAAACGGCCAGAATCCTTTTAATAATTCAACCCGGTGAATGCCAAGCAGTGAATCGAGGTCGGAATAACCCCAGTTTTGTTGCTGATAATTTTTCGACGGGATTTCTTGCAGATCGGCTTCCCCGATAATCCGTGAATCAACAATTTCGTGAAAGAAAGCATCCGCCATCAGGAAATTTCCTTCGATATTCGGATGCAGATGTTCTGTCATCAGGTTATTCCCGATGAGTTTGTTCGGTGAATTTTCCTGAAAAACTTTCAACATCGGAATTTTATACGCTTTGTGTTTCTGAGCCAATTCATCAATGATCCTGTTCACATCTTCGCTGGCCCTGAAACGGATGCAATCAAGATCTTTGGCCTTGTAATACAATTCGAGTGCACGGTCAAAATTACCTTCCTTTTCTGCTTTTTGGGCCGATTCAAAAACTGCCTGTGCCGATTCAGCGCCGTTCTCAGAAATCGAATTAAAAGGTTTCATATCGTGAACATTGCTCACAAGTTCGCTGATAAAAACCGGAACTTTTTGCTGATCCGCTTTGGTGAGAATTTCATCCATATTTTGTCGGAACCGCTCCATGGCAAGCTTGTATTTTTCGCTCCCGTAAATAATATCGGGATTGCGGACCATTCTTTTCATGAGTGTTCCGTGTATTTCACCATCGTTTTTACCCGCCACTGCTTTTGATAAACCGGCAATTGAATTCCTGACCAACTGGTAAAGTTTCAAATCCATTAATTTGAGATGCAGCCGGGTAAGTGTTTTGTTTTTGCCCATGGTTTCGTTCGATCCAACACCAAATGCCCCGTAAAACTCGTTGTGCCCGGCATAAATCAAAATGGCATCAGGTTCATACTTTAAAATCTGGCCGGCAAAATCGAGCAAGGTAAAACTGTTAATGGCGGTAATAGAAGTATTCACCATTTCGATTTTCTTGCCGGGGAAAGCCGATTCGAGCCGCTGGTGCAGAATACGCGAAAACATCAGGTTTCTTTCATAAGGGAACCCATAAACCGTGGAGCTGCCCATCACAAACAGGCGAAAAGTATTTTCAGGTTTCTTTTCCAGGAAAATATCGTTCGCAGGAGAGGTATATTCGAATTTTTGAAAATACTTCTTCCCAACTACAGGATTTACCATCAAGAATTTTTCATATCCCTTTTCAGGATTCCTGACAAACAGGTTAAGATTATCGCCATATCCTGCGAGACGCAAAACCACCTCGATAAAAAGCAGGATTACAATTGGCAACAACACAGAAATTATTCTGAAATACAGAATATTGCGCTTATTTTTCACAACAACTGAAGGGTTATTTACTTTTTTCCCTTTCATTTTGAGTTCAGTTTATTTACAGGAGCCGAATCTAAGAATTAAGCAATAAACCACAAAAGTGTTCATTCATTTTATTCCTTTAAATAAATCTCCAACAGGGAATCCCCGTAAATTTCATTCCGGCTTTTTGATAATTGTTTTTATTTTTGACGGCAAGATTCAATAAAACAACGATTTTTAAACCAAGACAATCAATCCTGAAATTTTAAACATGATGACTAAAATCAAAGCCATATTAATTTTTACTGTTGTATTTTTTCTATCGCTTGTTGTAAAATCACAAACACAGACCATCATAAACTGGGGCTCGCAATGGTCCTATTTCAAAGGAAAATCGGAACCTTCAACACCCAATACCCTGTGGCGGAATATCGATTTTAATGCAACTGCCTGGTCGGCAGGCAATGCTCCTTTCAGATACGGCGATGGAACCGGTGGTACCCTGCTGGCTGACATGCTCAACAATTACACCATTGTCTATATAAGAAAAGAATTCACGATAGACCCTTCAAACATCGACCAAATCAGGATTAGCTGTGATTATGATGATGGTTTTGTTATCTGGATTAACGGCCAGGAAATTTGGAAAGCCAATGTGCTAAACGACTATTCATATAACCAGGGAGCCGTAAATACGCATGAATTTGGCGAATGGGCCAGCAAAACAATTGACAAAAAAGACCTGAACCTTGTAAACGGGAAAAACATTATCGCCATCCAGGGATTTAATATTTCCCGGGTAAGCACCGATTTTTACCTCGATGCAAAAATAGAAACCATAAAAAAACTGCCCGAGACAACTGCCCCAACTATTTCGGTAAAAAGCGGCTTTTTCACAAATCCATTTTCCACGGTTATTAACACCGGCAAAGCAGGTGAGACAATCAAATATACGCTGGATGGCAGTGATCCACGATACTCGTCAACTGCTGTAAACGCGGTTTCACCGGCAACCGTTTCCATTGATCCGAACAGCTCAGCAGCCGGAAGGGGAAAAACCGGGGGTGTGGTTTTGCGGGCATCAAAAACCGAACCAGGTTTTGATCCGAGCAAACCGGTAACCTGTAATTACATTTTTACCGCCGCCGTAAAAAAACAGGTTCATCCCGGTGGAAGCTGGCCAACAAGTTCGATAAACGGCCAGATTATCGATTTACCAATGGACACAAAGGTTACAAACGATTCGCGCTATACAAACCTGATAGAATCTTCACTGAAAGATATACCCACAATAACTGTCACCACCGATTTGGCGAATCTCTTTGATTCACAAACCGGAATTTATGTGAACGCCGAAAATCACGGACAGGACTGGGAGCGTCCGGCCAATGTCGAACTGATCAACCCCGATGGAAGTACAGGTTTTAACATTGATGCAGGATTGCGGATCAGGGGTGGCTGGAGCCGCCACGGCGATTACCCGAAACATGCTTTCCGCCTGTTTTTCCGATCGGAATACGGCGAAGGAAAACTGAGATACCCCTTGTTTGGTGACGAAGGAGCGAATGAATTTGACAAAATTGATCTGCGTACCGGCCAGAATTACGCCTGGGCAAATGGCGGAGGCCAGGCCATGTACCAAACACTGAACCGCGACGTGTTTTCACGCGAGTCACAGCGCGACATGAATAACCCTTACACAAGAAGCCGGTTCTATCATTTGTACATTAACGGTTTATACTGGGGAATTTACCAAACCCAGGAGCGCAGTGAAGCTTCTTTTGCTGAAACCTATTTGGGTGGTGGCAAAGACGATTATGATGTAATAAAAGTGGATATCGGTGATGATTTCAATCTTTATGAAATTGAAGCCACCGACGGGAACACCGAAGCCTGGCAAAAGATCTGGAACATTTGCCAAACCGGGTTCTCTGCCAACATAAATTATTTTAAATTATTAGGATTAAATGCTTCGGGTGTTCGGGATACCACGCTGCCTGTTCTGGTGGACATTGACAACCTCATTGATTACATGCTGGTGATTTTTTATGGCGGCAATTTTGACGCGCCGGTTTCAAAATTTTCGAGCAATCAGAATCCCAATAACTTTTATGCCATTTACAACCGTAACAACAAAAACCAGGGGTTCCGGTTTTTTGCCCACGACAATGAGCATACCCTGCTGGTTGATCCGGTTTCTCCCGGAATTGGTTTGTATGAGAACCGGGTTAATTTGGGTACCGGACAATGGATGCAGGTGAACCAGTTTCAGAAGTTCCACCCGCAATGGCTGCATTTCAAACTCACGGCAAACGCTGAATACCGGATGAGGTTTGCCGACAGGGTTTATAAACACTTGTATAACAAAGGAGCGCTCACACCCGACTCTTGTAAGGTCCGTTTTAAAAAGACTGCCGACGAGATTAATCTGGCCATCATTGCCGAATCGGCACGTTGGGGCGACAGTAAAAGCGGTTCTGCCCGCACAAAAGACGACCACTGGCTCCCGGCTGTTAACCAGATATTAAACGACTGGATTCCCTATCGCACCAACATTGTTATCGATCAACTGAAAAATGAAAACCTTTATGTTTCTCTTCAGCCACCAGTTTTTAAAAACAATGGGACGCTGATTGCAGACGATAAATTAACCATCGCTGAAAATTTCAGCCTTACCCTTGAAAATACCAACGGAACGGGAGAAATTTATTACACAACCAATGGCAAAGATCCGCGTGCAACCGGTGGATCCGTTTCCAGCTCGGCGCAGTTTGGCGGTGTTACCAAAAATCTGACAGTTTTACCCGGGACAATAGTAAAATCAAGGGTAAAGAACGGCACTGTATGGAGCGCCTTGCACGAAATATATTTCGATGATTCAGGATTATTCACACACTTAAAAGTAACTGAACTGCACTACCATCCCGCCGACCAGAACGGTGTGGATGGAAAAGAACTTGAATTTATTGAATTTAAAAATACAGGGACAAAAACGCTTGACTTGTCTGGCCTGGCCCTGACCGACGGAATACAATTTACCTTTCCGGCCGGAACCACACTCGCTCCCGGGGCTTTTGTTGTTTTAGCCTCAAATGCCGCCGAATTTGCCAAAATCTATGGATTTCAACCCCTGTTTGTTTACACCGGAAGTTTATCGAACGGCGGTGAAAAAGTGGTGCTGCAAACCAGTTCAAACCAGGTGGTTATTTCGTTTACCTTTTCGGATGAGGCACCCTGGCCAATTGAGGCCGATGGTGGAAGTTATTCGCTGGTTGCTACCGAGACAAACCCAAAATCAAATCCCGATTCAGCAACATACTGGACAATTTCGAAATATCCCAATGGCTCTCCCGGGTTGAATGATGATGCATCAATCACCGCCATTGATCAGGTTGCTGAACAAACATTGAATTTTGAAGTTTACCCGAACCCGGCAAAAGGCGAATTTTATGTCGAATTCAGTGTGAATGCCGAGACTAACCTTGAAATTATTCTTTTTGACATTAATGGCAGAAAGCTTGAAGTTTTTGAGAAAGGTAAAGTGCCTGCCGGTGTTTACAGCCGGTTTATTCAACCAAAAAAAATGTATCAGCCGGGAATTTATCTGGTTGCCCTGCGAACCGGAAATTCGGTTCAGACAAAAAAACTGGTGATTAAATAGATTTTATCCGAAGAAAAAACAGATTGAAAAACGGGCCACATATTCTGATTGCACCTGATTCTTTTAAAGAATCGCTGGATGCCTTTACTGTGGCCCGGTTGCTGAAAGCCGGGATCGAAAAGTCGTTGCCGGATGCTGTGATTGATACGGTACCCGTTTCTGATGGCGGAGAAGGTTTTTTAAAAGTTCTAACCACAGGAACTGGTGGCACTTTTCGCACAATCAGCGTTCACGATGCTTTGATGCGGCCAATAAAAGCTGAAATCGGGATTTCAGGCGACAAGCATACAGCTTTTATCGAAATGGCAGTTGCCAACGGGCTCGAAATGATTCTTCCTGAAGAACGAAATCCTTTGATTGCCTCAACCTTTGGTACTGGCGAAATGATAAAACATGCCATTAAAACCGGGTGCAAAAAGATTGTTATCGGGATTGGGGGAAGTGCCACCAACGATGGCGGAGCTGGAATGGCGCAGGCACTGGGAGCAAAATTTCTCGATAAAAACGGGAAGGAATTGTTACCCGGCGGAGGACAACTTTCACAACTTTGCGAAATCAACCTTTCCGGCTTTGAAAAAAATTTTCCTGAAATTGTGGTTGCCTGCGATGTTTCCAATCCGCTCACCGGGCCAAACGGTGCTTCGGTAATTTACGGCCCGCAAAAAGGTGCAACACCCGAAATGGTTCAGCAACTTGATACTTCATTGAGAAATTATGCCGAAATCGTCCGTAAACAACTCAATATCGACATCGGAAATATTCCCGGAGCCGGTGCTGCCGGTGGTTTGGGGGGTGGTTTAATTGCTTTTACCGGTGCAAAACCTGCCAATGGTTTTCAACTGGTTGCTGAAATCCTCGACCTTGAGAACAGAATTGCCAGGGCCGATTTTGTGATTACCGCCGAGGGAAAACTGGACGGGCAAACTATCAACGGAAAAGCTCCGTTTGGCATTGCCCAACTGGCAAAAAAGCACGGCAAACCCGTGATTGGTGTTGCCGGAACGCTCGGAAACGGACACGAAAAATCATATGAATGCGGATTCGATTTGCTGATTTCTATTATTAATCAGCCGCTTTCACTGGCTGAAGCCATGCAAAATGCCCCGGAACTTGTGGAAAAATGTGGTTTTCAGATTGGAAAAATCATCGGGTTGAAAAATCAATAAACAAAACGGCCCTGCTTCATTGTGAAACAAGGCCGAAATTATGTAATCGTTTTTCTTTTACTGAATCTCAAAACGTGCAAACACCGAGTATTTCAGTTTTATTTTCTGAAACGAAATTTCAGGAACCTGCTCCGCCATATCTGCCTCCACGCCCATCGCCATTTTCATGTTCGCCATCATTCTTGGCATGGGCATAATGTCGTCATAGTTTTCGCGCTCCTGGATCATCAGTGGTTTTCCCACTTTTTCGCCAATGGCTTCCAGTAAATACCCGGCTTTTTCTTTGGCTGCTTTCATGGCCAGAATTTTTACTTCTTTCCGGTATTTTTCGATCTCCGAATGGGCAACACGGGTGATGTCAGCATTTAAAGCCTGAATATTGTCGAGTACCCCAAAAACATCTGCCACTTCAATTGTGGTCGCTACTTTCATTATGTAATTCTTGGCAGCCAGCACTTCCTGGTTTTTTCTTTTAATCGTGACAAAATCAGCCGAGGCGTCGGCCAGGCTCAGATTTGCCAGATCGAAACCGGCTTTTTGCAACTGTTTTTTCAGCTCTTTTTCCTGCGAGTCGATTTCGATTTTCTTTTTCCCATCCATTCTTTCCTTCAAAGTAAAACTGATGTAAATTTCGTTGGGAACGATTTCCATTTCACCATTTCCCACTACTTCAATGTAAGGTTTCGCTGCTTCCTGCATCATTTGCGCTCCCACTGCAAACGGAAACAAAACGCAAAACAGTAAAAT